>NZ_JAFBBV010000001.1:4017398-4326429 GCF_016907365.1 Oerskovia paurometabola | reverse complement strand
TGTAAGGCAGGACTAAAGACTGCTGAAGCTGACCGGTACTAATAAGCCGACAACTTGATAACACACAAACTTATTGCTACGCGTCCACTGTGCGGTTCCCGAGATACGGGCACACCCCCACGTAACCGGGGGCCCCGAACATCTCCATAGAGTTACGGCGGTCATAGCGAGAGGGAAACGCCCGGTCCCATTCCGAACCCGGAAGCTAAGCCTCTCAGCGCCGATGGTACTGCCCTGGAGACGGGGTGGGAGAGTAGGTCGCCGCCGGACAACCATTCACCAAAGGCCCACCCCTCACGGGGTGGGCCTTTGGCATACCCGGATCGCATCGCGCGCACTCGACGCCCCGGCCCTCGCCGCTGGTAACTCAGCCCCGGACACCATCAGGTGTCTCGGGGCTCTTGTGTTGCGTGTGTCGACCTCGGTCGCGGCGCGACCAAGTTCCGCCGGCCGCAGGCCAGGACCTCGAGCCGCGTGCCGAGCCGGTAGCCTTCGAGTCAGGCGGCCGGACCCAGATGCTGCCAGGTCTCCGGAGGAACACGTGGTCACCCGCATCAGCGCACGCAATGCTCGATTCCAGGTGCTGCAGACGCTCCTGTCCAACCGCTCCAAGCGTCACCGCGCCGGAGAGTTCATCGTGCAGGGCGTCCGGCCGGTCAACCTGGCGATCGAGCACGGGTGGGACGTCCGTGCCCTGCTGTACGACGCCGACCGGTCGCTCTCGCCCTGGGCTCGCGACCTGCTCGCGTCGCAGCCGAACGCCGAGAAGGTGGCGATGTCGTCGGACCTGCTGGCCGAGCTCAGCGAGAAGACCGAGGGGGCGGCCGAGGTACTGGCGGTCGTCGGCATGGCTCCCGACGACCTCACGCGGATTCCGGCGCGTGCGGACTTCCTCGGTCTGGTCTTCGACCGCCCGACGCAGCCGGGCAACATCGGGTCGATCATCCGCTCAGCGGACGCCCTCGGCGCACACGGTGTGATCACCACCGGGCACGCCGCAGACGCGTACGACCCGAAGTCCGTCCGCGCCTCGACAGGTTCCTTCTTCGCCGTGCCGACCGTGCGCGCCGCGTCTCCCCACGACGTCGTGGAGTGGGTCGAGCATCAGCGTTCGGCCGGCGTGCCGATCGTCGTCGCGGCAACGGACGAGGACGGCGACGCCGAGATCTCGGCGTTCGACCTGACGCAGCCCGTGCTGCTCCTCGTCGGCAACGAGACCGCGGGGCTGTCGCGCGCATGGCGCGACGCAGCGGACGTCACGCTCAGCATCCCGATGGCCGGCGCGGCCAGCTCCCTCAACGCAGCCAACGCAGCCTCGATCGTGCTCTACGAGGCACGCCGCCAGCGGTCGACGAGATAGCAGTCGCCAGCCGCACGCGGGCCATGCCGGTCTCGGGAGGGGCGGCGTCGAAGATGCCGCTTGCACAACGGTGCAGGGGTGAGCGCCGCATCGCGCCAGATCCCGTTCCTCGACGTCGACGGGCCGCTGCTCCCGTTCGGCAGCCGGAGTTGCCGCGTGTTCCGGGTCCTGAGTCCTGGACGGCGGCGTCGAACCCCCACCTGGCGAGCGTGGCTCGCGCTCTCGGCCCGCTGCTGACCGGCCTGGGGTGCGAGCTGATGAGGGCGACCGTGGATGCGCGGCGCCAACGAGGTGATCGCGCCGTTGCTCGGCCTCCCGCACCTACGGGTGTCCGACCTTCCTGCCGACGACGGCGACCACGGGGTGGACGACCTGCAGTGGAGGACGAAGGTACTGGTGCGCATCGCGGACGGACGCCCGTTCGTCTGGGTCGATGACGTACCCGGCCGGGGACCGCAGGTGGATCGAGGGCGCGCACCCTGCCAGGGTGTTGTTGCACCAGGTCGACCCGTCGGTGGGGATGATCGTCGCGGATGTCGACACGGTCGCGACCTGGCTGCGGGACGTGCGGCGGTCGTCCGTTGACGAGGGGCGAGCGTCGGAGACCAGGGGCCCCGCGTTGCCTGCCTGAGCGAGCGCGTCCTAGAGAACGCGTCGGTAGAGCTCTGCGGGCGCGGCCCTCTCGAGCTGCTCGAGCTCCGCGACGAGCCGCACGAAGTGCTCCGTCCGGGTGTGGGCGTCGAGATGGTCCTGCGACTCCCACTCCTCGACGAGCAGGAACCGGGTGGAGTCCCCCACGCGCTGGAGGAGCTCGTACGACAGGCAGCCGGCCTCCTGCCTGGTCGCGGCGACCAGCTCGCGATAGGCCTCGAGCGCACGAGCCTGGTGCCGTTCGTCGACCGTGCAGGGAACGAGCACGCGCACGGTCACGCCGTCACCCGGGCGGTCGGCGAGGGACGGGCGAACGGTATCGCTGGAGAGGTTCATGCCCCGACGGTACCTGGGCGGCCGGGGAGGTTCGCCGGCTGTGCCGGGCCGCAGAATCGGCCCTGGTGACCTGACGACGCGCGGTGACCGGGGTCACGGGGCACCGGTTTGACCGTTGGGCCCCGACCACCGTAATGTTCTCTGAGTCAGCCCGGCAGGGAGGAACAGACACCACTGCGAAGCTCTTCGGAGCCGCCGCGAAGTGGCTGGATCCCCCGGGTGAACCACACTTCCTGAAGACTCCTGGGGATTCTTGTTTCCTTGAGGAGTAGGGAAGGTGGTCGGCTTGTGCGGCTCGCTTCACGAGAAATCGCGAGGTAGGAAAGCCCCGGAAAGTCTGATAAGATTAACAAGTTGCCCCGAGTGAAGGCCCCTGGTGGGTTGGAGTCGGTGCGTGTCGGTTGCTTGAGAACTCAACAGTGTGCTTGATAGTTAATGCCAATTGTCCTGCATGGGCGTGTGGCGCGCATCGTTTGGTGTGTGTTGTGTGTTCGTGTTGAGACTTCTATTTGGTATGAATTGAAAACGTCATGTTTTCGGTTTGTAGCCATGATTATGGACCTTCGGGTCCGCTTCGTATGGTTGTTAATCCTTCGGGGTTGATAGCAAACATTTACGGAGAGTTTGATCCTGGCTCAGGACGAACGCTGGCGGCGTGCTTAACACATGCAAGTCGAACGGTGATGCCCAGCTTGCTGGGCGGATCAGTGGCGAACGGGTGAGTAACACGTGAGTAACCTGCCCCAGACTCCGGGATAAGCCTTGGAAACGAGGTCTAATACTGGATACGAGACGCCCCTGCATGGGGAGTGTCTGGAAAGATTTATCGGTCTGGGATGGACTCGCGGCCTATCAGCTTGTTGGTGGGGTAATGGCCTACCAAGGCGACGACGGGTAGCCGGCCTGAGAGGGCGACCGGCCACACTGGGACTGAGACACGGCCCAGACTCCTACGGGAGGCAGCAGTGGGGAATATTGCACAATGGGCGAAAGCCTGATGCAGCGACGCCGCGTGAGGGATGAAGGCCTTCGGGTTGTAAACCTCTTTCAGCAGGGAAGAAGCGCAAGTGACGGTACCTGCAGAAGAAGCGCCGGCTAACTACGTGCCAGCAGCCGCGGTAATACGTAGGGCGCAAGCGTTGTCCGGAATTATTGGGCGTAAAGAGCTCGTAGGCGGTTTGTCGCGTCTGGTGTGAAAACTCAAGGCTCAACCTTGAGCTTGCATCGGGTACGGGCAGACTAGAGTGCGGTAGGGGTGACTGGAATTCCTGGTGTAGCGGTGGAATGCGCAGATATCAGGAGGAACACCGATGGCGAAGGCAGGTCACTGGGCCGCAACTGACGCTGAGGAGCGAAAGCATGGGGAGCGAACAGGATTAGATACCCTGGTAGTCCATGCCGTAAACGTTGGGCACTAGGTGTGGGGCTCATTCCACGAGTTCCGTGCCGCAGCAAACGCATTAAGTGCCCCGCCTGGGGAGTACGGCCGCAAGGCTAAAACTCAAAGGAATTGACGGGGGCCCGCACAAGCGGCGGAGCATGCGGATTAATTCGATGCAACGCGAAGAACCTTACCAAGGCTTGACATACACCGGAAACTTCCAGAGATGGTTGCCCCGCAAGGTCGGTGTACAGGTGGTGCATGGTTGTCGTCAGCTCGTGTCGTGAGATGTTGGGTTAAGTCCCGCAACGAGCGCAACCCTCGTCTTATGTTGCCAGCACGTCATGGTGGGGACTCATAAGAGACTGCCGGGGTCAACTCGGAGGAAGGTGGGGATGACGTCAAATCATCATGCCCCTTATGTCTTGGGCTTCACGCATGCTACAATGGCCGGTACAAAGGGCTGCGATACCGCGAGGTGGAGCGAATCCCAAAAAGCCGGTCTCAGTTCGGATTGGGGTCTGCAACTCGACCCCATGAAGTCGGAGTCGCTAGTAATCGCAGATCAGCAACGCTGCGGTGAATACGTTCCCGGGCCTTGTACACACCGCCCGTCAAGTCACGAAAGTCGGTAACACCCGAAGCCGGTGGCCCAACCCTTGTGGAGGGAGCTGTCGAAGGTGGGACTGGCGATTGGGACTAAGTCGTAACAAGGTAGCCGTACCGGAAGGTGCGGCTGGATCACCTCCTTTCTAAGGAGCATCACTCACAGTCGGCGCCCTTGTGGTGCTGGTTGTGCAGAGGCCATGGCACTCGCCGAACGCGTGGGTGGATGGTTGCTCAAGGGTGGAACATTAACGAAGAGCTCGGCCATGACGGTTCGTGTCAGTACCTGCCCATCTTGTGTGGGTGGTGGAACATCACGGGTACGGGGGAAGGGTTTGCCAAGCACACTGTTGGGTCCTGAGGGAACCGCCCGCATGGGTGGGGTCGCTCTGAACGGGCCATCGCGTCTCCTGGGTGAACCGCCAACCGGTTGTGTTGGTAGGCCGTGGGAGCGGGTGGGATCGTCCGTAGCTTGAGAACTGCACAGTGGACGCGAGCATCTTTGTAAGATCAAAGATTTATCTTTGTTCTCTGCAATTTTTTGTTGTCAAGTTTTTAAGGGCACAGGGTGGATGCCTTGGCACTAGGAGCCGATGAAGGACGTTGTAGCCTGCGATAAGCCTCGGGGAGTTGGCAAACGAACCGTGATCCGAGGATCTCCGAATGGGGAAACCCCGCTGGAGTCATGTCCAGTGACCCGCACCTGAATATATAGGGTGTGTGGAGGGAACGTCGGGAAGTGAAACATCTCAGTACCGACAGGAAGAGATATTCCGTGAGTAGTGGCGAGCGAAAGCGGAACAGGCCAAACCGTTCATGTGTGATAGCTACCAGGCGTTGCATGGGCGGGGTTGTGGGACCTTTCAGACCGGGCTGGTACCCGGTCAGGGAGTCAGAAAGCCGCGTTATAGTCGAAGGGCATTGAAAGGCCCGGCACAGAGGGTGCGACCCCCGTAGACGAAATGACGCGGCCTCCCGAAGGGGATCCCAAGTAGCACGGGGCCCGAGAAATCCCGTGTGAATCCGGCAAGACCACTTGCTAAGCCTAAATACTACCTAGTGACCGATAGCGGACCAGTACCGTGAGGGAAAGGTGAAAAGTACCCCGGGAGGGGAGTGAAATAGTACCTGAAACCGTGTGCCTACAATCCGTTGGAGCCTCCCTAGCAGGGGTGACAGCGTGCCTTTTGAAGAATGAGCCTGCGAGTTAGTGCTCAGTGGCAAGGTTAACCCGTGTGGGGAAGCCGTAGCGAAAGCGAGTCTGAATAGGGCGAATGAGTCGCTGGGCCTAGACCCGAAGCGAAGTGATCTAGCCATGGGCAGGTTGAAGCGTGGGTAAGACTACGTGGAGGACCGAACCCACCAGGGTTGAAAACCTGGGGGATGACCTGTGGTTAGGGGTGAAAGGCCAATCAAACTTCGTGATAGCTGGTTCTCCCCGAAATGCATTTAGGTGCAGCCTCGCGTGTTTCTTGCCGGAGGTAGAGCTACTGGATGGCCGATGGGCCCTACAAGGTTACTGACGTCAGCCAAACTCCGAATGCCGGTAAGTGAGAGCGCGGGAGTGAGACTGCGGGGGATAAGCTCCGTAGTCGAGAGGGAAACAGCCCAGACCACCAGCTAAGGCCCCTAAGCGTGTGCTAAGTGGGAAAGGATGTGGAGTTGCACAGACAACCAGGAGGTTGGCTTAGAAGCAGCCACCCTTGAAAGAGTGCGTAATAGCTCACTGGTCAAGTGATTCCGCGCCGACAATGTAGCGGGGCTCAAGTACACCGCCGAAGCTGTGGCATTCACACAAACGCTAGGCCTTCGTGGTCCAGGCGTGTGGATGGGTAGGGGAGCGTCGTGTGGGCAGTGAAGTCGCGGGGTAACCCAGCGGTGGAGCCTACACGAGTGAGAATGCAGGCATGAGTAGCGAAAGACGGGTGAGAAACCCGTCCGCCGAATGACCAAGGGTTCCAGGGCCAGGCTAATCCGCCCTGGGTAAGTCGGGACCTAAGGCGAGGCCGACAGGCGTAGTCGATGGACAAGGAGTTGATATTCTCCTACCGGCGAAGAACCGCCCATACCGAACCCGGTGATGCTAAGCGCCCTTAACCAGCATCGTCTCCTTCGGGAGACACCGCTGGAGCGGCGCGCGACCCGAACCGGTACTAGGTAAGCGTATTAACAGGGGTGACGCAGGAAGGTAGCCCAGCACGGCGATGGTTGACCGTGTCCAAGGTTGTAGGGCGAACAGTAGGCAAATCCGCTGTTCACATAGCCTGAGAACTGATAGATAGCGCGTATGCGCGAATTGGGTGATCCTATGCTGCCAAGAAAAGCCTCGGCGCGAGGTTCTAGCCGCCCGTACCCTAAACCGACTCAGGTGGTCAGGTAGAGAATACTAAGGCGATCGAGAGAATCGTGGTTAAGGAACTCGGCAAAATGCCCCCGTAACTTCGGGAGAAGGGGGGCCCGATGCGTGACGGAACTAGCTTCCCGAGCGTTGACGGCCGCAGAGACCAGGGAGAAGCGACTGTTTACTAAAAACACAGGTCCGTGCGAAGTCGCAAGACGATGTATACGGACTGACGCCTGCCCGGTGCTGGAAGGTTAAGAGGACGGGTCAGCTCTTCGGAGCGAAGCTCAGAATTTAAGCCCCAGTAAACGGCGGTGGTAACTATAACCATCCTAAGGTAGCGAAATTCCTTGTCGGGTAAGTTCCGACCTGCACGAATGGCGTAACGACTTCTCCGCTGTCTCAACCGCGAACTCGGCGAAATTGCACTACGAGTAAAGATGCTCGTTACGCGCAGCAGGACGGAAAGACCCCGGGACCTTTACTATAGCTTGGTATTGGTGTTCGGTGCGGCTTGTGTAGGATAGGTGGGAGACTGTGAAGCATGCACGCCAGTGTGTGTGGAGTCAACGTTGAAATACCACTCTGGTCGCTCTGGATATCTAACCTCGGTCCGTAATCCGGATCAGGGACAGTGCCTGGTGGGTAGTTTAACTGGGGCGGTTGCCTCCTAAAATGTAACGGAGGCGCTCAAAGGTTCCCTCAGCCTGGTTGGCAATCAGGTGTCGAGTGCAAGTGCACAAGGGAGCTTGACTGTGAGACTGACAGGTCGAGCAGGGACGAAAGTCGGAACTAGTGATCCGGCGGTGGCTTGTGGAAGCGCCGTCGCTCAACGGATAAAAGGTACCCCGGGGATAACAGGCTGATCTTGCCCAAGAGTCCATATCGACGGCATGGTTTGGCACCTCGATGTCGGCTCGTCGCATCCTGGGGCTGGAGTAGGTCCCAAGGGTTGGGCTGTTCGCCCATTAAAGCGGTACGCGAGCTGGGTTTAGAACGTCGTGAGACAGTTCGGTCCCTATCCGCTGCGCGCGCAGGAAACTTGAGAAGGGCTGTCCCTAGTACGAGAGGACCGGGACGGACGAACCTCTGGTGTGCCAGTTGTTCCGCCAGGAGCACGGCTGGTTAGCTACGTTCGGAAGGGATAACCGCTGAAAGCATCTAAGCGGGAAGCCTGCTTCAAGATGAGGTTTCCATCCCCGCAAGGGGGAGAGGCTCCCAGCTAGACCACTGGGTAGATAGGCCGGATGTGTAAGGCAGGACTAAAGACTGCTGAAGCTGACCGGTACTAATAAGCCGACAACTTGATAACACACAAACTTATTGCTACGCGTCCACTGTGCGGTTCCCGAGATACGGGCACACCCCCACGTAACCGGGGGCCCCGAACATCTCCATAGAGTTACGGCGGTCATAGCGAGAGGGAAACGCCCGGTCCCATTCCGAACCCGGAAGCTAAGCCTCTCAGCGCCGATGGTACTGCCCTGGAGACGGGGTGGGAGAGTAGGTCGCCGCCGGACAACCATTCACCAAAGGCCCACCCCTCACGGGGTGGGCCTTTGGCATACCCGGATCGCATCGCGCGCACTCGACGCCCCGGCCCTCGCCGCTGGTAACTCAGCCCCGGACACCATCAGGTGTCTCGGGGCTCTTGTGTTGCGTGTGTCGACCTCGGTCGCGGCGCGACCAAGTTCCGCCGGCCGCAGGCCAGGACCTCGAGCCGCGTGCCGAGCCGGTAGCCTTCGAGTCAGGCGGCCGGACCCAGATGCTGCCAGGTCTCCGGAGGAACACGTGGTCACCCGCATCAGCGCACGCAATGCTCGATTCCAGGTGCTGCAGACGCTCCTGTCCAACCGCTCCAAGCGTCACCGCGCCGGAGAGTTCATCGTGCAGGGCGTCCGGCCGGTCAACCTGGCGATCGAGCACGGGTGGGACGTCCGTGCCCTGCTGTACGACGCCGACCGGTCGCTCTCGCCCTGGGCTCGCGACCTGCTCGCGTCGCAGCCGAACGCCGAGAAGGTGGCGATGTCGTCGGACCTGCTGGCCGAGCTCAGCGAGAAGACCGAGGGGGCGGCCGAGGTACTGGCGGTCGTCGGCATGGCTCCCGACGACCTCACGCGGATTCCGGCGCGTGCGGACTTCCTCGGTCTGGTCTTCGACCGCCCGACGCAGCCGGGCAACATCGGGTCGATCATCCGCTCAGCGGACGCCCTCGGCGCACACGGTGTGATCACCACCGGGCACGCCGCAGACGCGTACGACCCGAAGTCCGTCCGCGCCTCGACAGGTTCCTTCTTCGCCGTGCCGACCGTGCGCGCCGCGTCTCCCCACGACGTCGTGGAGTGGGTCGAGCATCAGCGTTCGGCCGGCGTGCCGATCGTCGTCGCGGCAACGGACGAGGACGGCGACGCCGAGATCTCGGCGTTCGACCTGACGCAGCCCGTGCTGCTCCTCGTCGGCAACGAGACCGCGGGGCTGTCGCGCGCATGGCGCGACGCAGCGGACGTCACGCTCAGCATCCCGATGGCCGGCGCGGCCAGCTCCCTCAACGCAGCCAACGCAGCCTCGATCGTGCTCTACGAGGCACGCCGCCAGCGGTCGACGAGATAGCAGTCGCCAGCCGCACGCGGGCCATGCCGGTCTCGGGAGGGGCGGCGTCGAAGATGCCGCTTGCACAACGGTGCAGGGGTGAGCGCCGCATCGCGCCAGATCCCGTTCCTCGACGTCGACGGGCCGCTGCTCCCGTTCGGCAGCCGGAGTTGCCGCGTGTTCCGGGTCCTGAGTCCTGGACGGCGGCGTCGAACCCCCACCTGGCGAGCGTGGCTCGCGCTCTCGGCCCGCTGCTGACCGGCCTGGGGTGCGAGCTGATGAGGGCGACCGTGGATGCGCGGCGCCAACGAGGTGATCGCGCCGTTGCTCGGCCTCCCGCACCTACGGGTGTCCGACCTTCCTGCCGACGACGGCGACCACGGGGTGGACGACCTGCAGTGGAGGACGAAGGTACTGGTGCGCATCGCGGACGGACGCCCGTTCGTCTGGGTCGATGACGTACCCGGCCGGGGACCGCAGGTGGATCGAGGGCGCGCACCCTGCCAGGGTGTTGTTGCACCAGGTCGACCCGTCGGTGGGGATGATCGTCGCGGATGTCGACACGGTCGCGACCTGGCTGCGGGACGTGCGGCGGTCGTCCGTTGACGAGGGGCGAGCGTCGGAGACCAGGGGCCCCGCGTTGCCTGCCTGAGCGAGCGCGTCCTAGAGAACGCGTCGGTAGAGCTCTGCGGGCGCGGCCCTCTCGAGCTGCTCGAGCTCCGCGACGAGCCGCACGAAGTGCTCCGTCCGGGTGTGGGCGTCGAGATGGTCCTGCGACTCCCACTCCTCGACGAGCAGGAACCGGGTGGAGTCCCCCACGCGCTGGAGGAGCTCGTACGACAGGCAGCCGGCCTCCTGCCTGGTCGCGGCGACCAGCTCGCGATAGGCCTCGAGCGCACGAGCCTGGTGCCGTTCGTCGACCGTGCAGGGAACGAGCACGCGCACGGTCACGCCGTCACCCGGGCGGTCGGCGAGGGACGGGCGAACGGTATCGCTGGAGAGGTTCATGCCCCGACGGTACCTGGGCGGCCGGGGAGGTTCGCCGGCTGTGCCGGGCCGCAGAATCGGCCCTGGTGACCTGACGACGCGCGGTGACCGGGGTCACGGGGCACCGGTTTGACCGTTGGGCCCCGACCACCGTAATGTTCTCTGAGTCAGCCCGGCAGGGAGGAACAGACACCACTGCGAAGCTCTTCGGAGCCGCCGCGAAGTGGCTGGATCCCCCGGGTGAACCACACTTCCTGAAGACTCCTGGGGATTCTTGTTTCCTTGAGGAGTAGGGAAGGTGGTCGGCTTGTGCGGCTCGCTTCACGAGAAATCGCGAGGTAGGAAAGCCCCGGAAAGTCTGATAAGATTAACAAGTTGCCCCGAGTGAAGGCCCCTGGTGGGTTGGAGTCGGTGCGTGTCGGTTGCTTGAGAACTCAACAGTGTGCTTGATAGTTAATGCCAATTGTCCTGCATGGGCGTGTGGCGCGCATCGTTTGGTGTGTGTTGTGTGTTCGTGTTGAGACTTCTATTTGGTATGAATTGAAAACGTCATGTTTTCGGTTTGTAGCCATGATTATGGACCTTCGGGTCCGCTTCGTATGGTTGTTAATCCTTCGGGGTTGATAGCAAACATTTACGGAGAGTTTGATCCTGGCTCAGGACGAACGCTGGCGGCGTGCTTAACACATGCAAGTCGAACGGTGATGCCCAGCTTGCTGGGCGGATCAGTGGCGAACGGGTGAGTAACACGTGAGTAACCTGCCCCAGACTCCGGGATAAGCCTTGGAAACGAGGTCTAATACTGGATACGAGACGCCCCTGCATGGGGAGTGTCTGGAAAGATTTATCGGTCTGGGATGGACTCGCGGCCTATCAGCTTGTTGGTGGGGTAATGGCCTACCAAGGCGACGACGGGTAGCCGGCCTGAGAGGGCGACCGGCCACACTGGGACTGAGACACGGCCCAGACTCCTACGGGAGGCAGCAGTGGGGAATATTGCACAATGGGCGAAAGCCTGATGCAGCGACGCCGCGTGAGGGATGAAGGCCTTCGGGTTGTAAACCTCTTTCAGCAGGGAAGAAGCGCAAGTGACGGTACCTGCAGAAGAAGCGCCGGCTAACTACGTGCCAGCAGCCGCGGTAATACGTAGGGCGCAAGCGTTGTCCGGAATTATTGGGCGTAAAGAGCTCGTAGGCGGTTTGTCGCGTCTGGTGTGAAAACTCAAGGCTCAACCTTGAGCTTGCATCGGGTACGGGCAGACTAGAGTGCGGTAGGGGTGACTGGAATTCCTGGTGTAGCGGTGGAATGCGCAGATATCAGGAGGAACACCGATGGCGAAGGCAGGTCACTGGGCCGCAACTGACGCTGAGGAGCGAAAGCATGGGGAGCGAACAGGATTAGATACCCTGGTAGTCCATGCCGTAAACGTTGGGCACTAGGTGTGGGGCTCATTCCACGAGTTCCGTGCCGCAGCAAACGCATTAAGTGCCCCGCCTGGGGAGTACGGCCGCAAGGCTAAAACTCAAAGGAATTGACGGGGGCCCGCACAAGCGGCGGAGCATGCGGATTAATTCGATGCAACGCGAAGAACCTTACCAAGGCTTGACATACACCGGAAACTTCCAGAGATGGTTGCCCCGCAAGGTCGGTGTACAGGTGGTGCATGGTTGTCGTCAGCTCGTGTCGTGAGATGTTGGGTTAAGTCCCGCAACGAGCGCAACCCTCGTCTTATGTTGCCAGCACGTCATGGTGGGGACTCATAAGAGACTGCCGGGGTCAACTCGGAGGAAGGTGGGGATGACGTCAAATCATCATGCCCCTTATGTCTTGGGCTTCACGCATGCTACAATGGCCGGTACAAAGGGCTGCGATACCGCGAGGTGGAGCGAATCCCAAAAAGCCGGTCTCAGTTCGGATTGGGGTCTGCAACTCGACCCCATGAAGTCGGAGTCGCTAGTAATCGCAGATCAGCAACGCTGCGGTGAATACGTTCCCGGGCCTTGTACACACCGCCCGTCAAGTCACGAAAGTCGGTAACACCCGAAGCCGGTGGCCCAACCCTTGTGGAGGGAGCTGTCGAAGGTGGGACTGGCGATTGGGACTAAGTCGTAACAAGGTAGCCGTACCGGAAGGTGCGGCTGGATCACCTCCTTTCTAAGGAGCATCACTCACAGTCGGCGCCCTTGTGGTGCTGGTTGTGCAGAGGCCATGGCACTCGCCGAACGCGTGGGTGGATGGTTGCTCAAGGGTGGAACATTAACGAAGAGCTCGGCCATGACGGTTCGTGTCAGTACCTGCCCATCTTGTGTGGGTGGTGGAACATCACGGGTACGGGGGAAGGGTTTGCCAAGCACACTGTTGGGTCCTGAGGGAACCGCCCGCATGGGTGGGGTCGCTCTGAACGGGCCATCGCGTCTCCTGGGTGAACCGCCAACCGGTTGTGTTGGTAGGCCGTGGGAGCGGGTGGGATCGTCCGTAGCTTGAGAACTGCACAGTGGACGCGAGCATCTTTGTAAGATCAAAGATTTATCTTTGTTCTCTGCAATTTTTTGTTGTCAAGTTTTTAAGGGCACAGGGTGGATGCCTTGGCACTAGGAGCCGATGAAGGACGTTGTAGCCTGCGATAAGCCTCGGGGAGTTGGCAAACGAACCGTGATCCGAGGATCTCCGAATGGGGAAACCCCGCTGGAGTCATGTCCAGTGACCCGCACCTGAATATATAGGGTGTGTGGAGGGAACGTCGGGAAGTGAAACATCTCAGTACCGACAGGAAGAGATATTCCGTGAGTAGTGGCGAGCGAAAGCGGAACAGGCCAAACCGTTCATGTGTGATAGCTACCAGGCGTTGCATGGGCGGGGTTGTGGGACCTTTCAGACCGGGCTGGTACCCGGTCAGGGAGTCAGAAAGCCGCGTTATAGTCGAAGGGCATTGAAAGGCCCGGCACAGAGGGTGCGACCCCCGTAGACGAAATGACGCGGCCTCCCGAAGGGGATCCCAAGTAGCACGGGGCCCGAGAAATCCCGTGTGAATCCGGCAAGACCACTTGCTAAGCCTAAATACTACCTAGTGACCGATAGCGGACCAGTACCGTGAGGGAAAGGTGAAAAGTACCCCGGGAGGGGAGTGAAATAGTACCTGAAACCGTGTGCCTACAATCCGTTGGAGCCTCCCTAGCAGGGGTGACAGCGTGCCTTTTGAAGAATGAGCCTGCGAGTTAGTGCTCAGTGGCAAGGTTAACCCGTGTGGGGAAGCCGTAGCGAAAGCGAGTCTGAATAGGGCGAATGAGTCGCTGGGCCTAGACCCGAAGCGAAGTGATCTAGCCATGGGCAGGTTGAAGCGTGGGTAAGACTACGTGGAGGACCGAACCCACCAGGGTTGAAAACCTGGGGGATGACCTGTGGTTAGGGGTGAAAGGCCAATCAAACTTCGTGATAGCTGGTTCTCCCCGAAATGCATTTAGGTGCAGCCTCGCGTGTTTCTTGCCGGAGGTAGAGCTACTGGATGGCCGATGGGCCCTACAAGGTTACTGACGTCAGCCAAACTCCGAATGCCGGTAAGTGAGAGCGCGGGAGTGAGACTGCGGGGGATAAGCTCCGTAGTCGAGAGGGAAACAGCCCAGACCACCAGCTAAGGCCCCTAAGCGTGTGCTAAGTGGGAAAGGATGTGGAGTTGCACAGACAACCAGGAGGTTGGCTTAGAAGCAGCCACCCTTGAAAGAGTGCGTAATAGCTCACTGGTCAAGTGATTCCGCGCCGACAATGTAGCGGGGCTCAAGTACACCGCCGAAGCTGTGGCATTCACACAAACGCTAGGCCTTCGTGGTCCAGGCGTGTGGATGGGTAGGGGAGCGTCGTGTGGGCAGTGAAGTCGCGGGGTAACCCAGCGGTGGAGCCTACACGAGTGAGAATGCAGGCATGAGTAGCGAAAGACGGGTGAGAAACCCGTCCGCCGAATGACCAAGGGTTCCAGGGCCAGGCTAATCCGCCCTGGGTAAGTCGGGACCTAAGGCGAGGCCGACAGGCGTAGTCGATGGACAAGGAGTTGATATTCTCCTACCGGCGAAGAACCGCCCATACCGAACCCGGTGATGCTAAGCGCCCTTAACCAGCATCGTCTCCTTCGGGAGACACCGCTGGAGCGGCGCGCGACCCGAACCGGTACTAGGTAAGCGTATTAACAGGGGTGACGCAGGAAGGTAGCCCAGCACGGCGATGGTTGACCGTGTCCAAGGTTGTAGGGCGAACAGTAGGCAAATCCGCTGTTCACATAGCCTGAGAACTGATAGATAGCGCGTATGCGCGAATTGGGTGATCCTATGCTGCCAAGAAAAGCCTCGGCGCGAGGTTCTAGCCGCCCGTACCCTAAACCGACTCAGGTGGTCAGGTAGAGAATACTAAGGCGATCGAGAGAATCGTGGTTAAGGAACTCGGCAAAATGCCCCCGTAACTTCGGGAGAAGGGGGGCCCGATGCGTGACGGAACTAGCTTCCCGAGCGTTGACGGCCGCAGAGACCAGGGAGAAGCGACTGTTTACTAAAAACACAGGTCCGTGCGAAGTCGCAAGACGATGTATACGGACTGACGCCTGCCCGGTGCTGGAAGGTTAAGAGGACGGGTCAGCTCTTCGGAGCGAAGCTCAGAATTTAAGCCCCAGTAAACGGCGGTGGTAACTATAACCATCCTAAGGTAGCGAAATTCCTTGTCGGGTAAGTTCCGACCTGCACGAATGGCGTAACGACTTCTCCGCTGTCTCAACCGCGAACTCGGCGAAATTGCACTACGAGTAAAGATGCTCGTTACGCGCAGCAGGACGGAAAGACCCCGGGACCTTTACTATAGCTTGGTATTGGTGTTCGGTGCGGCTTGTGTAGGATAGGTGGGAGACTGTGAAGCATGCACGCCAGTGTGTGTGGAGTCAACGTTGAAATACCACTCTGGTCGCTCTGGATATCTAACCTCGGTCCGTAATCCGGATCAGGGACAGTGCCTGGTGGGTAGTTTAACTGGGGCGGTTGCCTCCTAAAATGTAACGGAGGCGCTCAAAGGTTCCCTCAGCCTGGTTGGCAATCAGGTGTCGAGTGCAAGTGCACAAGGGAGCTTGACTGTGAGACTGACAGGTCGAGCAGGGACGAAAGTCGGAACTAGTGATCCGGCGGTGGCTTGTGGAAGCGCCGTCGCTCAACGGATAAAAGGTACCCCGGGGATAACAGGCTGATCTTGCCCAAGAGTCCATATCGACGGCATGGTTTGGCACCTCGATGTCGGCTCGTCGCATCCTGGGGCTGGAGTAGGTCCCAAGGGTTGGGCTGTTCGCCCATTAAAGCGGTACGCGAGCTGGGTTTAGAACGTCGTGAGACAGTTCGGTCCCTATCCGCTGCGCGCGCAGGAAACTTGAGAAGGGCTGTCCCTAGTACGAGAGGACCGGGACGGACGAACCTCTGGTGTGCCAGTTGTTCCGCCAGGAGCACGGCTGGTTAGCTACGTTCGGAAGGGATAACCGCTGAAAGCATCTAAGCGGGAAGCCTGCTTCAAGATGAGGTTTCCATCCCCGCAAGGGGGAGAGGCTCCCAGCTAGACCACTGGGTAGATAGGCCGGATGTGTAAGGCAGGACTAAAGACTGCTGAAGCTGACCGGTACTAATAAGCCGACAACTTGATAACACACAAACTTATTGCTACGCGTCCACTGTGCGGTTCCCGAGATACGGGCACACCCCCACGTAACCGGGGGCCCCGAACATCTCCATAGAGTTACGGCGGTCATAGCGAGAGGGAAACGCCCGGTCCCATTCCGAACCCGGAAGCTAAGCCTCTCAGCGCCGATGGTACTGCCCTGGAGACGGGGTGGGAGAGTAGGTCGCCGCCGGACAACCATTCACCAAAGGCCCACCCCTCACGGGGTGGGCCTTTGGCATACCCGGACACACCACCCGTCGACCGGTGTCAGCTCCACCCGTATCCCGCGAGCCACCTCGTGATCTCGCGGTAGAAACGTCTCCGCGGCCCCGGTCCCGACAGCGTGAGGTCGTGGATCCCGCCTGGAATCCGGGCGATCGTCACCACGGGCCCGAGGTTCGTGGCTCGCCGGGCCAGCAGCTCGACGTCGAGCACGATGTCCGCCTGCCGCATGTCCTCGCTCCAGCGCGGGCTGATGATGGTCCGGTCGGACGTCAGGACGATGATGGGACACGTGACGGACAAGCCGGCAGCGACCGTCGCGTGACCCTCGATGATTCCCCGGAGCCAGCCGGCGCGAACAGGGAAGGACGGCACGGGGCGCCACTCGGGGTTGAACTCCCAGCCGCCGCTCTCGAGGTCGCGCAGCGTCCGCGCGTAGTACCCGGCGTCGATGTTCGGCAGTGGAGCCTTGGGCTGGAACCGGGCGAGCTGACGGATCGCCGGCGAGGACACCGTTCTCACCGTGGACGAACCCTGCAGCTCCAGCCACGGGCTGTTCAGTACCAGCCCGTGCAGCCGACCAGGGTTCCGGTTCGCCCACAAGACACCGGTGAGCCCCCCTGTCGAGTGGCCGACCAGCATGATCGAGGCGTGCGCGCCGAGCTCGGTGTGGATCAGCGCGAGCGCGGTCTCGAGATCCTCGTCGTACTCGTGGAGGTGCTCGATGTACCCCGGGGTCTGGTGCGGCCGGAGGCTGCGGCCGTACTTGCGCAGGTCTACCGCGTAGAACGCCGCGCCCTGGGCGTGCCAGTACTCGGCGAGCTCGGTCTGGAAGAAGTAGTCGCTCCACCCGTGGACGTACAGCACGGCGCGTGCGGGGCGGACGGCCTCCTCGGTCGGAGGGTCGTAGCGGACGAGGGTCGCGACGACCTCCCCCTCGTCGTCGGGCGTGAGGTGGAGGGTCAGACGACGGTAGTCCGGTCCGAGGACGTCCTCCTCCCACCGGCCGCGCTGTGGCCTGACACGGGGCCGAGGAACCGGGCCTCGAGGCCCCGTCGGGACGAGCGCCGCTGCCTCGGCGAGCGGCGCCCGCAGCGACGCCAGGGTGAGCGTCCGGGGCGCGGCGGCCCGTGGGCGACGTCGGGAACCTGCGATGCGTGGCGAACCGGTCCACTCGTGCGAACCCGCCGAGCCGGCAGCCCGCAGCTCGGTGCCACGTGACGCGACGCCTGGTTCGACGCCGACAGGCCTCGCGTCGGGAGCAGCGCCGCCGGAGCTCTCCGCGCCCTCGGTGTCCTGGGAGCCTCCGGTCGTCTGGAACTCCCGGTCGCCGCCCCGGGGCGGGCCCCCGTCCGCACCCACACCGTCGGTCATGTCGTGAGCACGATCTTCCCGTAGTGCTCCCCGGCGTCGAGCCGTGCCAGGCCGGCCGCGGCCTGGGCGAGCGGGAGTACCTCGTCGATCGTCGGGCGGACGTCGGTGCGGGCGAGGAACCGCAGCAGGGCCGCGAGGTCTTCGCGTGAACCCATCGTCACGCCCCGGACGGTGATCTCCTGGAAGAAGATGCGCGAGAGCTCGGCGGGGCTCGCGTCCCCGGAAGTGGCCCCGGCGACGACGACCGTCCCGCCCGGCCGGACCGAACGCATCGAGTGCGACCACGTGGCCTGGCCGACGGTCTCGATCACGGCGTCCACCCGTGCGGGGAGCCGGGCCCCGGGTTCGAAGACCGCAGACGCGCCGTTCTGCAGAGCGCGGGCTCGCTTGGCCGAGGACCGCGACGTCA
Organism: Oerskovia paurometabola; assembly: GCF_016907365.1. NCBI lineage: Bacteria > Bacillati > Actinomycetota > Actinomycetes > Micrococcales > Cellulomonadaceae > Oerskovia > Oerskovia paurometabola. The sequence continues at coordinate 4,308,497 of NZ_JAFBBV010000001.1, read as the reverse complement.
CGAACACCTCGATGCCCGCCGCGCTCGCGAGGCGCGTCGCGGCGCTCGCGACGCCACCCCCCGCACCCTGGACGAGCACGCGGTCGCCCGGGGCGAGCCCCGCCACGCTGAAGAGCATGCGGTACGCGGTGAGCCACGCCGTCGGGAGGCACGCCGCCTCGACGAACGTGAGCTCCGGCGGCTTGGGGATCAGGTTCTTCCTGGGCACGGCGACCTGCTCGGCGAGCGTCCCCGCGTACTTCTCGGACAGGAGCGTGCGCGACTCCGCGGGCCCTACCCCGTGCCCGTCGGCGCCGATCACGCCGTGGACGACGACCTCGGTCCCGTCGGGCGCGATGCCCGCGGCGTCGGTGCCGAGGATCATCGGGAGCTGCTCGGCGCGCAGACCGACCCCGCGCAGCGACCACAGGTCGTGGTGGTTCAGGCTCGCGGCCCGGACGTCCACCACCGACCAGTTCTCCCGGGGCTCCGGGGCGGGCAGGTCTCCCACGGTCAGGCCTGCGAGCGGGTCCTGCTGGTCGAAGTGCGTCACGTAGGCGGCAAGCATGTGTCCAACCTACGGTCTCCGGGCGCGGTGCGCGTCCGAGCCCGGGCGGGACACGATCGCCGTCCGGCCCGTGAGAACGCCAGACCCGCGGCGGCCTCGGATCGCGGCGGACGCGCAGGTCAGCGGTGGATGCCGCCAGCGACCGGGTGCCACTTCGGGCCGTAGCGGCGTGTGAAGACCGCACCGCTCACCTCGACGAGGGCGCCGGCCGCAGCCCGGACCGCGCGGGCGATCTCGGCGGCCTGGTCGTCGTCCTCGGCGAGGAAGCGCACCGTGACGCGGGCCTCGCCGCTCACGATCCCCAGGTCGTAGGACTCGACCTCGGTCACCTCGCGCGCCGCGGCGGCGGCCGCGGGCAGCACGGCTTCCGGGGACGCGCCAGTGCGCAGCATCCCGACGACGAGGCTCACCCGGTACGAAGTCACCGCTGCACCTTCGCACACGTCGGGCGCCCGAGCCCAACCCGCACCGCACCGGTGGCCGGGGTGCTTCACCCGGTATTCCTGCACGATCGGAAACATGCCGTCGGCATACTGGGCCCATGCGCATCACCGCCAAGATCGACTACGCCGTCCGCGCGTGCGTGGAGCTCGCCGTCGCCTACGACGAGGGGTTCGTGACCGCGGAGCGCGTCGGCAAGGCGCAGCGCATCCCGGGGTCGTTCCTCCTGGGCATCCTGAACCAGCTGCGCAGGTCGGGCCTGGTCGAGAGCCGCCGGGGCGCCGAGGGCGGGTTCCGCCTGGCGGCGGCACCCGCGCGGATCGCGGTCGCGGACGTCATCCGGGCGATCGACGGCCCGCTCGCGAACATCGCGGGCGTCCAGCCCGAGGACACGTCGTACGCGGAGTCCGCGGCGGCTCTCCAGCAGACGTGGGTCGCGCTGCGGGTCGCGATGCGCTCGGTCCTGGAGAACGTGACGGTCGCGGACCTCGCGTCGGGCACGCTGCCCGACGACGTCGCTCACCTCGTCGGGGACTCGGAGGCCTGGGTGACCCGCCCGTTCGGCGACGAGGTGGAGCTGCGGGGCGGGGGAGAGAGCCCGCGAGGGTGACGACCGTGCCCGTCGAGGGTGACGGTCCGGTGCACGCGTTAACACTGCGAAACCTTGTCTCATCCGTCAACTCAATCTGGACCGTTTCGGTCTAGTTCAACTAGCGTCGCTCTCATGCACACCGAGCCGACGCACCGCGCGCTCCGCGCCATCGCGCCGGGCTGTTGCTGTCGACCCGTCTGACCCGACGAGACAGCCTCCCCCGCGCCGACCCCACCGGCGTCCCTGTGCACCCGCGACCAGGTCGCGGCCCCCCGGAAAGCGACCCCTCATGGTTGTGCCCTCTGCCTCCCCCCGCTCTCCTTCGGTCTCCCGCGCCTCCGCGGGTCCCGGAGCACACCGACGCACGCACCGTGCCCCCCGACCTGCCCTCGTCGAGGACTCCGCAGAGCACCTGCTCCTGCACGCCGACGTCCTCGTGATCGGCGGCGGCCCGGCCGCGACCTGGTCCGCGATCGCCGCGACCGAGCAGGGCGCGAGCGTCGTCCTGGTCGACAAGGGCTACTGCGGCACGAGCGGTGTCGCGGCGACGGCCGGCGTCGGGCACTGGCTCGTCCCGCCGGACGCCGAGCGCCGCGACGAGGAGATCACGCCGCGCGAGCAGCAGGGCGGGTACCTCACCGACCGTGACTGGACCAACGACGTCCTCGACGAGGCCTGGTACCGCACCGCGCTCATCGAGGGCTGGGGGTACGAGCGCACGCGCCGCTCGCGCCCCGCAGGCACCGGCGCCCGCGGCGGAGCCGGCGGCCCCGCCCCGGTCGCGAACCCCTTCGCGCGCCGCCCCGGCGAGCGGTCGTTCTCCGGCTCGTCCCCGGACTACCTGCGCTTCCTGCGCGGCAAGGTCAAGAAGAACGGCGTCACGGTCCTCGACCACAGCCCCGCGCTCGAGCTCCTGGTCGACGGCGCGGGCGTCGTCTCGGGCGCCCAGGGCTACCAGCGCCAGACCGGGCGCGCGTGGCGGGTGGCGAGCGGTGCCGTCGTGCTCGCGACGGGCGGGACCACCTGGAAGTCGCACTCCCTGGGCGGCGACGTCAACACGGGCGAGGGCCACCTGATGGCCGCCGAGGTGGGCGCGCACCTGTCGAGCATGGAGTTCTCCAACTTCTACGGCATGGTCCCGTTCGGCACCTCGATGGACAAGAACGGCTTCTTCGTCACGGCCTCCTACTGGGACCACGAGGGCGTCCCCATCGCCTACGAGAACCTGCACAAGAGTCGCGCCGAGCTGCTCGGCGCGTCGCTGCGCGGCACGATCACGGCCCAGTTCACCCAGTTCCCGCCCGAGGTCCGCCCGACCCTGCGCGCCGCCATGCCGAACTTCTTCATGGTCACGGACAAGCTGGGCGTCGACCCGTTCACCGAGCGCTTCCCCATGGACTGGGTCCAGGAGGGCACGGTGCGCGGCACGGGCGGGGTCCACGTGCTCGACCGTGACGCGTGGACCGGCGTCCCCGGGCTGTACGCGGCGGGCGACGTCGCGGCGCGAGACCGCGTGGTCGGCGCGGCGACCGGCGCGGGCGGCCCGAACCTGGCGTGGGCCGTGGCGTCCGGCACGTGGTCGGGCCGGGCGGCGTCCGCCTTGGCCGCGGACCGCGACCCGTCGTCCCGCGGGCAGCGCCTCGACCCCACGGGCACGCTCGGTCTCCGGCCCGACGGCGGCGCGCACCGCCTGCGTTCGGCCCCGGCCAGGGAGGGGGCGTGGCGCGAGATCACCGCCGCGGTCCGTGACGAGATGCTGCCCATCGACAAGTCGGCCTTCCGCCACCACCACGGCCTCGTGCGTTCCCTCGACACGCTCGACGAGCTGTGGGACCGCGCGGGGACCGAGCTCGTGCCGTCGGACGTGCGCGGCGCCGACGCGATCCGCACGCGCGAGACCGCGGGCATGCTCGCGATGGCCCGCTGGGCCGACCGGACCGCGCTCCACCGCACCGAGACCCGTGGCATGCACACGCGCACCGACTTCCCCGACACCGACCCCCAGCAGACCCGCCGTCTGCTCACGGGCGGGCTGCGCGACCTGTGGGTGCTGCCGGACCCGGAGCCGCCCGTGACCGGCGACGCCGGGGCGCCGTACGCCGCTCCCACCCCACCGACCCGGACCGAGGAGGCGTCATGATCGAGATCCTGAACGCCGCGCGCTGCACGTCGTGCGACATCTGCGTGCGGATCTGCCCGACCAACGTCTTCGAGCCCGCCGCCGACGGCGGCGTGCCGACCATCGCACGGCACTCCGACTGCCAGACCTGCTTCCAGTGCGAGGCGTACTGCCCCGAGGACGCGATCTTCGTGTCCCCGTCGCGCACGCCCGAACCCGCAGGCTCGCCGTTCCTCGACGAGGCCGACCTGCTCGACCGCGACCTCCTGGGCCTGTACCGGGACCGGGTCGGGTGGCGGCGGGCTCCGCGAGGCCAGGGCGACCCCGGGGAAACGCGCGCCACCAACGACCCCCGCGCAGGGGAGCCGGGCGCGGTCCTCGCGTCCGACGTCGACTACCACCGCGCGGCCGTGCTCGCCCCGGGCCGCACCCTCCGGTCCCGTCCCTGACGAGACCCCGCACCACGACAGCATCCCGACCACCCTCCAAGGAGCCCCCTCATGAGCCGGAACCGCACCTTCGCCGCCCTGGCGTCGCTCGTCCTCGTCACCGCGCTCGCGGCGTGCTCGACGTCGGAGGCCGCGACGCCGTCGGGCGACGGGTCGGACGCAGCCGTCGAGCTCACGTCCCTGACCACGGGCGGCCCCTGGAACGGCGTCGCGGGCAAGACGCCCGTGGCGACCGGGCCGTTCGGGTACGCGGTCGAGACCGGGATCGCCGACGCGATCCTCGCCGAGCACGGCTTCGAGTACGAGGGCTTCGTCGGGTTCAACAACGGGCCGCCCGTGGTCCAGGCCCTCCAGACGGGCGACATCCAGGTCGGTTTCATCGGCGACACCCCGGCCACGCAGGCCAAGGCGAGCGGCCTCGACGTCCCCGCGCTCGTCATCGCCAAGCCGTCCTCCGACATCTGGTTCCTCACCAAGACCGGTGGCGTGACGACCATCGACCAGCTCGCGGGCAAGAAGGTCGGGCTCCAGTTCGGCTCCAACTTCGACAAGTACGGCCGCGCGGTCCTCGAGCGCGCCGGAGTCCTGGGCGACGTCGAGCTCGTCAACCTCCTGTTCGCCGACGCCCTGCCCGCGCTCCAGCGCGGCGACATCGACGCCGTGCCCGTCCCCGCGACCACGGCCGGGATCTGGCGCCTGCAGAACGACTTCCCGGTCCTGTCCAAGGCGAGCGTCGACGACCCCGACCTGCTCGCGACGAGCGTCTCGCTCACCTCGCGCGAGACCTACGAGGCGAACCCCGAGCTCGCCGCGGCGGTCTGGGAGGTCACCGAGGCCGGCGTCGCCAAGATCGAGGCCGACCACGACGCGTACGCCCAGTGGGTCTTCGATGCCACGGGCTCACCCGTCGAGGTCGTCAAGGAGGCCGAGCTCTGGCAGTACGGCACCCAGGCGATCGACCCCGACGGGCTGGCGACCGTGCAGTCGACCCTCGACTTCCTCGTCAGCTCCGGCGCCGCCCCGAAGGCGTTCGACGTCAGCACGTGGGGCGTCGAGTGACCGCCGGCACGACGACGTCGCGCGCCCCCGCGGAGGCGCCCCCGGTCGCTGCAGCGACAGCCGCCGCTACGGTGCCGGCCACCGCCACGGGTGCGGCCGGGGCGCGGAGGGGCGCGACGTCGTCGGGCAGGCGGAAGCGCTCGCCGCGCGACGTGCTGCTGCGCGCCTCGGTGCCCACCGCGATCCTCGCGCTCTGGTTCCTGGGCTCGGCGCAAGGGTGGATCGACGAGAAGCAGTTCCCCGCCCCCTGGCAGGTCGCCGACGCGTTCGTCGAGCTCGTCTCCACGGGCGTGCTGTGGGAGAACCTGTCGGTGTCGCTCGGGCGCGTGGCCGTGGGCTTCGCGATCGGCGGACTGCTGGGGCTCACGCTCGGCGTCGTCGCGGGGCTGTTCCGCCTGGGCGACCAGCTCCTCGACCCCACGCTCCAGATGCTGCGGACGATCCCGTTCCTCGCGATCGCGCCGCTGCTCATCCTCTGGTTCGGGATCGACGAACGACCCAAGATCATCATCATCGCGGCCGCTGCGCTGTTCCCGCTCTACCTCAACACCCACAGCGGCGTGCGCAACGTCGACCGCAAGATCCTCGAGGCGGGCAAGGTGTTCGGGCTGCGGGGGCTGGGGCTCGTACGGCACGTGATCCTGCCCGAAGCCATCCCGTCGGTCCTCGTCGGCCTGCGGGTGTCCCTGTCGGTGTCGCTGCTCGCGCTGATCGTCGCGGAGATGTCCAACGCGCCGCGCGGCATCGGGTTCCTCATGGTCTCCGCGCAGCAGTACTTCCAGATGGACGTGCTCGTCGTGTGCGTCCTGATCTACGCGGTGTGGGGGCTGTCGGTCGACCTGGTCGTGCGGCTCCTCGAACGCGTCCTGCTGCCCTACAAGCGACTCGGGAGAAAGCCATGAGCGCACCGACCGTGCCGGACCTCGCCTCACCGACCGTCCGGGTCGAGAACGTCGGGAAGTCGTACGGCGACCGGACCATCCTCTCCGACTTCTCCCTGACGCTGCGTCCGGGCGAGTTCGTCGCGCTGCTCGGCGCCAGCGGCTCCGGCAAGACGACGCTGCTGCGCATCCTCGCCGGGCTCGAGGAGCACGACACCGGGACCGTCGAGGCCCCCGCCGAGCGGACCGTCGTGTTCCAGGAGCCGCGGCTCGTGGCGTCCAAGCGCGTCGGGTCCAACGTGATCCTCGGGCAGCGTTCCACGCGCGACCGGCGCGCGGCCGCCTCGGCAGCACTCGTGGAGGTCGGCCTCGGCGGGCGCGAGGCCGCGTGGCCCACGACCCTGTCCGGGGGCGAGGCGCAGCGCGTCGCGCTCGCCCGGGCGCTCGTGCGCAACCCCCGGCTGCTGCTGCTCGACGAGCCGTTCGCGGCGCTCGACGCCTTGACCCGCATCAGGATGCAGGCCCTCGTGGCCGAGCTGTGTCACGAGCACCAGCCCGCGGTGCTGCTCGTGACACACGACGTCGACGAGGCGATCCTGCTCGCCGACCGCGTGGCCGTGCTCCAGGACGGGAAGGTCGGGGTCGAGCTCGAGGTGCCGTTCGACCGGCCGCGACGCCGCGGGGTGCCGGGGTTCGGGGACTTCCGGCGGCGGCTGCTGCTCGAGCTGGGGGTCGAGGAGGCGATCGGGGCGGCGTGACGGTGACGCGTGTGCCCGCCGAGGGTGACCGGTTGGGCCGCCGCGGGTGACCACCCGTGCCCGCCGAGGGTGACCGTCGGCGGGCAGGTACGTCACCGTCGGCGGGCACGACCTCAGCTCGTGAGCTCGTCCCGTCGCGGCGGGTTCGCACCCGCGCGCGAGACCGTGATCGCGGCGGCCGCGACGCATCGTTCGAGCACCGCGGCCAGCACGTCGAGGTCGACGGCCCGGAGCGCGTCGCGCCGGTCGCCGCCCAGGAGATCCCGGTCCCACAGCCCGTCGATGAGCGCCCCCATGAAGGTATCGCCCGCGCCCACGGTGTCCACGACCTCGACCCGCGGTGCCGCGACCCGGACCTCGCCCGCCGCGCACACCGCGACGGCCCCCTCGCCGCCGAACGTCACGACGACGACCGCTGGTCCGCGATCTGCGCCGGAGACCCCTGCCCACCGGTGCGCGACCTCCACGGGGTCGGTGCCCGGGTAGAGCCACTCGACGTCCTCGTCGCTGACCTTGACCACGTCCGCAGCGGAGACGAGAGGTTCGATCCGGGTGAGCGCGGCCTCGGGGGTGCCCATGAGGCTGGGTCGGGCGTTCGGGTCGTAGGTGATGGTCGCGTGCTCGCGCGCGGCGAGGACGAGGTCGTGGACCGCGGTCGCACCGGGTTCGAGGACCGCAGCGATCGACCCGGTGTGGACGGCGAGCGTCGAGCCGGTCGCCCGGGTGCCGGGGGCCAGGTCCCACGTGATCGCGAAGTCGTACGTCGCGGCCCCCGACCCGTCGAGGACCGCGCGCGCGACGCTCGTGGCGGCTGCGCCGTCGGACCCGGGGGTGAGGGCGACGCCCGAGTCGGCGAGCCAGTCGCGGATCGTGTCGCCGTGCTCGTCGCGGCCGAGGTGGGCCGCGAGCCGGACGTCGCGCCCGAGGCGGCCGAGGGTCAGCGCGACGTTCGCGGGGCTGCCGCCGGGGTGCTCGGCGGTCGTGCCGTCGGCACGTCGGACCTCGTCGACGAGCGCCTCGCCGACGACGAGGACGTGCGGGGCGTGAGAGGGCATCAGGGCTCCAGGCCGGTCGGGGGCGGCGTCACCGTACGATCCTGCACCGATGACAGCGGTGTCAACCATGGAGAGCTCACCGCACCGACGCGAACGCCTCCAGGACCCGGTCCACGCTCGACCGCAGCCCCCACCGCGCGGCGAGCTCGTCGAGAGCCGCAGCGTCCGCGGGGGCGGACGGGACGCCGTCGGGCACCGGGGGGACGGGCGCGTCGCGCGCGACCTGGACCACGAGCGGCGCGACGGCCAGGTAGTCCGCGGCCTCGGTGAGCCGGCGCCGCTGCGTGGGGCTCAGGCCCTTGTCGCCCTCGTCGCGCGCGCGCAGGATGCCCGCGAGGTCGCCGTACCGGGCCAGCAGGCCCGCCGCGGTCTTCTCCCCGATGCCCGCGACGCCCGGCAGGCCGTCGCTCGGGTCGCCGCGCAGCGCGGCCATGTCCGCGTACGCCTGGCCCGACGACACGCCGTAGCGCTCGGCCAGGCGCTCGACGTCCACGACGTCGAGCTTCTTGAGGCCGCGCGCGGTGTACAGGACGCGCACGGGCACGTCGTCGTCGACGAGCTGGAACAGGTCGCGGTCGCCCGTGACGACCTCGACCGGCCCACCGTCGGGTGACGCGGGCCCGACGGCGCCGCCCGCCCCGGGCTCCCCGCCCGCCTCGCGCACGACGCGCCGCCGGACCGACTCGCGCTCGACGAGCGTGCCGATCACGTCGTCCGCCTCGTAGCCGGGGCACCCGACCCGCGCGACGCCGAGGGCCGCGAGGACGTCGACGATGATCGGGACCTGTGCGGTCAGGGCCTCGGGCACCTCCTCGATGCCCGTGGTGCCGGGGACCTCGGTCGCGACGCGGTGGGCCTTGTAGGACGGGATGGCGTCGACGCGGAACGCGGGCCGCCAGTCGTCGTCCCAGCAGGCCACGAGGCGCGCGGGCCGGCGCTCGGCCACGAGCACCGCGATGGTGTCGAGGAAGCCGCGCACCGCGTTGACGGGCGTGCCGTCCGGGGCCTTGACCGAGTCCGGGACGCCGAAGAACGCGCGGAAGTACTGCGACGCGGAGTCGAGGAGCAGCAGGCCGCCGCTGCCGGGGAGCTGGGTGTCGCGCAGGGGAGCGGGCGTCGCCGGGTCCGTCATGGTCCCCAACGTACCGGCGGCCTCCCACGCCAGCCGCTCGGGCGGTACGCCGCTTCCGCGCGTCGCCGCCCGGACGGTGCGTCGCCGGCCCGCGCACCGCCTCGATCTGACGCCCTGACGAGGGCCATGTCACATCCGATTCGGGACCTTTGGCGGGGTTTTCGCGCAGGTCACGTGCCTATGGTGGCAAGTGCCCCGGGCACCTGGGCGGCCCGAACGACGCCGCCTGTCAGGAACCCAGCGACCAACGAGAGAAGGCGTGGCGAGGACATGAAGGCTGCACGTTTCCACGGACGACAAGACATCCGCATCGAGGAGGTCCCGGCCCCCGAGCTGCGCCCCGGCGCGGTCGCGATCGACATCGCGTGGTGCGGGATCTGCGGTTCCGACCTGCACGAGTACCTCGAAGGCCCCATCTTCATCCCCGCGGCGGGCCACCCCCACCCGCTCTCGCACGAGGAGATGCCCGTCACGATGGGGCACGAGTTCTCCGGGACCGTGACCGCGCTGGGCGAGGGCGTCGACGACCTGACGATCGGCGAGTCGGTCGTCGTCGAGCCCTACTTCGTGTGCGGCGAGTGCGCGCAGTGCGAGGCCGGCAACTACCACCTGTGCGTCAAGATGGGCTTCATCGGCCTGGCCGGTGGTGGTGGCGGCCTCTCGGAGAAGGTCGTCGTCGACCGACGCTGGGTCCACCCCGTGGGCGACATCCCGCTCGACCAGGCCGCGCTCATCGAGCCCCTGTCGGTCGGGCACCACGCGGTCGTGCGCTCGGGCGCCAAGGCCGGAGACGTCGCGCTCGTCGGCGGTGCGGGCCCCATCGGGCTGCTCACGGCAGCGGTCCTCAAGGCCCAGGGCGTCACGGTCATCATGTCCGAGGTCTCCGAGGCCCGGAAGACCAAGGCCCGTGAGACGGGCGTCGCCGACCACGTCGTCGACCCCACGCAGGACAACCTCATCTCCCGCGTCCGCGAGATCACGGGCGGCAAGGGCGTCGACGTGGCCTTCGAGTGCACGAGCGTCAACGCGGTCCTCGACCAGCTCTTCGACGCGGTCCGCCCCGCGGGAGTGATCGTGGTCGTGTCGATCTGGGGCAAGCCCGCGGCGGTCGACATGCACAAGCTCGTCCTCAAGGAGATCGACCTGCGCGGCACGATCGCCTACGTGCGCGACCACGCCGAGACGATCAGGCTCGTCCAGGAGGGCAAGGTCGACCTCGCGCCCTTCATCACGGCGAAGATCCCGCTCGAGGACCTCGTGAGCAAGGGCTTCGACACCCTGGTCCGCCGTAACGAGACCGCGGTGAAGATCCTCGTCCACCCGTGACGGGTCCCGGCCTGACGCCGGGGCTCACCTTCGACGCGGAAGGTGCGCTCCGCCGTCGGGCCGGCTTCTCGGAGCGTTGAGTGCATGATTGCGCTGCGACACGCCCGGCGAGTCGCAGCCGAATCACGCACTCGACGGGGGAGGCCACCGGCTCAGCGGGGCGACGTCGCCCGGTCCGGGACCAGGCCCGCCTCCCGGGCCGCCACGATCGCCGCGGCCCGGTCACGCAGCGACAGCTTCGCGAGCACGCCCGCGACGTAGTTGCGGACCGTCTTGGTGCTCAGGGTCAGCCGCCGCGAGATCGCGGTGTTGTCGAGCCCCGCGGCGACGAGCGCGAGCACCTCGCGCTCGCGGTCGGTGAGCTGCGGGAACGGCACCGCAGCCCGCGACCCGCCGCCGAGCACGTTCGCCACGGCCCGCGCCACGACCCCCGGCGCCAGGATCAGCTCGCCGTTCGCCACGGCCCGCACGGCCCGCTCGACCTCGTGCGGCGACGCGGACTTCACGAGGTACCCGCGGGCCCCGGCGCGCAGGCAGGCGGCGACGGAGTCGTCGTCCTCGTGCATCGTCATGACGAGGACCGGCACGTCCGGCCGGGAACGCACCAGGTCCCGCGTGAGCTCGACGCCCGACCCGTCGCCCAGGTCGAGGTCCATGACGACGAGGTCCAGGTCGTCGGGAGCGCCCAGGACGTCACGCGCCTCCGCGGCGCTCGCGGCCTGCGCCACGACGCGGACGCCCTCGAGCGAGTCGAGCAGCGCCGCCATCCCGATGCGGAACACGGGATGGTCGTCGACGAGGGCCACGCGGATGAGGCTCACAGCACGACCTTCCGGGGGAGGACGGCCCGCACGCGCGTTCCCGGTGCGAGCGAGGTGATGTCCAGCGTCCCACCCAGCTCCTCGGCGCGCTCCCGCATGGACCGCGTCCCGACGCCGGTGCGCGCGTCCTGCCCGACGCCGGAGCCCGCGTCGTCGCACGTCACGACCAGGTGCGTCCACCCGTCGAGCGTCCCGGGCAGGCCCGGCGGGTGGGCGGAGACCTCGATGCGGCAGCCCGCGGCCCCGCTGTGCCGGGACGCGTTGATGACGGCCTCGCTCGCGATCGCGTAGGCCGCGGCGGCGACGCGCGTGTCGAGGTCGTCCCACGGCCCGCACAGCAGCTCGACCGCGAAGCCGTTCGCGTCGTGGTGGTCGGCGAGGTCGTGCAGCGCGGCCTCGAGCCCGGCCTCGTCGAGCGCGGGCGGCAGCAGGCTGCGCGAGAGCGTGCGCACGTCCCCGACCCGCTGCTCGACCTCGCGTTGGAGCGCCTCGAGCACGGAGGCCGCTGCGGCCGGGTCGGTCGCGAGGGTGTTGCGCGCGCCCTGCAGCCCGAGCCGCAGCCCGCTCAACCACGGCCCGACGCCGTCGTGCAGCTCGCGGCGGACGAGTCGCCGTTCGGCCAGGCGCGCCCGGGTCACGGCGTCCTTGGCCTGTTCGAGGTCGCGCGCGCCGCTCGCGAGCGCGAGGCCCGCGGCCACGACGGGCGCGAGCTGGGCGAGCGCGTCCCGGGTCCGGGTGTCGAGGCGCTCGCCAGCGCGGGGGGTGACGGTGAGGTCCCCGAGGACCCGGCCGCCGTGCTCGACCGGCACGTGCGTGACGTGCGTGCTCGTCGGGCGACCCCAGGTCGCCTCGACGGTCGGGGCAGGTCCGCCGCTCGTGAGCGTGACCGACTCCAGCTTGAGCGACTCGCCCGTCGAGGCGACGAGCCCGTGCAGCAGCTCCTCGGCCGTCGCCGCGACACCGAGCTGGCGGCCCATGCGCAGCACGGCCCGCCCGGGGTCGGTCGTCTCGCCGTAGACCAGGGCGCGCACGCGTCGCCGGAGCCACGTGCGGGCGGGCTGGACCGCGAGCACGACCCCGACGGCCGCGAGGACCTGGGCGAGCGGCCGGCTGCCGACGAGCGCGGTCACCGTGACCACGAGCGCGACGTAGACCGCGACCAGGGCGAGCGTCAGGAGGGCGCCGATCGTGGCGCGGCTCAGCGCGAGGTCGAGCCCCCACAGCCGGTTGCGCAGGACCGAGACGAGCAGCGCCGCGGGGAACAGCGCCTGGCACGCGAGATGGGTCAGGGGCAGCGCGAGGATCACGTCGGGCGAGCTCCACGTCCCGAGCAGCGGGAGGAACGACAGGGCCATGACCGCCGTGCCGAGGGCCAGGAGGCCCAGGCCGCGACGTTCCTCGGGCGGTCCGTGCCGGTGGCGCCACCACGTCGCGGCCGCGGTCACGAGACCCATGACGACGACGCCGAGGATGGCCGGGCGCGGGTCGTCGACCGGGGCGAGCAGGAAGAACAGGATCGACCCGGCGCCGCCCGCGACCCCCAGCCAGGCACCCGGCGACAACGGCCGGTCGCGGACGAACCACGGCACGAGCACGAACAGCCCGACCGTCCCCGGCACCCACGCGAGCCCGTACGCCGCGGCGAGCGGTTCGAGCGGTGGCAGGCCGGGGTGCGTGCTCGCGAAGCTCCGCCAGCCCCCGCCCAGCGCGGCCAGCCCGCCGCCGATGCCCGCGATCGAGACGAGCCACCCGACGACGTGCCGTCGCCGCGACAGGATGATCGCACCCACCGAGCCGTACACGAGCGCCACCATGGCGTCGACGACGACGAACAGCAGGTCGCCGAGCAGCACGTCCACGCCCGACGTGAGCTGCAGGACGAGCGCCGAGACGCCGAGGAACCACGAGGCGATGGCGATGGCGAGGGCGGTCCGGGGCAGCCCGCCGGGCGCGACGGGGTCGCCGGAGGACTCCGGTGGCTCGTCCCCTGCGACAGCGCCCACAGCGCCACCGTAGGGCGCACGACCACCCGGACGACAGAGGTCGGGAGCGATTCCACCCCCACGTGGTGCGGCACGGTCACGACCGGCCCCGCCCCTGGAGACAGGAGCGGGACCGGTCGCGCGGCCCGAGGCGGGCCCTGGGGGTGGTGACAGGTCCACGGTGTGGGCTTCGCCGTCGGGCGGGTCAGCGACGGTCGCCCAGCGCGAAGCCGAGCGCCGCGACCGTGAGCCACAGCGGACCCACGAAGCCCGCCATGTACTGCAGCGGCGAGACGCCCACGAGCAGCGTGATCCCGCCCAGCAGCAGGCTCACGACGCCGATCCACCGCGGCGCGGCGCCGTGCCGCAGCGAGGCCACCGCGACCGCGACCGCGGTCAGTCCGGCGCCGACCCACAGCCACGGGATCGTCGCGGTCCAGTCGGCGTAGAACGCGCCCGACTCGGGGACGATCTTGTCGAGCTCGGCGAACCCGAACATGAACTGGGTGTCGAGCCCCGATCCCATGAGCGCCGCGACCGACGTCAGGACCAGGCCCGAGCCGGCGACCGTCGGCAGGAGGCTGCCCGCCGGGGCCTGGACGTCGAGGCGACGCTTGAGACCCGCCGCGAAGATCAGGACGAGGACCGCGACCAGGACGGTCGCGGTGTGGAAGACGAGGAGCGTGGACGTCTTGCCCGCGAGGTCGGCGACGACCGCGTCGGCGTCACCTGCGGTCTGCTCCCAGTTCGCGCCGAGCGCCATCGAGGCCTGGATCGAGACGATGCCCAGGACGCCGGCCGCGACGCCGGTCCACGCCCAGGCGCGGGAGGCGCGGGCGGGATGCCCGTGGGCGAGGTCGGTGCCGGGCGTGACGGAGGTTGTCGGTCGTGCGGTCATGGTGGACCCCTGCGTGTCGTGGGGCCGGGCCCGGGCGGGCGGCGGCCGTGGGTGGTTGACACGAGGAGCGTGGGGCGGGACGTGTCCCGGGCGGCAGGGGCGGATGTCCCGGGAGGCCGGGCGGTTCTCTCGGGCGGGCGGTCAGTCCTCGTCCGGCTCGCCCTCGGAGGGCGCGGGCAGCACGGGCAGCACGACGACGGGCCGGTGCTGCAGGTGCGACAGCCTGCCCGCGACCGAGCCGCCCAGGGCTTCGTTGCGCCACCCGTCGGCGCCCGCACGGTGCGCGCCGACCACGACGATCGCGGCGTCGTGGCTCACCGCGGCCTCGTCGAGCTGGCGCGCGACGTCGCCGTCACCCGCCACGACGAGGGTCCAGCCGACGCCCGTGCCGTGCAGCGCACCGTCGAGCTCGGCCTTGAGCCGCTGCTCCGCGCGGCCGTCGTCGGGCACCGGTCCGACGTCCACCCACACGCACACGATGGCCGTCCCCAGGGCGTGCGCGAAACCGGCGGCGCGCTGCACGATGTCCGGGTGCTGGCCCGGGTGCACTCCGACGAGCAGGGGTCGGATCATCTGTCCATCGTGCCACGGGCGTGCGGGATGCGTCGGGGGAGCCGCCCGACGGCGTCGCACGCCCCGGGCGGGAGCCTCGCCCGGGGAGTCAGCCCAGCGAGCGCTGGAGCAGCACGGTGTCGAGCCAGCGGCCGTGCTTGAGACCGACCCGTTCCAGCCGCCCGACCTGCCGGAAGCCCAGCTTCTCGTGCAGCACCACGGACGCGGGGGAGTCGGCGTCGCTCACGACCGCGACGAGCTCGCGCACCCCCGCCTGCGCGGCAGCGGCCAGGAGGGCGGTCGGGAGCGTCCGGCCCAGGCCGCGTCCCTCGCGGCCGGGGGCGAGGTAGATGGTGTCCTCGCCCGTCGCCGCGTAGGCGGGGCGCTCGCGCCAGGAGCCCACGTACGCGAACCCGGCGACGTCGTCGGGCAGGCCGGGGGCGCCCGGCACGGTGACGACCAGGAACGGGCGGCCCGCCTCCCGCAGCGACTCCCACCGCTCCTCCCACCCCGCGAGGGGGAGCGGTTCGGTCTGGAACGTCGAGACCGTGTGCAGGACGTAGTGCGCCGCGATCTCCGCGACCACGGGCAGGTCGTCGCGGGACGCGGGACGGACGGTCACGGCAAGGGCGTCGGTCATCCGGGCACCCTAGCGCCGCCGGTCACACGGGGGTGATGTCGCCCAGCTTCCAGCTGCGGTCGAAGTAGGACTCGAGCGGGCCGTAGAACCGGAAGTAGGAGAACCAGTGCTTGCCCGGGACGGTCTGCACCCAGTTCGACTCGCCGCTCGGCGGTGGCGTGGGACCGAAGTGCAGGGTGACGGAGCCGTCGTCGTCCGGGACGAGGTCCGCGTCCCGCGAGCCACGGTCGCCGCGCTGCTGCTCGTTGTCGATCAGGCAGCGGGTCGCGGCGTCGTAGACCGTCGCGGACCAGAACAGCTTGGCGGGGACCTTCGCGGGCACGTGCAGGGTGTAGTGGCGCGCGCCGTCGAGCCACTCGCCGTCGGCGCCCGTGTACGCGCTGAGGTACGCCTGTCCGAGCCCGGGGGTGTGGCTCTTCATGGCCGCGGAGAAGCTCACGGCCTCGTAGAACCACGACGCGCGCTCCAGGAGCTCGTCGTAGAACGGCGCTCGCTGGTCGGAGGTCGAGAGCGCGATCGTCAGGTCCCACCGGCGGTCCTCCCAGTACCGAGAGCCGGCGAAGCGCTTGTCGAACGAGTTGGCCTGCGCGATGAGCTCACCGGCCGCCGCTCCCTCCTCGAGGATCGCGCGGAGGCGGGCGTCGGGCTCGAACGGTCGCTCCTTCTCGATCCCGAGCTGCTTGAGCATCGCGAGGTAGAAGCGGTCGCGCTCGTCGACGACCTCGTTCTGGTAGACGTCGTGCAGGCGCTCCCAGAACTCCAGCCCCGTGGGCTGGTCGCCCGACCACGGGCGCCCGTCCGGCGAGACGACCCGGGTCGCGGGCGGGTCCTCGCGCAGCGCGAACGGGTAGATCCGCACGGCCTCGACCAGGGCTCGTGCCCGTGCGTGGTCCGGGTCGAGGGTGCGGAAGCCGAACATGACGTTGACGCCCGTCGAGCGCAGGACGATGTGGTCCTCGGCCCCGGCCGGGACGTCGTGCCCGGGCGGGAGGACCAGGTGCTTGCCGCCCTGGTCTCCCGTGGGCCCCATCTCTCCCATGACGCCGAACTCCCGCTGCCAGAAGTCCGAGACCCCGCCCGCCGTGGGGCCGGCGGGGAGCTCGATGACGAGCGGACCCGTCTGCGACAGGTCGAAGAAGTTGAGGATGTACGGCGTGGTCGCGTTCGCCGTGATGAGGCCCAGCCGGTCGCGGTAGGTCACGTAGTGGACCAGGTCGGAGCCCGTCGCCCCGAACACCTCGTAGTGGACCTTCCTCCACTGCGCGTACGACACGATCGGCAACGCCCACAGGTACGCCTGGGTCGCGAGCTGGCGGTCCAGCTCGTCGAAGACCAGCGGCAGGTCCTCACGTCGTGGGAGCTCGCCGTCCCGGCGGACGGACCCGAGACGACCTGGAAGCTCGTGGTGCGACATCTGCTCTCCTCGACCTCGTGCACGGACCCGGCGGACGTCCGCGGGGCTTGACCTCTCGGCCACGATGGCACGGGGCCGGGACGTGCGCGCGGGCACGAGGCCGGTGCCTCGTCGCCGGGGGCCGGGCGCCGGGGACGGCTGCGGTGCGGGCGCTACTCGATGCCGTCGGCGTGGCGCTCGTCGACGGTCTTCGCGGCGTCGCGGCCGGCCTTGCGGTTCGCCCGACGGCGTCGCGCGACCCCGCCGTCCTTCTCGCCCGGGTCGTCGTCGGGGTCGTCGTCCTTCTCGTGGCCCGGGTCGTGCAGCATGTGCGAGTCCACCAGCTCGTGCCGCTGGATGTACGTGTTCGCGACGGCCTGGATGGTCGCGGCGATCGGGAGCGACAGGAACGCGCCGAGCGCACCGAACACCGCCCCGAAGGCGAGCACGACCACGAATGACACCGCAGGGTTCATCTCGAGGGCCCGCGCCGAGACCTTGGGCGAGAAGTACAGGTTCTCGAGCTGCTGGTAGGCGACGATGAAGATGAGGACCGCGAGGGCCTGCGGGAGCCCCTGCGAGGTCAGTGCCACGATCACGGGCAGCGCGCCGCCGATGTACGTACCGATCGTCGGCACGAACTGCGACACGACGCCGACGAACACCGACAGCGGCAGGGCGTAGTCCGTGCCGAGGATCAGCAGGAAGACGAACGTGAAGACGCTCGACAGTGCCGCGAGGACGATGCGGGAGTTGATGAAGTCGGAGACCTTGACCTGCGTGATCTCCCACAGGCGCAGGACCTCCTGCTGGCGGTTCGGCGTGAGCCAGCGGCAGATCGCGACGCGGAACTTGGGGCCCGCCGCGAGCAGGTAGTACGTCACGAGCATGATCGTCAGGAACGCGAAGATCACGCCCACGATCGTCGTCCCCACGACCAGGGCACCGGACGCGACGTCCTCGCCGAACTCGTTGAAGCCCTGCTTGAGGAGCTCGTCGGAGCTCGGTATGTCGACGTCGAACCTCGTCGAGAGGAACTCCTGGATGTCGGTGTAGAGGGCAGGGATCGACTGGACGAGCTGGACGAGCTGCTGCACGAACAGGTTGCCGAAGAGAGCGAAGATGCCGACGACCACCACGAGCCCGCCCAGCAGCGCCGTCGCCGCAGCCGCACCGCGCCGCCACCCGTGCCGGACCAGCCACACCACGATCGGCTCGAGCGCGAGGGCGATGAAGAACGCGATGAGGATGTTGACGCCGAGGCTCTCCAGGGTGCCGATCGCGTACCAGGCGAAGATCCCGACGAAGACCGCGACGACGGTCATGAAGAGAGCGCGCGGCAGCCAGCGGGGTGGCTTGCGCGGGTCGTCGGGGGAGAGGGCCAGGAAGTCTCGGGGCCGGTCGGGGTCGGTGACCGGGGCGGCCGACGCCCCAGGGGCCGGCTCCGGAGTGGTGCTCGCGTCGCTCGTCATGGGGCGAACGTAGCGAACGCGTGCGTGCGCGTGGTGCGCCCACGCCGTCGGGCGGGAAGGTCCGGCGTCAGCCGGGCGCGCGTTCCTCCGCGACCGGGACACCGTCGTCGTCGAGGTCCTCCGGGCCGGCTGAGCGCACGCCCAGGCGCGCCGCGACCCACGGCCCCGTGAGGCCGTACACGACCGCCGTCAGGAGGATCACCCCGAAGACCACGGGGACGAGCTGCTCGAACGGTTGGCCGTCGTCCTCGAAGCGCAGGGCGAAGACCGACGCGGTCGACGCCGCGACGATCCCGCGCGGCGCCATCCAGCCGACCATGACGCGTTCTCGGCTCGTCAGGACGCTGCCCGTCGTCGCGATCGACGCGACGAGCGGGCGCAGGACCAGGACGAGGAGCGCGACGATCCCGAGCGTCGGCAGGGCGTACGCCACGAGGGCGTCGAGGTCGACCCGTGCCGAGAGCAGGATGAAGAGCGTCCCGATGAGCAGCAGGCCGACGTGGCTGCCGAACTCGTGCAGCGGCTCGATGCGCGCCCAGCGCTGGTTCGCGAGCACGATGCCCAGCGTCGTGGTCGCGAACAGGCCGGCCTCCTCGTGGAACGCCTCGGCCACGGCGTACGTCGCGAGCGCCGTGGCGAACGCGAGCGACACCTCGGTCGCGGCCGGCACCCTGCCCCACCGGACCGCCGCGACGTAGACCGCCGCGGCGACGGCCCCCGTGAGCACCCCGGAGAGCGCGGTCGCGCCCAGGTGCTCGGGGGCCGCGTGGAGCGCGATGTTGGCCATCGCGAGCGCGACCGTCGCGCCGATCGGGTCGATGAAGATGCCCTCGAACGCGAGCACCGACTCGAGCGGCTGCTTGGGCCGGATCACCGCGAGCAGCGGCCCGACGACGGTCGGACCCGACACGATGAGGATGGCCCCGATCACCGCGGCCCGGGAGAACGGGAGGTCGAGCACCCACCAGCAGATCAGCGTCGCCCCGACCCCCGTCAGGACCGCGCCGAGCGTCACGAGCAGCGCGACCGGTCGCCGCGCCCCGCCCTGGAGCCGTTTCATGTCGAGCTTGAGCGACTCCTCGAACAGCAGGAGACCGACCGCCATCGACACGAGCGGGAACAGCTCGTCGCCCAGCAGGACGTCGGGGTCGACCAGCCCCGACACCGGACCGGCCAGCAGCCCCAGCACGAGCAGCAGCAGGATCGAGGGCACCTTGAGCGCCTTGGCAGCGACCTGACCCACGACCCCGAGCACGACGACCAGCGCGATCCCGCCCGTGAACCCGAGTTCCATGGACCCATAGTGGTGGTGGACGGCCGTCCGCGCAGCGGATGCCGACGCGGGAGTCCGGTGCCACGATCAGGGGGAGCGAGACTTCCGGGGTGACGCCGGGCCGGTCACGGCCAGGACGACGTCACCCGTTCTACGCGTGCGAGGAGGCACCATGGCACGGTCGTCACAGGTCACGGGATGGGTCGGCTGGGTGTGGTTCGCGGGCATCGTCCTGGTCACGCTCGGGCTGTTCAACGCGATCAGCGGCATGGTCGCCGCGTTCTCCCCCGAGAAGCTCGTCGGGCTGGGGGAGCAGGGCATCGTGGTGCTCGACGTGTCGACGTGGGGATGGGTCCACCTGGTCGTCGGGGTGCTCCTCGTGATCGTCGGCTTCGCGCTCCTCGCGGGGCGCGGCTGGGCACGGCTCGTCGCGATCGTGCTCGTCGTGCTCAACGTGCTGACCCAGTTCGTCGCGCTCCCGGCGAGCCCGTGGTGGTCCGTCGTCACGATCGTGCTCGGGATCTTCGTGCTGTGGGCGCTCGTCGTGCACGGTGACGAGGCCGAGCGGGCGTCGCAGTCGTCGCTGCCGTGACGACGGCCTGACCGTCACCCGTCCGCCCTCCCGAGACCAGCACCCACGCTTCCCGCACGCGCAACCCCGAAGAACGGAGCACCACTCATGGCCACGACACAGTTCGGTCCGGTCGAGTTCGTCGCGATCGCCTTCCCCTCCGAACGGGTCCCCGACGCGGTGAAGATCGCGATCGCCGACCTCCTCGGGTCCGACGTCGTCCGGCTCCTCGACCTCACCGTCATCCGCAAGGGGGTCGGGGGCGAGATCGACGTGGTCGAGGTCGAGGACCTCGGCGACGAGCTCGACATCACCGAGACCCAGCTCGGCAGCTCGGGTCTCGCGGGGCAGGAGGACATCGACGACGTCGCATCGAACCTCGAGCCCGGGACGTCCGCCCTCGTCCTGATCGTCGAGCACTCCTGGGCACGGCAGTTCGTCGGTGCCGTGCACGACGCCGGGGCAGCGGTGATCGCGCAGGAACGCATCCCCGCCGACGTCGTCAACGAGATCGTCGAGCTCGCCGAGACCGAGGTCGGCTGAACCCTGACCACCCTGACCACCCCTGACGGGCTGACGGGGGACCACCGCCGCACAGACATCGCACGAGAAACGGAGCACACCATGCCACTACGACGCGTCGGACGCCCAGGTCTGCTGGGCACCATGGCCCGTACCGCCGTCATCGCCGGGACGGCTTCCGCCACGGCCGGAGCCGTGAACCGGCACCAGCAGAGCAAGGCCGAGCAGCAGGCCGAGCAGCAGCAGTACGCGGCGCAGCAGCAGGCTCAGCAGCAGCAGCTCTACGCGCAGCAGGCCGCGGCTGCCCAGGCGGCACAGGCCGCGCCGACGGCACCTGCTGCGGGTGGGAACGACCTCCTGGCCCAGATCGAGCAGCTCGGCCAGCTCCACGCGAGCGGTGTCCTCAGCGACGCCGAGTTCGTGGCCGCCAAGGCCAAGCTGCTCGGCTGACGCAACGACGCCCCCATACCCCCGTATCAACCCACGAACCCGACCCACCCGCTCATGACCCGGCTCGGCCCGAGAGGACAACGATGGCTACCTTCACCGTCTGGTCGTTCGACACCCCCGGAGGCGCGGAGGTCGCGTCCCGTGTCCTGAAGGACGCGGCGTCCGAAGGGCTGATCAAGATCGTCGACCGTGCGATCGTGACCTGGCCCGAGGGTGCGAGCAAGCCCACGACGCGCCACACGCACGAGGACGAGTGGCGCGGTACAGGTTGGGGCGCCTTCTGGGGCCTGCTGTTCGGCGCGCTCTTCTTCGTGCCCGTGATCGGGGTCGCCGCGGGCGCGGCCCTGGGCGCGATCCACAAGTCGATGGAGGCCGTGGGACTGAACAAGGACCAGCTCGACCGCATCCGCGCCCAGGTCACGGAGGGCACGTCCGCCCTGTTCGCCGTGACCGAGGACGGCAACCTGGACCGCGTGGGTGAACGGTTCCACGGTCTGCACGGCGACCTCATCGCGACCAACCTCACCGACGAGGAGCGCCACCTGCTGCTCGAGACCTTCGACTGACCGCGACCAGCGCGACGTAGAGCGTGAGGGTGGGCCGGCTTCCCGGCCCACCCTCACGCTCTACGCGTCGAGATGGAGCGGCAGGCCGAAGAGCGGGTACCAGGCCTCGACGTCGAGGAACGCGTTGATGCCCGTCACCTTGCCGTCCGCGGTGTCGATCACCTGCAGCGCCCAGGCGTCGTACCCGCCGTCGGGCGCGACCCGGTACTGACCGAAGCCGAACGTGCCGTTGGCCCGGACCGGCACCATGCGCGAGCCGCGGCACTCCGCCCCCGGGCCGACCATCCACCGCTCGATCTGGACCGGACCCTGCATCCACAGCGCGTAGGGCGGCATCGAGAGCGTGGCCTCGTCGTGGAGGAGCGCCACCAGGGCGGGCATGTCGTAGCGCTCGAACGCGTCGAGGTACTTCTCCAGGAGCTCGTTCTTGTCCTCGTCCACGGGGACTGTCGGCAGGTTGGCGCCGTCGGCCCCGGGACCCGAGCCGTAGTGCGCCTGGGCGGACAGGGTGGCCCGCGCCCGCTGGAGCGCGCTGTTGACCGACGGCACCGAGGTCTCCAGGAGCTCGGCGACCTCGCTGGCCTGCCAGCGCAGGACCTCGCGCAGGATGAGGACGGCGCGCTGCTTGGGTGGCAGGTACTGCAGGGCGGCGACGAACGCGAGGCGGATGGACTCGCGCCCGACCGCGACGTCTGCCGGGTCGCCGTCCCGGGGCAGCACGCGGTCGTCGGGGACGGGCTCGACCCACGTCTCCTCCGAGAGCTGCTCGCCGAGGTTCCTCTCCTCGGCCGTCTGCGCCGCGCCGAGGCCCATGGGTCTTTCGCGGCGCTTGCGCTGGGCGATGTGGTCGAAGCAGACGTTGGTCGCGATGCGGTAGAGCCAGGAGCGCAGCGCGGAGCGTCCCTCGAAGCGGTCGTAAGATCGCCAGGCGCGGACCATGGTGTCCTGGACCGCATCGTCGGCCTCGAAGGAGGAGCCGAGCAGGCGGTAGCAGTAGCCCGTGAGCTGCGACCGGTACTGGTCCAGCAGCTCCCCGAGGTCCTCGTCCGCGACGGTCGCTGTGCGTTCGGTCATGGTGTCCTCTCGTGGGCGCGCGGCGATGTGCGCCACCTCACACGGTAGCGCGCACCACCCACACCGTCAGCGGGAGAGGGCGTCTTCCCGGGCGAGCTCGAACCAGACGGTCTTGCCCGGACCGTCCGACGTCTTGTGCTCGACGAACCAGCGGTCGGCGAACCGGTCGAGGAACTGGATGCCGCGGCCGCCCGTCTCGTGCGGTTCGGGGTCGTGCAGGGTCGGCTCGTCGGGGGACGCGTCCCGGACACCGACCCGGACGGTCGCGGGCCACACCTCGACGACCGCCTCGAGCGGTCCCTGCGCGTGCTGGACCGCGTTGGTCAGGGTCTCGCTCGCGAGCAGCATGATGGTGCGCCGCTGGTCGCGGTTGATCCCGCAGCTCTCCAGGATGTCGTCGACCCAGCGCCGCGCCGGTGAGATCGCCGCGGTCGAGTGCTCGACGTCGCGCGTCATCCGGGTGGGGCACGCGGGCGTCGGGTGGGAGTCGACGGCGGCCCGGACACGGACCGCGAGGACCGCGATGTCGTCGCGCTGGTCGCTGCCGACCAGGCGTTGGACCAGCGCGTTCGGGAGCGCGAGCGTCGAGCCGTGCCGCAGCGACGCGAGGGCCTGTGCCAGCCCCGACAGGCGTGCGCTCTGCGGGACCCCGCGTCGCTCGATGAGCCCGTCCGTGTAGAGCAGGAGCGTGTCTCCCGGGCCGAGGTGGGTCACGTGGTCGCTGCGCGCGGCGTTGGGGACGAACCCGAGCATCATGTCCGGCCGGGTGTCGAGGAGCTCGACCTTCCCGTCGGACCTCAGGATGAGCGGCGGCGGGTGGCCCGCGTTGGACCAGGACAGGTCGTAGAAGTCGCCGCGCCGGTCGAGCCGCACGACGACGGCGGTCCCGCTCGCGTGGAGCGAGAGCCCCGTGTTCGCACGGTCGAGGAGACGGAGCAGGGCCGAGGGCGACTCGTCGTGGCTCCAGGCGAACGTGCGGAGCATCGACCTGAGCTGCCCCATCTCGGCTGCGGCCCGCATGTCGTGACCCGTCACGTCGCCGATCATGAGGACCGAGGCGTCCTCGTCGTGCACCACGGCGTCGTACCAGTCGCCCCCGACCTGGTCCGTGAGCGTCGCGGGCGAGTAGGTCGAGGCCAGCTCGAGGTGGGGGATGTCGGGCAGGGCCGTGAGCATCGCGGCCTGGAGGGTCGTGGCGGCGTCGCGCCGTTCCTCGAGCAGCTTGACGCGTTCGAGGGCGTGCGCCACGAAGCCCGCGAGGCCCGCACGGGACAGGGACTCGTCGTCGGCGGTCTTGCCCTGCTCCCACCCGAGGAAGATGACCGCGAGCAGGGTCGTGCCGGAGAGCACGGGCAGCAGGGCCCGCGCGCCGACGCTCTCGTCGAGCGACTCGGAGACGTTCGGGAACGCCGCGAGGATCTCGCCCTCGTCCCGGAAGAACAGGGCCTCCTGGGTGCGGGCGACGAACGACAGGACGCGGTCCGGGTCGTCGAGGCGGGCGTACCGGTACGAGGGCGCGAGCGCCGGCTCCAGGTGGTCCATGCTCGTGTACGTCAGGCTCTTGCGCGACGGGTCGACGACCGCGAGCCCGGCGTACCGGGCCCCGATCGCCGACGACGCCACGTACGCGAGGGTCTCGCCCACGTCCTGCACGGAGGTCGCGTCGGCGAAGGCCTCGCTGAGCATGAGCAGCAGGCGGTTGCGCCGGGTCGCCTGGATGGCGAGGTTCTGCATCCGGGTCGCCCGCTCGTGCGCGATGCGCAGCTGGAGCTCGGACGTGCACGCGGCCGTCAGGTCGGCGAGGGTCGCGAGGTCGGTGTCGGTCCAGTCGTGGGGCTCGTCGTCCATCGCGCACAGCGTCCCGACGACGCGGCCGCGCTGGTCGAAGATCGGGAAGCCCGCGTACGCGAGGACGCCGAACTCCGGGATGGACGGGTTGTCCCAGACCCGGGCGTCCTTGCGCGTGTCCGGCACGACGAGCGGCTCGCGGTCGTTCGTCACGTGCTGGCAGAACGAATGGGTGAGCGGCATGCGCCGGCTGAGCTGGATGTCCTCGGGCATGCCGTGGGCCCCGGGATACACCTGCTCGTCGGACAGGACGAGGGACACGGCGGCCGTCGGGACGCCGAGCTGGCGCATGGCCAGGCGGGCGAAGCGGTCGAAGGACTCGTCCGCGGTCGGGGTCCCGAGACCTGCCTCGACCAGCTCGAAGATCGCCTGGGCCTCGGTCACCGCCTCAGTATGGCGTGCGGGCCGCGGTCCGTCATCGGGAAGCGCGGGGTGAATCGATCCTCCCCGGCGCGACGGGGGCCGCCGAGGTCGACGACGGGTCACCGTCGGCAGGCAAGGTGCGTCACCCTCGGCGTGCCCGCGAGACTTCGCATCAGGGGCGCTTCCCCCGGAACCCGCCCGTTTCGCCGCGCGCATCGTGACGCCCGTCACTAACCTGACGTCAGCGCCTCGCGCTCGCGAGCGCCGGAGATCGTCGAACGGGGCTTCACCATGGAATTCTGGGACTTCTTCTGGCTTCTGATCTGGTGGTTCGTCTTCATCGCGTACCTGATGGTGCTCTTCCAGATCCTCACCGACCTGTTCCGTGACCACACGCTCAGCGGCTGGTGGAAGGCGCTGTGGATCGTCGGTCTGGTCTTCATCCCGTTCCTCACGGCGCTGATCTACATCATCGCCCGCGGCCGGGGGATGACGGAGCGGCACCTCGCGGCCGCCAACGCGGCCAAGGCGCAGGCCGACTCCTACATCCGCGAGGTCGCGACGGGTGGTCAGTCCGCGACCGACCAGATCGCCACGGCCAAGGCTCTCCTGGACGCGGGCACCATCACGCCCGACGAGTTCGCGTCGCTCAAGGCCAAGGCGCTCGCCTGAGCCTGGTCCGTCCCCACGGCCCGACGACGGAGCTCGCCACCCCCGCCGGCGCACCTCCCGGGCACGCGAGCGGCTGACGGGTCCACGGACCGTCGGCAGAGGTGGCCCGGGCGCACGCCCGGGCCACCTCCGACGGACGGTCGCGAGCCCGTCGCGTACCCTCGGACGCGTGGACGAGGCGCGACCGAGGGACCTGATCGACGCCCCGGCGGACCCGCCGACCGTGGTGCGCGGCGCCGTCGGGCAGGACGCCGCCCGGCGCGGCTTCTCGCTCGACCCCGGCCAGGAACCCGCGGTCCTGGCCCTCGACGCCCTGGCGGGACGGCTCGACGCCCCGGCACCCGACGCGCTGAGCGGCCTCTACCTGTGGGGGCCCGTGGGGCGCGGCAAGACCTGGCTCATGGACGTGTTCCTCGCGACGGTCGCGGGGTCCGGCGGCAGCGGCTGCGTCCGTGTCCACTTCCACGACTTCCTGCGCCGCCTGCACGGCGAGCGTTTCCACCGCGGGTCGATCGACGCCGCGCTCGACGCGATCCTCGGCGAGGCCCGGCTCGTGTGCTTCGACGAGTTCCACGTGCACGACGCGGGCGACGCCATGCTC
The DNA here is from genome assembly GCF_016907365.1 of Oerskovia paurometabola. Classification (NCBI taxonomy): domain Bacteria; kingdom Bacillati; phylum Actinomycetota; class Actinomycetes; order Micrococcales; family Cellulomonadaceae; genus Oerskovia; species Oerskovia paurometabola. The sequence continues at coordinate 4,282,440 of NZ_JAFBBV010000001.1, read as the reverse complement.
GTCGCCCGCGCCGTCCGCGTCCTCGACGAGCGCGGGGTGCGCGTGGTCCTGACGTCGAACTACCCGCCGTCGGGCCTCATGCCGAGCCCTGCCTACCACCACCTGTTCGTCCCGACGATCGACCTGCTGACCGCGCGCCTCGACGTCGTCGAGATCGGCGGCGACCGCGACCACCGGCGCTCGCCGAGCGAGGACCTGCGCGGATTCCGTGGCGGTGCGTTCGTGTGGCCCGCGACGGACGCCCGGCTCGCGGCCGCCGGCCTCGCACGCCCCGAGCCCGCCGAGGCGACGACCGTGCGCGTCGGGTCGCGCGAGCACCCTGTCCTCGCCCTTCGGGACGCGATCGTGTGGCTCGGTTTCGAGCACTGGTGCGCGGGGCGCACCGCGGTCTCGGACGTCCTGCACCTCGCCGACCGGTACGGGTCCGTGGTGCTCGACGGCGTACCGGCCCTGAGCGCGCGGGCCCCCGACACGGGGCAGCGGTTCGCGAACCTCGTCGACGTGCTGTGCGACCGCGACGTGCCGCTGCACGTCCTGGCCCACCAGGACCCCGACGAGACGCTGCGCCGCCACGGCGAGGAGGGCGTCGCGCTCGACGTCGAGCGCACGGCGAGCCGCCTGGCGCTGCTGCGACGGCTGGGGCCGGTGCCGGTCGGTCGCTGAGGCAGCGCCGCCCGGTGCGGCACCCAGCACTCCCGCACCTCCCGGTCCTCCCGCGCCCCCGCGCCCGGCGCGCGTGGGCGGTCTGCGCGATGATCGGGAGGGCGGCGTCGCTCCCCGGCGCCCGTGACGCGAAGGAGCCCCCATGGCCGAGGTACTGCTCTTCCACCACTCGCTCGGGCTGACGCCCGGGGTCCGCGCGTTCGCCGAGACGCTGCGCGAGGCCGGGCACGTCGTGCACCTGCCGGACCTCTACGAGGGCAGGACGTTCCCCGACATCGAGAGCGGCATGGGATACGTCGAGCAGATCGGGTTCGACACGATCCTCGCCCGCGGCGCGACGGTCGCGGACGGGCTGCCCGAGGAGCTGGTCCTCGCCGGGTTCTCGCTCGGGGTGGTGCCCGCACAGATGCTCGCCCAGACCCGCGAGGGCGCACAGGGAGCCCTGCTCTTCTCCTCGTGCATCCCGACGTCGGAGTTCGGCGACGGCTGGCCGCTCGGGGTCCCCGTGCAGATCCACGGCATGGACGCCGACCCGATCTTCGTCGACGAGGGAGACCTCGACGCCGCCCGAGCCCTGGTCGAGGCCGCGCCCGGCGAGGCCGAGCTGTTCCTCTACCCGGGGGACGCGCACCTGTTCGCGGACGCGAGCCTGCCCTCGTACGACGAGCACGCGGCTCGCCTGCTCACCGAGCGGGTCGTCCGCTTCCTCGACGGGATCGGGCGCTGAGGACCGACGGGCGCGGGCGACACCGCAGGCCGCGCCTGGTCCCCAGGGTGGGTCGATGAGCCTCCCCACGCCCCGCGTGCCCCTGCTCGACCTCGTCGCCCGGGCGATCGCTGCCGGGACGTCGGTGTCGGTGGTCGGGCTGCCGGGCTCCGGCCGGTCGACGCTCCTCGACCAGGTCCGCGATGCTGCGGACGACGACGGGTGGCACGTGGTCCGGGTTCCCGGCGCCGGTGGGACGGGGGACCGTCCGCTCGAGGGGCTCGTCCTCGCGGGTCTCGTCACGGGGCCCACCGGCTCGCTGGGCGCGTTGGCGACCGCGGTGGAGGACGTGGCCCGGGCCGCAGGGACCGGCCGGACGCTCTTCGTGCTCGACGACGTGGACGCCCTGGACGACGCGTCGGCAGCGGTGGTCGCTGCCGTCGTCCGGCGCGTCGGTGCGAGCGTCGTGGCGACCGTGCGGCCGCCGTTCCCGGGGGAGCGATCGGTCGAGCGGGTGCTCCTGGGACGCGACGCGACCGTGCTGTGGATGCCGGTGCTGCCGTTCGAGGAGGTGCACCGGATGGCGTCCGAGGTCCTCGGGGGCCAGGTGGACTCCGACGTGGCCGGTCGGGTCTACTCCCTGTCGGGCGGGCTGCCGGGAATCGCCCGGTCGATCGTGCTCGAGGCCCGTCGTGCGGGGCACCTGACGGAGTTCGAGGGACGGTGGATCGCTCGGCGCGACCTCTGGACGCCGGCTCTCACGGTGGCCGTCGGGCGCCTGCTCGGGGATCTCGGCGAGGAGGCTCGCGACGGGCTGGGCATCTTGTCGACGCTCGGCCCGGCCGAGGTCGCGACCGTGCGCCGACTCGTCCCGTGGCCCGTGGTCGTCACCCTCGACGACCACGGGCTCGTGCGGCTCGTCGAGGAGGAGGACCGCTCGCTCGTCGTCGTCTTCCCGCCGCTGCTCGCCGAGCACCTTCGGCACACCGGGCACGGGGCGAGGGGGCTCCATGCGCTCGAGGCGATCAGCGCCACGCTCGCGGTGGACGACGACGAGGCGACGGCCCTTCGACGGCCTCTGCTGGGCTCGCCCATGGGCTGGTCGTCGTCCCCTGAGTCCGCGGCGATCCTCGGCCGCATCCTGCGGGAGCGGGCCGCGACCCAGCTCCTGGTCCACCGGGAGGCGTGGCGGCGCGAGCCGACCAGCCGCAACACGGTGCTCTACCTGGACGCCCTGCTCGTCGACGGGGCCCCGGCGGAACGGATCAGCGAGGTGCTCGCCGAGACGCGCAGGCACGAGGCGGTCGAACCACCCGGGTACGTGGCGTTCGTGCGGGCCTGGGAAGCGGGCTACCGAGCGCTCGTGCTCCACGACGCGCGGGGGGCCCTGACCGGGCTGTCGGACCTCGCAGCCCACGACGTGGCCGGCGAGGCCCCGCTCTTCGACGCCATCGCGCAGCACGTCCGCCTCGTCGTGGAGGTCGGCGGGCACGCCGAGCAGGCGGCGGCCTGGTCCGAGCGTGGACAGGACGCTCCCACGGCACCTCGTGCGGACGACATGCCCTCGCGAGCGGAGGACGACGGCCTCGTCCGCGCCCAGGGCGGGATCCTGATCCAGTCCGACGACGTCGTGCGGCTCGTGCGCGGCGAGTCGCTCCTCGCGCAGGGTCGCGTCGTCGACGCCTGGCACGAGCTCGCCGAGGTGACCCTTCCCGAGACGTCGCCGAGACAGGACGCGGCGTCGCTCGTGCCCCAGGCGCAGATGCTCTCCGGGCAGATCGTCGCCGCGACCGACCGGTCCATGCGGCTCCTCGACGAGGCCCGCGGCACGCTCGAACGGGACATGATCGAGCCGCACGGCTACGTGGTAGCCCTGGGCCTGTTCCTGCAGGGTCGGTTCACGAGCCTGCGAGACCACCTGACGAGCATCTTCGCGATCAGTGCGCCCGCCCCCCTGCGGCCGACCACCCGCGCGGGACTGCTGACGCTCGCGGCGGCCCTGTCCTTCCTGGAGGGCAACGTCCGCAGCGCCAGGTCGCTGGTCTCGCAGCTCGAGTCGATGCGTCTGGTGGGAGCGTTCACCCCGCTCGCACGCCCCGCCGTACCCCGCGCGGTCCTGGCCCTCTCGTCCGGGGAGGGCCCCCGCGAGGCCACCCGGGAGGCATGGGACGACGTCTCCTCGCTCATGGACCGGGGGCATGTCCTGGCGGCTGTCTTCGACGGCGCGCTGCTCGTCGACCTCTGGCCGGACCAGGACCGTGCACCCCGGCTCGCCGCCCTCGCGCTCGGCGCGCAGGGCACCGTGCTCCCGGCCCTCGGCCGCTACCTCCTCGCCGCGGCGGAGCGCGATCCCGAGGCGCTGCTCCGGTGTGTGGACGACCTGAAGGACCGACGGCTCGTCGTCTACGCCACGCGCGCCCACACGGCGGCCGTCAGGCTCCTGCGCGAGGACGGCCAGAGCGCACGGGCGACGGCCGAGTCCGCGCGGCTGCGCACCGCCGCGGAGCAGGTCGGGGACGAGCTGGGCCTGCTCGTCGCGACGTCCGACACGTCGGGGCTCACCCCTCGGGAGGCCGAGGTGGCCAGGCTCGTCGCCGACGGGCTGAGCAACCGGGAGGTGGCCGCGCGTCTCGTGCTCAGCGAGAGGACGGTCGACAACCACGTCTACCGGATCTTCCGCAAGCTCGGTGTCGGCTCGCGCGACGAGATCGGACGGTGGCTCTAGCCGGGTCGTCGACCCAGGCCACCCCGGCAGGTACCCAGAGGGCCCGCCCCCCGGGCACCGGGCGCCGGACCGTGGTGCTCACGTGCCCCCTGCCAGGGTGCTCATGTCCTGCCATGCCCCGGCTGAGTGCCGCCCGCGTCGCGGCACGGTGGTTCCACCGACGAGGGAAAGGTGGAACCGTGTACCAGCTGGGTACGACTCAGGCAGGAGCAGCACTGGCCACGACAGGTGCCGTGGCGACGGGATTCTCCGTGGTGGCTGCGTGGACGCTGCTCGTGGTGGGTCTCGCGCTCGTCACGACGGCGCGCGTGCTGCGCAGGCGGCACGCCGTCCAGCGATGACGGCCGCGGCTGCGCCTCGGGTCGTCGCCGTGGTCCCCGCGCACGACGAGGCCGAGGCGCTGCCCGGCACGCTGGCGTCGCTGCGGGCCCAGACGCGTCCGGTCGACCGGGTGCTGGTCGTGTCCGACAACAGCACCGACCGCACGGTCGAGGTCTCACGCGCGCTGGGCGCCGACGTCGTGGAGACCGTGGGCAACACTGGCCGCAAGGCCGGTGCGCTCAACCAGGCCCTGGCGGTCGTGGACGCGGAGAACGTCCTGGTCCTCGACGCCGACACGTCGATCGCCCCGACCTTCGTCGAGGAGGGCCTGGCCCTCCTCGACGAGGATCCCGCGCTCGGAGCCGTGGGTGGCGTCTTCCGCGGCACCCCGCCCCGTTCGGTGCTCGAGCAGATGCAGTCCAACGAGTACGCGAGATACGCGGTGCAGATCGACGTGACCGGACGGACCGCGGTCCTGACGGGCACCGCTGCGCTGATCCGGACCGAGGCGCTCGCGGACGTCGCACGCCACCGCGGCGGGCGGCTCCCGGGACCGCCGGGTGCGGTGTACGACCCGGGGGCCATCACCGAGGACTCCGAGCTGACGCTCGCGCTGCGCACGCTCGGGTACGGGCTCGCGTCGCCGCTGAGCATGTCCTGCACGACCGAGCTCATGCCGACTGCCCGGGACCTCCACCGTCAGAGGGTGCGCTGGTACAAGGGGATGCTCGAAAACCTCCGCAGCTACGGGTTGACCCGGGTCACGGCGCGCTACGTCGGGCAGCAGGTCATGCTCGCGCTCAGCGCGTTCATGCTCATGTCCCTCGTGCTCCTCACCGCGCTCAGCGTCGCGACGGGTTCCTTCCGGATCGTGCCTGCGTGGATCGCGGTGGGTGCAGTGCTCGTCGCCGAGCGACTGGTGACGGTGTTGGACAACGGACCCAGGGCGCGGTTGCTCGCCGCGCTCGTGCTGCCGGAGCTCACGTACGACATGTTCCTGCAGGTCGCCTACCTGCGTGCCTGCCTTCTGGCGGTCGCTGTCCGAGACGTGGGATGGCACCACGTGCAGCACGCTCGGGGGGCTCCCGCAGCGGCCTGAGCCCCCTCCACGTGCCCGGTGCCCCGGCACTACCCCATGACCCCTGACGAACTCAGAAGAAGAGGAGTGGACCATGAACAACCCGACCATGCCGGCGGCAGCCCTGGCGCTGCTGCTCACCACGGTGCCCGTGGCTTCGCAGGCGTCGGCGGAGGGCGCGACGTCCCCCACCGCGGCCGCCGTCGACATCCCCACCGCGTCGGTGATCGACGCGATCCCGGACGCGGCGCAGGACTCGGCGCAGGCCACGACGACCGAGACCGAGTCCGGCGCCGAACAGGAGGTCCCGGACGTGGCAGAGGTCGCCGACGGCGATACCGACGAGGCGCCCGCCGAAGACTCGCCGGTCCCCACGGACCTCGTCGATACCGTCGATCCCGCTGCCGGCGAGGCGACCGTCCCGACCGAGGAAGCAACAGAGACCGAGGCGGCCCCGGAGAGCGTCGCCCAGGACTGTGCCGACTGCGAGGCGAACGGCGACCGGATCGTCGTGACCCCGGGGTACCAGGACGACGGCATCTACCGGCCGTTCTGGTGGGAGGCCGACGGACTGCACTTCGACGACCAGATTCCCGCGAGCGGCTACGTCAACATCAACGTGCCCGGCGCGCAGAACGTGAGCATCGACAGTCACCGCGAGCTCATCGGTGCGACCTTCATCCCCTGGTCGTACTTCGGGCTGGAGCCAGGGATGTGCATCAGGTGGACCGAGTCCAACGGTTACGACTATCACTTCGGTGAGGACAACTCGGGTCGAGGAGGGGTCGACGAGAAGGACTGGGAGTTCTGCGTGCCCAGCGCCCCGGAGCCGGACCCCGAGCCGGAGCCGACCCCCGAGCCGACTCCCGAGCCGGAGCCCGAGCCAAAGCCGGAGCCGGAGCCCGAGCCGGAGCAGATTCCCGAGCCCGCCGTCCCGGCGGTCCCGCTCGCGCCGACGGTCCTGGAGACCCCGTCCTTCCCGACCGTGACACTGGTCGAGCGGCCGTCCGAACAGGCCACGCCGACCTCTCTCCGTGCCGTGGAGCACGCCACGACGGCGCAAGTCCCCACCGGCTCCCTGGCGACGACCGGTGCGAGCACGGTCGCGGCGGCCCTCGCCGCGGGCGCCTTCGGCGCCGGGGCAGGGCTCGTGGGCATCGCTCGGCGTCGGCGAGGCCGATAGCCAGAGGCCGAGGCGGAGCGGAGCGACCTGACGCCGCCGGGTCGCTCCCTCCGCCCGCAACCGCAACCGCACCCGTACCCCCGCACGACCTGGCAGGTACCTGCCGGAACAGGAGAGACGTCATGACCATCGCACCGGTCGTCGTCGGCATCGACGGTTCGAGCACGAGCCGTGAGGCGCTGACGTGGGCCGCGCAGGAGGCCCGCCTGCGAGGAGCGCCTCTGCGCGTGATCCACGCCCGCCGCCGTCCCGCGTCCGACCCGGTCTTCGAGGGAGGCTTCTGCCTCCCGCCGATCGTTCCCGAGCCGGGCCCCGACGTTCCCCTCGACACTGCCCGCGACCTGGTGCACGAGACGGCTCCCGGGGTCCCCGTCGAGGCGTGGGTTCTCGAGGGAGCAGCGGCATCGGTCCTCCGGGAGGAGGCCGAGAACGGCGCCACGCTCCTCGTCGTGGGTTCACGCGGCCACGGGGCGCTCGGCTCGCTCTTCCTCGGTTCGGTGAGCGCTCGGCTCGCTGCGGACGCAGCGGCTCCCGTAGTCGTGGTCCCGCCCGGGGTGTCGCCTCGGAGCGACGGTCCGGTCGTGATCGGCGTGGACGGATCCACGCACTCGACGGCGGCGGTGCGGGCGGCTGCGCTGGAGGCGTCGGTCCGCGGGGTGCCGCTCGATCTCGTCTGCGCGTACACCGTCGCGGCGGACCTGCTGACCAGCCCCCTCGTCCCGCGGTCGGACGCGTTGCGGACCGAGTCCACAGATCGGGCGCGGCGCGTCGTCGAGGCGGCCGCGCAGACGGCGCACGAGGCGCACGAGGGCGTCGAGGTGCGGACGTTCGTCGTCGAGGGGACTCCCTCGGACGCGATCGCCCAGGTCGCGGGCGACACGGCCTCGCTCGTCGCGGTCGGTTCGAGGGGGCATGGGAGAGTGCTCGGCCCCGTCCTGGGCTCGGTCAGCCAGTCGGTCCTGCACCACGCGCGGTGGCCTGTCCTGGTGGCCCACGGCGACGTGCCCGACGGCGAGCGCTGACCCGTCCGCCGACGTGGCCTCTGCGCGCGACGCGAGCCGCGCGAGCGGTCAGACGGAGAGGTGCGTGAGCATCTTCCGGGCGCCTGTACCGTGCGGAAAGCGCGGCAGGCCGCTGCCCGCGACCGCCGCCACCAGGTCGACCGGGCAACCTCCGTGCCCGGTCGCACGTGTTTCCGGTGTGACGACATGGACAAGTGAGGGGGCGCTCGTGACGGGCGACAACGCCGAGGACCACCGGCTCCCTGTGGAACACAGCGAACGCCGGACCCGCGACGCGGAGTTCTCGGCCTTCATGGCAGAGGCAGAGCCGCTGCTCGTGCGGACGGCATGGTTGCTGTGCGGCGACGGGCACAGGGCGGAGGAGCTCGTGCAGACGGCGCTCGTGCGCACGTACGTGGCGTGGCCTCGGGCCAAGGCGACCGACCCGCTCGCCTATGCGAGACGGGTCATCGCGAACGCGCGGATCGACTCGTGGCGCAAGCACCGCCGTGAGCAGCTCCTCCCACCCGAGGACCTGCCCCCGCTGCAGGTGTCCTCCAGCGAGCATGCGCACGCCGAACGCGAGGAGCTCGTGCAGGCGCTCCTCCAGCTGAGCGTGCGTCGTCGTCGGGTGATCGTCCTGCGCTACCTGCTCGACCTGCCCGAGCGGCAGGTCGCGGACGACCTCGGCATCAGCCTGGGAACCGTGAAGTCCACCGCTTCGCGCGGCCTCGCTCAGCTTCGCGTCCTGCTCACGACGACGGACGCCCCGACCACCTCGAAGGAGACGACACGATGAACGACGACGAGCTGCTCGTCAGCAGGCTGCGGACCATGGCGGGGAACGTCCCGCCCGTGCCGATCGACCGGGCAGAGGTGCTCAGACGCGGGCGACGGCGTCGGGTGCTGCGGGCGAGCGGCACCACGATGGGTGTCGGCGTGCTGTGCGCGGGCCTGTACCTGGGCGCCGGCGGGGCCGGTGACGCGCCGGTGACGACGCTCGCGCCGGCCGCGAGCGGCCCGAGCCCGACCGCACCGGTCAGTCCTGCCGGCCCGGGGACGGTCGAGGCGCAGGGGGCCGTGGTCGACGAGGCGAGCGGGACGATCACGCTGCCTCTCGACTCCGTCCTCCTGGGGCGGCACGAGCACGCGACGATCACGTCCGCGCGCGAGGTGTATCTCGCGAGCTGCCTGACCGAGGCCGGGTTCGGGGACACCCTCGAGCTGGTCGGTCCGGTGCGCGTGCCGCCCGGGAACGGGAACGCGGAGAGGTACGGCGCGTGGCGGCTCGAGACGCTCGAGCAGACGGGGTACGGGGTCCAGGAGGAGGTCGACCCCAACGTCTTCCGGTCGTCCGGCCCCGCGGAGGCGCGTCGGGCCGAGTGCTTGGGCGAGATCCGGGCCCAGGGACTGGACTGGGACCCGAGCCAGTTCGAGGAGTCCGCTCCCACGGGGTGGACGCAGTACGACACCACGGGCGAGGGACGCGCCGTGCTCGCGGAGTGGCGGCAGTGCCTGACGGACGCGGGCGTCGAGCCGCCGGCAGAGGGCCAGGGCATGGTGCCCCCTGCCGCGGTGGGCGCCTCGCTCGACGAGCAGGTGCGGATCGGCAGGATCGACGTCGGGTGCAAGGACGAGCTCGACGTCGTCCAGCGCCTCGCGGACGTCGACGCAGCGGGGCAGTCCGAGTACATCGCGCGTGCCGGGGACCAGCTCGAGCAGCGCCGCTCGGTCGAGCAGGCGGCGCTCGCGGCGTCGCAGGCCTACCTCACGTCGCAGGGTCTCTCGATGGACGACCCGGCCTGGTGACCTCGGGGCTCTCGTGGCGCACCCTCGGGGGTGCGCCACGAGACGCCGGTAGCCTGGGTCTCGTGACCGGCACGGCCCACGGAGGGCCTGGCCACGGCCGGTCGGCCGACGACCAGGAGGACCCCTGTGAGCACCCCCCGATCCGTCCTGTTCGTCTGCGTCAAGAACGGCGGCAAGTCGCAGATGGCCGCCGGGCTGGCCCGGAAGATCGCGCCCGACGTCCAGGTCGACTCGGCCGGGACCTCCCCGGGGTCGAGCCTCAACGCGCTCTCGGTCGCCTCGCTCGAGGAGGTCGGCGTCGACCTGTCGGGCGAGCACCCCAAGCCCCTGACCCCCGAGCTGGTCGCGGCCGCGGACGTCGTGGTCGTCCTCGGCCGGGAGGCGCAGGTGACCACCGACGACGGGACGCCCGTCGTGGTCTGGGACACCGACGAGCCCTCGCTCCGGGGGATCGAAGGCATGGAGCGCATGCGGCTCGTACGTGACGACATCGCGGCGCACGTCCGGGACCTGCTGGCTCCCTGACGGACGGAGAGGACCGTCAGGCGGTCGGGGCCGCGCCGCCCGTCGGGTGCCCCGGCCCGTCGCCTTCGGTCGGCTTGCCCAGCACGTTCTCGCGGACGACGCGGCGCAGCACCTTGCCGATCTGCGAGCGGGGCAGGTCGGGCACGACGAACAGGTGCTTGGGCAGGGCGTAGCGGGCGAGCTTCTGCTCGCCCCACTCGCGCACGGCCGCGAGGTCGATCGGGAGCCCGCTCGCGGTGCTCTGGTCCTCGTCGAGCACGACGGCCGCGGCCACTCGCTCGTCCGAGCCCTCGCCGGGCAGTCCTACGACGGCGACGTCCCGGATCCCGGGCATGAGGCGCAGGTGGTCCTCGACCTGCGACGGGTAGATCTTGAACCCGCCGGTGATGATCATCTCCTTGATGCGGTCGACGAGCGTGACGACGCCGTCCGCGTCCACGGTCACGACGTCGCCCGTGCGCAGCCAGCCGCCGTCGAGGAGCTGGTGAGCCGTCTCCTCGGGGCGGTTCCAGTAGCCCTGGAAGACCTGCGGCCCGTGGATGAGCAGCTCGCCGCGGACCGTGCCGGTCTCGTCCGGTTCGACGTCCTTGGTCGGGTCGTCCTGGTCGACGACCCGGATGTCGGTGCTCGGGAACGGCAGGCCGAGCGTGCCGGGGCGGCGGTCGGCCGAGACCGGGTTGCCGAGCGCGACGGGGGACGTCTCGGTCATGCCGTAGCCCTCGATGAGCAGGCCGCCGGTCGCCTCCTCCCAGGTGCGCGCCGTCGTCGGGCTGATGGGCATGGCCCCCGCGAACGCGAGCCGGATCGAGTGCAGGTCGACAGGCTTGCCCGCCGTGCGGGCCTTGGCGGCCGCGGCGGCGATGCGGTCGAACATGGGCGCGACGCCCGGGAGGAAGGTCGCGGGGCGACGCTTCTGCGCGGCCAGGAACGACTCGGCGTCGAACTTGGGGAACGCGACGAGCGTCGCGCCGATGCGCGCGGGCAGGGTCAGGCAGAACATGAGGCCGAACGCGTGGAAGAACGGCAGGACGCCGTAGACGGTCTCCTCGCCCTCGCGGAACGACGCCCACGCCTGGCCCTGCACGGTGTTCGCGACGAGGTTGCGGTGCGTCAGGACCGCGCCCTTGGGCGTGCCCGTCGTGCCGCCCGTGTACTGGAGGAGGGCGACGTCGTCGGCCTCGGGCTGGGGGGTCGACGGGTCGAGCGGACCTGCGCTCGCGACGAGCCGGTGCAAGTCGGGGACGCCTGCCGTCGCCGGGCCTCGCAGCGCGGCCTTCTGCGTGCGCGCCGCCGTGACGGGCAGGTGCAGCGCGATGCGCTTGACGAGGGGCAGGTCACGGGCGATGTCGACCGACACGACCGTGCGCAGCCCGGTGCCCGGCTTCGCGGCGAGGACCGTCGGGACGGCCTTCTGCCAGACGAGCGCGACGGTCGCACCCGAGTCGGCGAGCTGGTGGGCCAGCTCGTCGGACGAGTAGGTGGGGTTGTGCTCGACGACCGTCGCACCCAGGCGCAGCGCGGCGTAGAACGCGACGAGGTGCGAGGAGCTGTTGGGCATGACGAGCGCGATCCGGTCGCCACGCCCCACGCCGAGCGTGGACAGGGCGCTCGCGGCGCGGTCCACCTTCTCGGCCAGGTGCGCGTACGTGACGGTCGCACCGAAGAAGTCGACCGCGACCCGGTCGGGCCAGCGGGCAGCCGCTCGGGCGAGCGCCGCGGTCACGGGCTCGTCGGGGACGTCGACGGTCGCGGGAACCCCTGGGGAGTACCGACTCAGCCAGGGCTGCTTTGCCAAGGTGTTCACTACTACACCGTAACCTACGGATGCGTAGGTTATGTGTGCGGCGCGTGCGAGGAACCTCGGCGGAGCCTGTGAGCACCCGGGGGAAGAACTGGGACCCGGCCGGGTGGAACCTTCGTGCCCTCGGCTGCGTGTACTGGTCGTGAGGACAACGTACCGACCCCCGCCGAGAGGTTCCGGCGCACGGGGGGCAGGGGGCACCAACGCGTCGTCCGGACCCGCGACAGCGAGGTCTCGAGCCGTCAGGGGGCGGCTCCGGGACAGGCTGGGCAGCGGGCCGGCGGGGTCGGTCGTCGTCGTCGCGAGCCTCGGGGGCTCGCTCCTCGCGGTCGGCCTGACCTGGCCCTCACCACAACCCGTCCTCAGCGTGGTCCTCCTCGCTCTCGCGCTGCCCGTGTGCGCGATTATCGTCCGGTGGTCGCTCGTGTCGCACCGCGTGACGGTACGCGGCGCCCGGGTCGTGACGACCGACGACGACAGGGGGTGGCTGGTCGTGCGCAGACCGCTGGGCACGGTGCTCCTGGACGGCTCGCGCTTCGGCGTCCTCGATGCGCAGCGGGCGCTCGCGGACCGGGTCGTGGCCGTGCACCTGTCCGGCCGGGCCGAACGGGCCGAGATCCTCGGACTGCTCGACCGCATCGTGGCCCTGGACCGGCTGGAGCACGGGACGCCAGGACCCGTGGCAGGCGACCGGAGCAGGTTCACGCCCGAGCAGAGATCGCTCCTGGGCAGGCACGTCCGCGACGGCCTGACACGGGACGTCGAGCTGCTCGAGTCCCGGCGGACGGGCCCCTCGACCGGAGAACTGCGGCCCTCGGTGCCCGGGGCGCTGCCGTGACGGCGGTCCTGCCGCTCGTGGGCGGCGGCGACCTGCAGGGCGGTCCGCGACGAGTGCCCGACGACGGCGCACCGGACCTCTTCGACCAGCAGTTCGACGAGGGGTTCCCCGCCGAGGAGGGCGAGGGCGGCGGCGTGATCCTGCGTGCGAGCCGGAACGCCGAGTTCACGGCGTTCATGGAGCAGGCCGTCGGCCCGCTGCACCGCATGGCCTACCTCCTGTGCGGCGACCAGCACCGCGCCGAGGAGCTCACGCAGCAGACGTTCGAACGCACGTACCGGGCATGGTCCAGGGCCCGCGACGGTGACCCGATCGTCTACGCGCGCAGGATCCTCGCGAACCTGCGGGTCGACACGTGGCGGCGTACCCGCCGCGAGGTGCTGTCCGGCCCGGACGACCTCCGCGACCACTCCGAGGGTACGACCGACGCGCCGCGCGCCGGCTCCTCGGTGGGTGCGGCGCCCGCCACCGTGGACGACCGCGACCTGGTCGTCCGCGCCCTCCTGCAGCTCCCCCTCAAGCAACGCCGTGTCGTGGTGATGCGGCACATGCTCGACCTCTCGGAGACCGAGGTCTCCACAGAGCTCGGCATCCCGGTCGGCACCGTGAAGTCGACCGCGTCCCGGGCGCTCGCCCGGCTCCGCGCGATCCTCGACGACTCCTCCCGGAAGGGCAGCTCCTCATGACCGGACCGCACGACGATCTCTTCGACCGTCTGCACGCTGCGGCCGACTCCGTCCCGCCCTCGACGCTCGACCTGCCCGTCGTGCTCGTCACGAGCCGACGCAAGGCCACAGCCCGGCGGGCCGTCACCAGGACCGCGGTGCTCACAGTGTTCGCCGTCCTGGGCGTCGGGGTCGCGAGCGGCCTCCCCAGCCAGGTGGCTCACGAGCTCGACCCCGCGGCGGCCTACGAGACCTTGAGCACCGAGATCGTGCATCGAGAGATCGCTCCCGGGATCACGGCCGTGGCGGAGGCGGCGGCCTACGAGCTGCCGGACGAGACCGTCGTGCTCGACACGGGCATCGAGACCGGTGCGCACGGCGACCGGTTCCTCATCATCTCGACGGTCGAGTTCTCGGCCGGTGGTCCGTTCGAGGACGCGACCGTCTCGATCGACCCGCGGACCGGGCAGATCCTCGATGCCGCGGTGGCAGAGGGGGCCGAGCCGTCGCAGGACCCCAAGGATCCTGCCTACATCCAGCAGATGGCAGATCTCGGCTACGCACCGCGAGAGACACAGCGCTTCCAGGTGGTCGCCGGGGACGAGGCCGAGCTCCGACGGCTCCGAGCAGGCGCCGAACCGACGACGGTCCTCGTGCCGGTCCTTTCTTCCGCCGCAGTCGTCGAAACCGAGGGGGGCGAGTTCGTCTTCGGCGCCGCGACGAACGAGCTGTTCGACGACGAGCCGAGCGCGTTCGTCTCGTCCTGGGAGCCCATCACACAGGCCGACGGGAAGACCGGCACGTTGCTGCTCGTCCCCACGCTGACGATCCCCGAGCGGGCGCAGGCCCCCTTTGCTCTCGCGCTGACGGGGGAGACCGCGTTCGAACCCCGGATGACGGCCTCGTCCGGGGACGGCCCCCGGACGACGGGGGCTTGCACGGAGCTGGTCGACGGGTGCGCGGTGTCCTACGACGCGCAGAGCCGGGTCGCGATCCAGAGCCAGGAGCAGGATCCCCGGTGGGCGGCGCTCCTTGCGACCGGGCCGTACGAGGACGTCGCCGTCCTGGACGCGGGCGGCGACCAGGTCCTGTTCCGGTGCCGCGCGGCCGACGACGCCACCGAGGGGTCCTTCCGGGAGGGCCTCACGACCGAGCAGGAGGACCGCATCATCACCAGCACCGCTGACCTGACCTACTGCAAGGTGGAGAGGAGCCCCTCGGACGACGGAGGCCTGCGCGTGGGCTCGTGACTCACGTCCCGCCGCGCCGCTCCAGGTCGGCCAGCTCGGCCGCCGCACGGTCCGCGTCGAGGTAGAGCCCGCCGCGGTGCACGGGCACGAGGTGGGCTGCGGCCGCCTGAGCACCCGGCTGCGCACCCGGGTCGGGCTCCCCGCCCGGGTGCGCGGCGTCGTCGGGCACCTGGCGCTCGAAGCGGTAGACGAGCGGGAGGCCCGTGGGGACGTTGAGGACCTGGACCTCGGGGGCCGTGAGCCGGTCGACGAGCATGACGAACGCGCGCAGCGAGTTGCCGTGCGCCACGACGAGGAGGTTCTCGCCGCGGTCGAGGGCCCGGCGCACCGTCGCCCACAGCGGCGCGAGGCGGTCGACGACGTCCGCGAGCGACTCGGTGTCGCGGCGCATGCCGACCCGGGCGGCGTCGGGCAGGCGGGAGAAGGTGTCCGCGACGGCCGCCGCGGCCTCGCTGCCCTCCTCGACGGGCGGCGGCCGGTGGTCGAACGAGCGCCGGTACTCCCAGTACGCGGTCTCGCCGAACTCGGCCCGGACGGACTCGCGCAGGTCGTCGGTGAACGCGCCGTAGTGCCGCTCGACCAGCCGCCACTCGGGGACCAGGGGAGGCGGCCCCGGGAGTCGCGCCGCGACGATCGCCGCGGTCGCCGAGGCACGCACGAGCGGCGAGGTCAGCACGCGGCGCGGGACGAGCGTCGGGTCCTGCGCACAGGCCGCGGCGAGCTCCGAGCCCGCCCGCTCGGCCTCGCGGACGCCGTGGTCGGAGAGGTCGACGTCGAGCAGGCCCGTGAACCGGTTCTCCGCGTTGTAGACGCTCTGCCCGTGACGCAGCAGGACGAGGGTGCCAGGGGCCGGGGCGCTCATGGCGACCAGCGAACCACACGTGCCGCCGTCAGACCTCGATCAGCCCCCGGTGGTGCGCGATCGAGACGGCTTCCGTGCGGCCCGAGGCGCCCAGCTTGGCCAGGACGTTCGAGACGTGGACGCTCACGGTCTTGCCGCTGATGAACAGGCGCTCGCCGATCTGCCGGTTGGTCAGGCCCTGCGCGACGAGCAGCAGGACCTCCTCCTCGCGGTCCGTCAGCACGGTCGTGGCGCCGCGGCGCAGGCCCGGCAGGTCCAGGCGCCCGCGGCGCGCGAGGTCCCGCAGCGCGCTCGCGAGGGGCGCGGCGCCCATGTCGTCGGCCTCCTCGAGAGCCTCGCCCGCCTGGGCGGCGGCGCCCTCGCGGTCCCCGACGCCCAGCAGCGACTGGGCCCAGCGCCAGCGGGACCGCGCGATCTCGTAGCGGTAGCCGTAGTCGAACGCTGCCGTGGCCTCCTGCCACAGGAGCGGGTCGTTCGTCCCCGTGAGGCGGGAGTGCTCGGCGCGGGCCCGCACGAGCCACGCGATGCCCTCGGGGCCGAGCTGGCCACCGCGAGGACGTCCCCGCTGGGCCGTGGTCTCCGCCGCCGTGAGGAGGGCGTCGCCCTGCGCGACCAGGTCGTCCACGGGGGCGCCCACGAGGCGGCGCTCCTCGGTCGCGTCGGCCAGCGCCGTCAGGGCGAGCGCCGAGATCCAGATCCGGCCCAGGAAGTAGTCGCTCCACGTGCGGCCCAGGTAGACGATGAGCTCCTGCGCGAGCGCCAGGGCCTCCTCGCGCTGGCCCGTCCAGACGAGCGCGTCGATCATGCACCCGCCCGCGATGAGCGCGATCTGCCCGTCGCGCCGCCACTCGGGACGCAGCGCGCGGGCGCGCTCGATCACGCCCTCGTCGCCGCGCGCGACGGCCGCGTAGAGCTGGGCAGCCGAGAGCGCGGCGACCGCGCTCGGGGGCATGGGGTCGGGGGACGTGGGCGGCGGGCGGAGGTCGCCCGTGGCGTACCGGACGAGCTCGCCGAAGAGGCGGAGCTCGACCCCGTACCCGTTCCAGCCGAGCCCCGCCGCGACCGCGTGCTCGAGCCCCGTGTGCGCCTCGACGAGGGCCTGCTCGAGGTCCCCCGAGTAGTAGCGGTTGGCCGCGATGTTGTACCAGCAGCGCATCTCCGTGAGGAGGTCGCCCGCGGCCTGGGCGCGCTCGCGCGCGTTGGCGAGGAGCTGGGCGGCGCGGTCCGCGTCGTCGACCTCGAGCACCGCGAGCGTGGTCAGGGCGTCGGCCTCGACGTCGGGGGCGTCGATCGCGCGGGCCACCGCGATGGCCTCTTCGGCGGTCTCCTGGGCGACCACGTCCATGTCTGCCCGGTCGAGGTTCATCGCGGCGCGGGCGCGGGTCGCGAGGGTCCACGCCCGGTCCTTCGACGGGGGCTCGGTGGGCAGCACCGCGAGGGCCGCGGCCGTGTGCTCGATGACCTCCTCGACGTGCTCGATCCCGAGCAGGTGCAGGGACAGCACGTGACGCAGCGACGCCTGCCGCAGCGGGTTCTCCGCGGTCATCTCGACGACCTTGCGCGCGATCGCGACCGCGCGGTCCGGCTCGCCCGCACGGCTCGCCGCGGACGCCGCCGCGACGGCCACGTCGACGCGGTCCTCGCCGAGCAGGTCCGCGGCCTCGGGCACCACGTCCCACAGACGCAGGACCTGCTCCAGGTGCCGCAGCTCCTCGGCGGGCGCGAGGACCCGCCCGGCACGGCGCGCAGCCT
This sequence comes from Oerskovia paurometabola, assembly GCF_016907365.1. NCBI lineage: Bacteria > Bacillati > Actinomycetota > Actinomycetes > Micrococcales > Cellulomonadaceae > Oerskovia > Oerskovia paurometabola. The sequence continues at coordinate 4,265,261 of NZ_JAFBBV010000001.1, read as the reverse complement.
CGCGGGACGCGACGAGCGCCGTCGTCGTCTCGTGCGCCGACAGTGCGTGGTGGGCCCGCTGCGCGGGCGAGCCGAGCGCCGGGTCCTCGGTGAGCGCGGCCAGGTACGCGCGGTGCAGCGCGACCTGCTCGCCGGGCAGGAGGTCGGCCGAGATGGCCTCGGCGAGCAGGGCGTGGCGGAACGCGATCCTGCCGCCGTCGACGGTCAGCACGTGGTGGGCCACGGCCTCGCGGAGCGTCGCGTCGAACGCCTGGTCGAGCGCGCCCCGGGTCGGGAGCCCGCCGGGGGAGCGCAGGCCGCCGAGCGAGAACACGCCCAGGTCCTGCCCGACGACGGCGCGCAGCAAGGGCTCGGCGACCACGCGTCCCGCGAGCGACGCGATGCGGGCGAGCTGCTGGACGTCGGGCTCGAGCTGTTCGAGGCGAGCGTGCAGGACGTCCGCGAGCGACCAGGGCAGGGCGTCGGCCTGCGGGCCGGCCTCGACCAGCTCCTCGGCGAAGTACGCGTTGCCCTCCGAGCGCTTCATGACGCGCTCGAAGTCGTTCTTGGGCAGCGACCTGCCCGCGACGGCGGTCGTGAACTGCTTGAGCTCGCCCGGCGTGAACGGGTCCAGGGCCAGGTGGTCGACGCGCGGGTGGCGGCGCAGCTCCGCGAGCACGGGGCGCAGCGGGTGGCGACGGTGGAGGTCATCCGTGCGGTAGCTCGCGATGACGAGCAGGTGGTCGGCCCGCAGCCGCGCGAGGAGGAAGCGCAGGACGTCGCGCGTGGACGGGTCCGCCCAGTGCAGGTCCTCGATGACGAGGACGAGCGGGGCCCCGGGCCTCCCTGGGGCCGTGAGTGCGGCCGTGATGCTCTCGAAGAGCTGGAGACGTCCGGCCTGGTCCTCGCCGTTGCCGTCGAGGGACGAGGGGCCGGCGTCGAGGAGGCGGCCCAGCGCGGGCCGCGCGTCGATGGTCTCGTCGACGACCTCGTGGCTCGACCGGAGCTCGGACAGCGCCTCGGTGAACGGCAGGTAGGGCAGGCCGACGTCGCCGAGGTCGACGCAGTGGCTCACGACGACGGTTGCCCCCGTGCCCCGGGCGAGCTCTGCGGCACGGACCAGGAGGCGCGACTTGCCGACCCCGGCGTCGGCGCCGAGGAGGATCGCACCGGGGTCCCCGGCGGCAGCGCGGCCCACCGCTGCGGCGATCACGTCGAGCTGGTGCTGTCGTGCGACGAAGTGGGCCTGGGAGGGGCGCGGCATACTGCCCATCCTCGCAGCGGCCTGTGACGTCTGCCACGACGTTTCCTGATACTCGCCGACCGGTGTGACGAACCCCTCCTCCGGTCCGGCCGGGAACCGGTAGCCCGGTGGCGCCGAGGGCGATGGTCGACCTCGGCCCACCCGACCGGAGGAGGGCTCCGTCATCCGGTCTGACCTGTGGTGCTCGCGTGGGTACTGTGCGTCTTGTGCCCCAGGCGGTGGCTGCGGAGCCAGTGCATCAGCACGTTCTCGTGGTGGTCGTAGTCCGCGCGGACCTGCTGCTGGCGGTAGGCCACCTCGGTCTCGAAGCCCATCACGTACATCTCGTTCATGGTCGTCCCCGTTCGTGCTCGTCGGCCGCGGACGTGGTGCCCGCTGTGATCCTCACTCTCGTGCTGAGTGGGCGCGTGGTGCATCGGTCGAGCAGGTAGGTTCTGGGCGGCTACCACCTCAGGCCCGACGGCGTATCTCGCCTGAGGTGGTCTGAGGTGCCTTAGGGGTGAGGTCGCCGGGCGACGTCCACCGGGACGACGCGACGGACGGGCCCTGTGTGCGGCCGAGGACCGCCCTGCGATCAACGTCATGGCCATGGCGCTCCCGGCCGGGTCCGGCCGGCGGGTAGGCCCCCACCCGTTGCCAACCACGGGTGCCGGTCGCAGACTGGAATGGACCGGACCCCTTGATGGAGGTGCCCTCGTGACATCGACGTACGACGTGCTACCCATGCTAGGACGCGGCAAGCACCGCAACCCGAAGAAGGGCGCGTGCTTCATGGAGCTCGCGTCGTACCTGGCCGGCGAGCGCTGGAGCGACCATCCCCAGTGCACGCACCCGCTGGTCGCGATGCTCGCGCGAGCGGTCAACGACCTCACGAGCGATGCGGCCAGGCCACGCCTGGCGATCCTCATCCCGTCCGTGATCGGGCTGCGGTCCGACGACCCGCGGTGGAGCGTGTGGATCTCGCTGCGCGCGGCCCAGACGGCGCTGCCCGTCTCGCCGAGCGACCGGCAGGACGTCCTCGCGGTCGCGATCATCGCGGGTGAGCGCATGCTCGACCAGCTCGAGGGCCGTGAGCCCGGCACCCGGACGCAGGAGTCGCAGGACGCCCTGAACATGGTGCCCCGCACGGCGGCGTGGGCCGAGTCGTTCTGCAAGGGGTCGCGGCTGCGTCCCGCACGGTTCGCGCGCGACGCCGCTCCGAGCATCGTCGCGGCCGCGGTCCAGGGCATCTCGGAGGCGGGCTCACGTGACGCCGACGACGCGCTCTACGAGCTGCTCTCGTCGACGATCGAGGCGGCCCGCGGCTGGGCCGCGGCCGAGCCCGCCGAGCCGCTCGAGCCCAAGGACTGGGAGCCGGTCGTCCGCAGCGTCGGGGCACAGGTTTGACGGCGGCCGACGACGGCGGCACCCCGGGCCTCGAGGAGTCCCTCGACCTGACGGTGCCGCCGAGCGGTCCCGGCTGCGCCGAGTGCGAGTCCTCCGGCGGCTGGTGGGTGCACCTGCGTCGGTGCGCGCAGTGCGGCCACGTGGGCTGCTGCGACACGTCGCCCTCCCAGCACGCCACGGCGCACTACCAGGAGACCGGCCACCGGCTCATGCGCACGTACGAGCCGGGCGAGGACTGGTACTGGGACTACGTCTCGGAGCAGTCGTTCGAGGGGCCGGACCTCGCTCCGCCGATCGCGCACCCGAAGGACCAGGCGACGCCCGGGCCTGCCCAACGGGTCCCCGAGAACTGGCGAGAGCTCATCCACTGACCGCTTCCGCCGAGAAGTGAGTTGATGCCCCGGATCTGCGCGGATCAGGGGCATCAACTCACTTCTCGGCGGGCGACACGACCCGGGCGAGCGCGTCGAGTCCTGCGAACGGGTCGTCCTGGCGTCCGGGGTCGGGGCTCGTCGGCACGACGACGACGCTGCTGACGCCGTTCGCCTCGAGCGCGGCGAGCCGGGCGCGGACCACGTCGGGCGGGCCGACGATCGCGAGCTGGTCGACCCACTCGTCGGGCATGGCCCGGGAGAACTCCTGCGGTGTCGACGTCGAGTCGCGCAGCGCCCGGAACTCGGTCGCGAACGGCAGCGGGTCGATCTGCGCGGTCCAGTCCGCGGCGCCGAACGTGGCCAGCGCGGGCCGGACGATCTCGCGGGCCGTCGCGACGTCGTCGTGCACCACGGCGAGGGCGAACGCGACGAGCGTGTGCTCGGGCGGGGCGCTCGGTCCGGCTGCGGCGCGGCCGCGCTCGACGGCCGCGCGGACCACGCTCAGGTACTCGGGCGTCACGGGCATGTCGAGGATCGTGCCGTCGGCGACGCGGCCCGAGACCTCCAGGGACCTTGGCCCGCGCACCCCGTTGAGGACGGGAGGGGCGACAGCCGGAGGGCTGTACAACGCGACGTCATCGAGTTGTACGTAACGTCCGTCGGTGCTGAGCCGCTCGCCGTGCAGCAGCGAGCGGACGGCGCTCGTGGTCTCCTCCAGCAGCGTCAGGGGGCTCGCCGGCCACACCCCGATCTGCCGCATCCACGCGGGCATCCCGTGCCCGATCCCCAGCAGCAGCCGCCCCGGGTGGAGCTCGGCCAGCGTCCCGGCCTCGAGAGCCGTCATGGCGGGGCTGCGCACCGCGGCCGGCAGGATCCCGATACCGACGCGGATCGACTCCGTGCGCGCAAGGATCGTCGCGGCCTGCGCGATCCCACCCCGGAAGAAGCAGTCCTCGACCACCCAGACCTCGTCGAGGCCGATCTCCTCGGCGCGCGACACGAACGGCAGCAGGTCGGTGATCGGCAGGTCGCGCGGCACGATCACGCCGAGACGAGGACGGGGCACGGTGGTTCTCCTTCGGGTAGGGCGGCGCGGACGTCAGCCGAGCGACGCGTCGAAACCGGTGGGGCGCAGGACCTTCGCAGGCACCCCGGCGACGATCGTGTCGGCCGGGACGTCCTTGGTCACGACCGCTCCGGCACCGACGATCGCACCGTCGCCGATGGTCACGCCCGGGACCACCGTGACCGATGCCCCCAGCCAGACCTTGCGTCCGATCCTGATCGGTGCGGGGATCATGTCCGCTCGGCGGGCGGGGTCGACGGCGTGGTTCAGGGTCGTCAGGGTGCTCCCGTGCCCGATGAGGGTCCCGTCCCCGATCGTGATGCCACCGGTGTCCTGGAAGCGGCAGCCACTGTTGATGAAGACGTCCCTGCCCAGGGTCAGGTTCTTGCCGAACTCGCAGTAGAACGGCGGGAACACCGTGACCGACTCGTCCACGACGACTCCCGTCAGCCGCGACAGCAGACCGCGCACCTCGTCCGGCGTGCGGTACCCGGAGTTGAGATCGGCGACGCACCGCAGCGCCTCCTGGGCCGCTCCGTGCATGAACTCGTGCCGTGCGGACCCGCCCTCGATGAGTTCGCCGCGGTTCACGTGCTCCAGAAAGTCCTCGAGGTCCATCCTGCGATCCTGCCACTCCCACAATGCCCTGGCTCGACACGTCCCGTGAGGCCTACCGTCGAAGGCATGAGCCTCACGACAGGATCCTTCGCGGCGTTCGACGACCACCTCCGGCAGGCTGCCGCGGGGGACGACTTCTCGGGGGTCGTGCTCGTCTCCCGCGAGGGCGAGAAGCTGTTCGAGGGGGCCTACGGCCTGGCCTCGCGGCGTTGGGGTGTGCCGGTCAAGACCTCGACGCGCTTCGACGTCGCGTCGGTGACCAAGCTCTTCACCTCGGTCGCGGTCCTCCAGCAGGTCGCGGCCGGAACCCTCGACCTGGACGCCTCGATCCACGACCACGTCGACCTCGAGGGGACCCGCATCCCCCGGGAGGCGACCTTGCGCCACCTGCTGTCGCACACCTCGGGCATCGCGGACGACGCCGACGAGGAGGCCGGCGAGTCCTATGAGGCCCTGTGGGTCGACAAGCCGAACTACTCGGTCACGCAGACCGCGGACTTCCTGCCCCAGTTCGTCCACAAGACCCCGACGTTCCCTGTGGGCGAGGGCTGCCGGTACTGCAACGTGGGGTACGTCCTGGCCGGGCTGGCACTGGAGCGTGCCACGGGCCTCACCTACCGCGACTACGTCCGCGAGCACGTGTTCGCGCGCGCGGGCATGGCGTCGTCGGGCTTCTTCGACATGCGCGAGGCGGTCCCGGACGTCGCGGAGGGCTGGGAGCCCGTCCGCGCGGACGCGCCCGACGGCGACGCGGGCGACGGCGCAGCTCCCGTCGCGGACGGCGACGCGCCCATCGTGGGGTGGCGGCAGAACATCTACAGCTACCCGCCCATCGGCTCGCCCGACGGCGGTGCGCACGTGACGGCGGCAGACCTGGTCCGCTTCCTCGACGCCGTCCGGGCGGGCGAGCTCCTGCCGCCGGACCTCACGGACGCGTTCCTGAGCCCGCAGGCGCTGCACCACGAGATCCCGGACGCCCCGCCGGGCAAGGCGACCGCGGTGCACTTCGCGTTCGGCCTCGAGATCGAGGTCACCGCGGACGGGAGCGTCCGGTCGCTGTCCAAGGACGGGATCAACACGGGGTCGAGCGCGATCGTGAAGCACTACCCCGGGCAGGGCGGCGAGCCCGGTGTGACGATCGCGGTCGTGTCCAACAGCGAGGACGGCGCCTGGGACCCGATCAGACGGCTCGACGCCCTGGTCACCGGGGCGTAGGGGACAGGGCCTGGGCGGCCGCGACCGCCGCGTCGACGCTCGGCAGCAGGCGACCGTCGGTCGCGAGGGCAGCGAACCACGGCGAGGCCCCGGCCCGGGCCGCGGTCTCGGCCGGGACGCGTGCGAGCAGGAGCGTGCAGCCGATCCCGGCGAGCTGCCGGTCGAGGTCCGCGAGCCCGTCGAGCACGGTCGAGGTGACGCCGCGCTGGGCGCCGGACTCCAGGACCACGGCGCGCGGCGTCGGGGCGCTCGCCCTGGCGAGGGCAAGGATGCGTTCGACGGTGGGCCGGGTGTTCGCGGTGTAGAGGCCGGCGTCGAGGTGCAGGACCAGGACCCCGGGTGCGATGCCCGACTCCAGGGCCGCCTCGCGCGCGACCTCGCGCGTCACTGCGGCGTCCTCCTCGGAGTCGTCGCCCTCGGCCGTGCCGCGGTCGACCGGTGCCCAGCCGCCTTGCGGGGCACGCACGAGCGGGACGACGCGAGGCCGGTCGAGCTCGCGCAGCACGAGGACGAGCGTGAGCCCGACCCCGACCCCGACGGCGGGCAGCAGCCCGGCCACGAGGCCGATCCCCGTGGTCACGGCCGCGACCGCGAACTCGACGCGGTTGATGCGCCACAGGACCACGAAGTCGCCGACCTTGATGAGGCTCACGGTCGCCACGACGACCATCGCGCCGAGCGTGGCCTGCGGCAGGTCGTCGAGCACGGGGGCGAGGAAGAGCGCGACGAGGATCGCGAGGGCCGCGGTCACGAGCCCGGCGACCTGGGTCCGTGCCCCGGCCCGGAGGCTGACGGCGGTCTGCGAGAAGCCCCCCGCAGGGGGCATGGCGCGGAAGAACGCCCCGACCACGGCCGCGGCCCCGTTCGCCAGGAGCTCCCGGTCAGGCTCGATCTGGGGCTCGTCGGGTCGGCGGACACCGCGCCCCACGGCGACCGTCTCGAGGAACGCCATGATCGCGATCGCGGCGGCCCCCGCGAGCATCGACCCGACGAGCGACAGGTCGGGCAGGACGGGCAGCGGCAGTCCCGGAGGGATGGGCTCGATGACCTCGACGCCCCGGTCGGCGAGGCCGGCGAACGCCACGAGCGCGATGCCCACGGCCACGACGACGAGCGGGGCGGGGAGCCTGGGCGCGACGCGGCCGAGCAGCAGCAGGACCGCGACGCTCCCGACCGAGAGCGCGACCGTCGCCGGGACCGCCTCGTCCAGGTGGCCGAGCGCTGAGCCGAGCACCTGGAAGAAGCCCGTCGCGTCGGGGTCGGCGGGCACCCCGAGCAGGTGGGGGAGCTGGGCCGCGGCGACCGTCGCACCCACGCCTGCCTTGATCCCCACGAGCGTGGCCTGCGAGATGTTCTCGACGAGCGAGCCCAGCCGCAGCACCCGGGTGAGCAGCAGCAGCGCACCGACGAGCAGGGTGAGCGTGGACACGGCCCGCGCGGGGTCGTCGGCGCCGGCCGCGACCCCGGCCGCGAGCAGCGTGGAGGCCGACAGCGTCGCGATGGTCGACGTCGTGCTCATGCTCAGGGTCCGCGAACCGCCGAGCAGCGCGTACACGACGAGCGGGACCAAGCACGTGTACAGCCCGAACCCCACGGGCAGGTTCGCGATCGTCGCGTACGCCATGGCCTGGGGCACGACGACGGCGCCCGCCGACAGCCCGCCCACGACGTCGGCGCGGAGCCAGGCCGCGCGATAGCCGCGCAGGGTCGGGAAGAGGGCGGGCCGAGCCCTCGCGGCAGGGGCGACGGTCGTCACGGGTGCGCGGGCCGAGGATCGGGGCGTGGCGCACGCCGATGCCCCGGACGCGTCTCGTGTGCGGAGCCCTCCGGGGGGACGGGAAAGACCTGCGCCCAGTCGTCCCGCACGCTCACCACGGTCCATCCTTGCGCGGTTGCCGTCGCGAGAGCCTGCTCGGCGCCCGCGTCGTACGGCGGGTCCCCGCGGTCCGGGTCGTCGTGACGGACCAGCAGGGCCAGGCCTTGGGGGTGGCCGGCCGCGTAGGCGAGCATCGGCACGTCCCCGTTGGAGTTGCCGACCGCGAGCACGGGCCGTCGGCCGGTCCGGCTCCAGATGCGCACGGGCTTCTCGGGGCCGTCGTCCAGGAAGGAGAAGGTCGACCCGTAGACGACGTCGGCCTTCTCCTCGTCGAAGGCGAGCCCGAGGCTCGATCCCACGACCTGCTCGGGGGCCACGCCGTAGTAGTCCTCGGTGAAAGGCCGCATGAAGTCGCGGTCGCCGCCCGAGGTGATGTACGTCGTGAAGCCGCGCTCACGCAGGAGGTCGAGCAGCTCGCGCAGGGGCTGGTAGGTCGCGTACCGGTACGGGAGTCCGAGGGTCGGGTGGACCGCCGTGTCGAGGAAGGCGCGGACCTCGTCGGCGTACTCGCCCACGGACCGGCCCTCCTGGACCGCGACGACGGCCGCGATCAGAGGACGGAGGTCGGAGTCGTCGCCCGCGTAGTGCTTGTCGATCGCGGCGCCGAGCCAGGCGAGGTCCCCGGTCGACGCCGCCCGGTACGGCTCGGTCCGCGCCAGGTCCGGGTCGGTCGCGGCCGCCCGCGCCCACTGCTCGACGAGGAAGTGGAGCTGGACCGGCATGGGCTTCTCGGCCCACAGGGTGCCGTCGTTGTCGAAGACCGCGACGCGCTCCTCGACCGGGAGCGCTCCCGGACCGGTCGTGACCGCGGCCACGAGGTCGAGGATCGCCGTGCGGGTCGGGGTGTCGCGCCAGGACGGGAGGGCGGTCATCGGGGGTCCTCTCACCGGTTCGGGTACGGGGCGCCCGGGGTGGTCGGCACGAGGCCGACCACCCCGGGCGGTCAGGGCGTCAGTCGCGCGACATGGCCGCGGCCATGTGCGCCTCGAGGTCGAGGTAGGCGTCGTCGGCGATGTCGAAGACGACCCGTGCGATCTCGCCGCCCGTGAAGTCGAACCCGTAGCCGTACAGCGAGGAGACGGGGTCGGCGCTGTCGCGTCCGATCGTCAGCCCTTCGCCGCAGAGCGAGAAGTGCCCGAGCACCGTGCGGATGCGCTTCTCGCCGACCTGCTGGTCGTCGACGAAGAGCTTGAGCGGACCCACGCCCTCGCGGTTCTCGCCCATGCCCTCCTTGGTGAACTCGACACCGATGATGTGCTTGCCCGAGGTCGGCACCGGGGCCGAGACGCGGTCCTCGGGAGGGATGCCCAGGAAGTTGTACACGTAGTGCACCTGGCCGTCCTTGATCACGAGCGCGTGGCCGCCGAAGCGCGACCCGTGGGCGAAGATCACGCCCTGCGAGTCGGGCGTGAGCTCGACCTCGGCCGCGATCTTGTACGAGACGCCGTGCGTGTTGGCGGCGGACCGCTCAGGCACCTCGGACGTGCCCGGGTAGTAGACGAACTGCCCGCTCGGAGGCGCGGGCTGGTGGAACTCCATGGCCACGAACGTCTCGAAGTCCTTGGGGTTGCCGATGATCTGGAGGTCGTTGAGCGGCAGGACGTCGTTCTTCTCGGCCTCCTCGAGCCACAGGGCCTTGAGCTCCTCGAGCTTCTCGGGGTGCTCGGCGGCGAGGTTCTGCGACTCCGAGCGGTCGACCTCGGTGTGGTAGAGCTCCCACACGTCGTCGTCGAAGTGCCCCTTGCCGCTCACCGGCCCGTGCACCGAGACGGCCTTCCATCCCTCGTGCCAGATGCCGCGCTGCCCGAACATCTCGTAGTACTGCGTCTGCTTGTTCGTCGGTGCGTCCGGCGCGGCGCCGAACGACGGGACCATCGACACCCCAGAGAGCGGGGTCTGCGCGACACCGTTGTACGTGTCGGGGAACTCGACGCCGCACGCCTCGAGGATCGTCGGCACGATGTCGGTCGAGTGGTGGTACTGGTGGCGGACCTCGCCCCTGGCGGCGATGCCTGCGGGCCAGTGGATGACCAGGGGGTCGGCGACCCCACCCTGGTAGGTGTATCGCTTGAACATCTTGTACGGGGTGGAGAAGGCCGCGGCCCACCCGGTCGGGTAGTGGTTGTAGGTGTCGGGAGTGCCCAGCTTGTCGACCATCGTGAGGTTCTGCGCCTCGTCGTCGGGGTAGCCGCCGAAGATCTTGCCCTCGTTGACCGAGCCGTTCGGGCTGCCCTCGCCGGAGGCGCCGTTGTCGGCGCAGTACACGATGATCGTGTTCTCGAGCTGTCCGGACTCCTCGAGGTAGTCGACGACGCGCCCGACCTGGGCGTCGGTGTACTCGCTGAACCCGGCGAACACCTCGGCCATCCGGGAGAACATGTGCTTCTCCTCGTCGTTCAACGAGGCCCACGGGCGCACCTCGTCCGTCGGGGAGAAGGTCCCGTCGGGCATGGGGTTGAGCTCGGTGAGCACCGTGCCCTCGGGCAGGATGCCGCGCTCGACCATGCGCGGCAGGACCCACTCGCGGTAGGCCTCGTACCCGTCGTCGAACCGGCCCTTGTACTTGTCGATGTACTCCTGCGGCGCGTGGTGCGGTGCATGGTTCGCACCGGGGCAGAACCACATGTACCAGGGCTTGTCGGGCTCGGTCTGCCGGACGTCCCGGATCATCTTGAGCGCCTGGTCGGCCAGGTCCTTCGACAGGTGGTAGCCGTCCTCGGGCAGGTAGGGCTGGTCGATGTAGTGGTTGTCCTCGGCGAGCGACGGGTACCAGTTGTTGGTCTCCCCGCCGATGAAGCCGTAGAAGCGGTCGTACCCCTGGGCGAGGGGCCAGTTCTTCTTCGAAGCCCCTGCCGTCCACTCGTCGATCGGCACGTTGTGGTTCTTGCCGACCCAGAAGGTCGACCATCCCGCGTCACGCAGGACGTGCGCCATGGTGGCGTTCGACGGCGGGATGTGGGAGTTGTACCCGGGGAACCCCGTCGAGGACTCGGAGATCGTCGCGAAGCCGTTGAGGTGGTGGTTGCGGCCCGTCAGGAACGTCGACCGCGTCGGGGAGCACAGTGCCGTGGTGTGCCACTGCGAGTAGATCAGGCCGTCCCGCGCGAGGCGGTCCATGGTCGGCATCTCGATCCGGCCGCCGTAGGGCGACCACGAGGCCATGCCCGTGTCGTCGTAGAGCACGACGAGCACGTTGGGGGAGCCCGCCGGTGCCTTGGGCGGAAGGAACGCGTCCCAGTCCGGGGTCGAGTCCCGGACGTCGAGCTTGATCTCACCGCTGAACGGCTTCTTCGTCATGTCGCCTCCGTGGTCGCCATCGCTGTGGTCCGGAGGGCGGCACGCGATGCCGGGTGCCGGACCGAGTTCGAGTCGTGCGGTACGTCGAGGTGCGACGGGGTGCTGCCATCCCGTCTGGTGCGGACGAGCAGAGGGCTCCGGCGTCGTCGCCGGTGCCCCGGTCACTCACGCTAGGCCGGGTCGCCCGAGCGCGCTCGGCGAGCGGACCGCGCGAGCCCCCGTCCCAGAGGAGGTCGGCATTTTTCGGGAACGTCAGGCATCCGCTACCGTGACGCCGCCAGCCGCTGCTCAGGGAGAACATGTGCCGACCGATCCGGTCAACCGCAACCTCGTCTACGTCTTCGACATCTCGGGCGGGGACCCCGCTCTCCTCGACGACGAGACCACCGTCCGCACCTGCCTCTCCCAGGTCGTCGACCGGGCGGGACTGACCCCGCTCGGCGAGACCTCGCACCGCTTCGCGCCCCAGGGCTTCAGCATGGCGACCCTCCTGGCCGAGTCCCACCTCGCGGTCCACACGTGGCCCGAGGACGGCACGGCCTACGTGACCCTGACGACCTGCCGCGCACCGTCGTCGGGCAGCTTCGAGGAGGACACGCGCAGCCTGCTGCGCGAGACCTTCGCCGCGGCCGACGTCGCCGTCCGGACCCTCCTGTGAGGGCGCGCCGACCCCGGGCCCGCATGTCGCTCGGCAAGCACCTGATCGGTGCGCCGCCGTGGCGCTCGCTGCCGCAGGGAGTCGTCGTCTACGGCGAGCAGGACCCGAGCGACGGCGTCACGTACTACTGGGAGGAGTGGGAGGTCCTCGGGTACGAGAACCTCGACTTCTGGGTCGAGTACGACCACGACACGAAGGCCGTCACGCTCTACCGCCCTGCGGAGTCCGAGGAAGCCCTCGACCCGACGCGGATGCGCACGGGCCAGGTCGTCACCGTGACGCTCAGCGGGAAGAAGTACCGCACGAAGGTCACGGAGGTCGGGGTCGGGACCATCGCGTCGCTCGACGGGTCCTTCACCTACGACCTGACGGTGGGCCAGCGCGTCGCCTACGCCGAGCTCCGCACCCAGGACATGGTCCTGTCGCTCGAGAAGTTCGACGACCGCGTCATCGACCTCTACCACGGCACCGTCCTGGACGTCGCGGGGCAGAAGGCCCACTTCGGCAGGCGCGTCGCGCCGCGCGACACCAAGGTCAACCCCGTGGTCGCGTTCGTCCTGGTCCTCGCGGCGGGCATCGGCCTGTTCTCCGCGTGCGGGGACCGCGACGTCGACGACGACGACTGCACGCCCCGCACGGTCGAGCAGCAGTACGACGCGAGCGGCGACCCGCTCACGACCGACCAGACCTGCTACCGCCGATCCGTGTACGGCGGCGGTGGCGGCGGCCTCGGCAAGTAGCCGGCGCCAGGCACGACCCGAGCACGACCCGAGCACGACCCCTCGCACAGCGTCCGTCCCCACCACCCCTGGAGCCACCATGAGCCTCGCCGAGCTGCGCCTCGACGCCTTCCTGTCCACGATCGTCTACTCGGTGCTGGGCATCGTCCTGCTCGTCCTGACGATCGTCGTCGTCAACTACCTCTTCAAGCTCAACCTGCACCGCGAGCTCGTCGACGAGCACAACACGGCCTTCGGGATCATGATCGCCGGGCTGGCCGTCGCCATCGGCATCATCATCGCGGGGACGATCCTCTCCTGACCGTGGCCGGCGAGACGCAGACCCAGGCCGCGCAGGCCGCGCCGCCCGCAGGGGACGCGCCGCCCGCAGGAGGCGCGCCGCCCGCAGGGGACGCGCCGCCCGCGGCGGGTGCGCCGCCGTCGGGCCGCGGCATGGACAAGCCGACCGTGTTCGCGGCCGCGCTGCTCGTCGCGGTCGGCGGGATCATCTACGAGCTGATCCTCGGGACGGCCGCGTCCTACCTGTTCGGCGACTCGGTCGTCGCGTTCTCGGTCGCGACGGGCCTGACGCTGTTCGGCATGGGGATCGGATCCCTCCTCGCGACGCGCCTGGCCACGAACCCGGGCCTGAACTTCGTGCGCAACGAGGTCTCGCTCGCCCTGCTGGGCGGCAGCTCGGTCCTGATCCTCTACGCGGCGTTCAGCCTGACCGAGGTCTACTGGCTCGTCTTCGTGCTGCTGTCCCTCGCGCTCGGCGTGGGGATCGGCGTCGAGATCCCGCTGCTCGTCGCGCTGCTCAAGGAGCACGGGCGCGACGAGTCCGTGGGGCTGCTGTCGAAGGTCCTCGCGGTCGACTACTTCGGGGCGCTGGCCGCGTCGCTGCTCTTCCCGTTCGTCATGCTCCCGTACCTGGGACTCATGCGGACGGCGTACGCGGTCGCGCTGCTCAACGTGCTGGTCGCGGTGTTCATGCTGCGGCGCATGGGGCGGCGCACGCGCTGGACCTGGCTCGCGCGGCTCACGGTCGTGTTCCTCGTGGCGTGCTTCGCGGCGTCGAGCGCGATCGAGGGCGCGATCAACACCCGGCTCTACCAGGACCCGGTGGTCCACTACGAGTCGACGGCTTACCAGAAGCTCGTCCTGACGAGCTTCGGCGACGACGTCCGGCTCTACCTGAGCGACCAGCTCCAGTTCTCCTCGCTCGACGAGGCGAGGTACCACGAGACGCTCGCGCACGCGACGCTCACCTCGGTCGCGGCGCCGGCGTCGGTGGCGATCCTCGGGGGAGGGGACGGGCTGCTCGCGCGCGAGGTGCTGCGGTACCCGAGCGTCCGTGAGGTCACGGTCGTCGACCTCGACCCGGCCGTGACGGAGCTCGCCCGGACCGACCGCCTCGTGAGCGACCTCAACGAGCACTCGTTCGACGACCCGCGCGTGCGCGTCGTCAACGGCGACGCGTTCCGTTTCATGGACACCACGGACCAGACGTTCGACGCGGTCCTGATCGACCTGGTCGACCCGTCGAACGAGCGCATCGCCAAGCTGTACTCGACCGAGTTCTACGCCATGGTCGCGAACCACCTGCGGCCCGGGGGCGTGTACGCGACCCAGGCGACGTCGTCGTACTTCACGCCGCACGCGTTCTGGCAGGTCGCCTCGACCGTGCGTGCGGGCTCGCCCGGGCGGACCGTGGTCCCGCTGTCGGTCAACGTGCCGTCGTTCGGCGAGTGGGGCTTCGTGCTGTCGCTCCCTCCCGCCGGGCAGGGCGAGGCCACGGCGGACGGGACCCTCGGGCCCGACGGCGGGGCGCGCCTCTTCGCCGCGACACCGCTTCCCGAGGGCCTGCGCTTCCACACGCTCGACTCGCTGCGGGCGACCGCGACGCTCGCGGGCGACCACCCGGGACCCGAGGTCGAGATGCAGGCCTCGACGCTGCTGTCACCCGTGGTCTACCGGACCTATCAGCAGGACATGTCGCGCTGGCGGTACTGACGACCGGCCCCACCGGGCGTGCGCTCCGGGCCGTCCGGCGACGCACGCGCGTGAACAGGCCGTGAAGGTGCTCGGGTGAGACCTCGCCGAGGTCGAAATGTCCGGTCCAGGGCACATAGGGTCTGCGTATGCCCTTCGCGAACCTCCCTGTCGACCTCGTGCACGTGGCCGCCGCGGGCGATCCCGACCTGGGTGGTGTCGCGGGCTGGGCCGTGTCCCTCATGGAGACGCTCGGCGTGTTCGGTGCGGCCCTGGCCATCGCGCTCGAGAACCTGTTCCCGCCGCTGCCGAGCGAGGTCATCCTGCCGCTCGCGGGCTTCACCGCGAGCCGCGGCAGCTTCAACGTGTTCGCCGCCGTCGCCGCGACGACGGTCGGGTCGCTCGTGGGTGCGGTCGCGCTGTACTACGTGGGCGCGCTCGTCGGGCGCGAGCGCACGCGCCGGATCATCGGCTGGTTGCCGCTCGTCAAGCTCGAGGACGTCGACCGCACCGAGGCCTGGTTCCACAAGCACGGCAGCATGGCCGTGTTCTTCGGCCGCATGATCCCGATCTTCCGGAGCCTCATCTCGCTGCCCGCCGGGGTGGACCGCATGCCCCTGCCCAAGTTCGTCCTCCTGACGACCGCAGGCAGCCTCATCTGGAACAGCATCTTCGTCGGTGCGGGCTTCGCGCTGGGCGAGAGCTGGCACCTGGTCGAGGAGTACGCGGGCGTCCTGCAGAAGGTCGTCATCGGGGTCGTGGCGCTCGCGGTCGTCGCGTTCGTCGTGATGAGGGTCTCCCGGTCCGTGCTCGCGGGTGCGCCCCCGGCGCACGGTCGTCGTGCGCGCCCCGCCCAGCCCGACGACGACGAGCAGGCTCCCGAGTCGGGCACGGCCGAGCGGACCAAGACCCCCACGACCACGCTCGCGCTGCCCAAGGGCGTGTTCGAGCGGTCCGGGGTCCGGGCCGGGCCGTCCACCGACTGAGCCCCGAGCCATCCGGAGTGCGCCCGCCCCCCGGTAGCAGCCGTCGTAGGCTCGGTCCCGTGACCACCTCACCCTTCGCGACCGACAACCCGCTCGACGCCCTCACCCCGGACGCGCTGCGCCGTCGGACCAGCCTCAAGTGGCGGGCCTACGCCCCCGACGTGCTGCCCCTGTGGGTCGCCGAGATGGACGTCGAGCTCGCGACGCCCGTCGTCGAGGCCGTGACCGAGGCCATGCGGTCGGGCGACACCGGGTACGACTACGGCGACACGTACGCCGAGGCCCTCGCGGGGTTCGCGAAGCGCCGCTGGGACTGGTCGTTCGATCCGGCAGGTACGCGCATGATGCCCGACGTGATGCTCGGGCTCATGGAGATCCTCAAGGTCCTCACCGGGCCGGGCGACGCGGTCGTGGTCAGCCCGCCCGTCTACCCGCCGTTCTTCGGCTTCACGCAGAACGAGGGGCGCAGGGTCGTCACCGCGCCGCTCACCTCCGACTTCCGCCTCGACCTCGACACGCTCGACGCGGCCTTCGCCGACGCGACCGGGGCCACGCTCAACGGGACCGGACCGGGCAGCGGACGGCGCGCCGTCTACCTGCTGTGCAACCCGCACAACCCCACGGGCACCGTCCACACGCGCGCGGAGCTCGAGGCGCTCGCTGCCCTCGCCCGCCGCCACGGCGTGCGCATCGTGTCCGACGAGATCCACGCGCCCGTCACCGCACCCGGCGTCGCCTACACGCCGATCGTCACGGTCGCGGGGGCCGAGAACGCGATCGCGGTCCTCTCGGCCTCCAAGGCGTGGAACCTCGCCGGCCTCAAGGCGGCCGTCGCGGTCGGCGGACCCGAGGCGGCCGACGACCTGCGACGCATCCCCGAGGAGGTGGTGCACGGCGTCGGGCACGTCTCCGTGATCGCGCACGCCGCCGCGCTCTCGTACGGCACCCCGTGGCTCGACGCGGTCCTGCGCGGCGTCCGGCGCAACAAGCTGCTCCTCGCGGACCTGCTCGACGAGCAGCTTCCGCAGGTCCGCTACCAGCCGACGCAGGGCACCTACCTCGCGTGGCTCGACGCGTCGTCGGTCTCGGACGACCCGTACCGCTTCTTCCTCGACCGGGCCAAGGTCGCCCTCAACGACGGTCGGCACTTCGGGCCGGGTGGAGCCGGGCACGTGCGGCTCAACCTGGCGACGAGCCAGGAGGTGCTGACGGAGGCCGTCCGCCGGATGGGCGAGGCGGCGCGGACGGCGTCGGCCTAGCGGACCCTACGGGGCCCGGCCGTCCTTCCCGGCCCCCTCGTCCGTCCGGCCGGCCCTGCGCCGCCCGGCCAACCGGGTCAACGGCCCGGACAGGAAGAGGAGGAAGAGCCAGAACATCCCGATCCCCGGCGCGACCACCGCGAGCACGAGGATCACCACCAGCAGCAGCACCGCGACGAGCGCGCCCTTCACCTCGAGCTCGCCCCGGACCTCGGGACGCTGGAGGTCGGGGTCGCGGACCGCCAGCCACTCCACGAGCGCCAGGCTGCCCGTCGTCACGATCATCACCGAGATGTACAGGGCGTTGACCGCCGGGTCGTCGGTGCCCTCGTCCGCCAGGAGCTGGGTCGTGAAGGGGATGAACACGATGCTCGCGAGCCACAGGAAGTTGGCCCAGAGCATCGCGTTCGAGTAGTCCCGCAGGTGCTCGAACACCCGGTGGTGACCCACCCAGAAGTTCGCGATGACCACGAAGCTGATCCCGAACGCGAGGAAGGTCCCGCGCTCGTCGGAGAACAGGGACGCGACCGAGTGCTCCTCGCCGTCGGTGACGAGGTCGATCAGGGGGAGCACGAGCAGCGTGATCGCGATCGCGACCGACGCGTCGGTGAAGTTGACGAGGCGGTCGAGCCCCCGGTCCGTGCGGATCCTCGGCATCCGTGCCTCCTCCGGTCGTCTCCACTGTAGGAAGGGCCCGGCGTCCCGGCGCGGCGAACCGCATCGCGGCGAACCGCGTACGCGGAGAACCTGTGATGCTCCGGGGAAGACGTGCGCGCCGTGGCCACGCTCCCGCGTGGGGGTGGGCTAGCCTCGCAGGCGGGCGAGGACGCCCGGGTCAACTCTTCCGCCGACCCGTCGGCGGACCGTCTGCCGCAGGGCACCGAGGGGGAGCACGTGGTTCGCACGCAGCTGGTCGACAGGCGCATCGGGGCGCGACGCCTCGCTGCCAGGGCGCTCGGCCCGACCGCACTGGCGGTGCTCGCCCTGACGCTCACCGCGTGCAGCGAGGACGCACCCAGCCCCGACGGCGCAGCCGACGACCTCGCGGCCGCGATCGCCGAGGGGGACTTCGCGGACGTCGCGTTCACCCAGCCGAACCTCGACGTCGCGGCGCACCGTGACGCGGTGCTCGAGCCGCTGGCCGCGACCGACCACACGGTCACGGTCGCCAAGGTCGACGTCGCCACCGAGGGCGAGGACAAGGGCAAGCAGGCGACCGCCACGCTCGCCTACACCTGGAACGTCACGGACACCACGCCCTGGACCTACGAGACCACGGTCGATCTCCTGCTCCAGGACTCGCCGGACGGTGGAGCCCAGGAGTGGGCCGTGGCGTGGGAACCCGACGTGCTGGTCCCCGACCTCAAGGACGGTGACCGCCTGGCCGTCACCCGCGTGCGCGCCGAGCGCGCCCAGATCCTGGGAGCCGACGGCGGACCCATCGTCGAGTCGCGACCCGTCTACCGCATCGGCGTCGACAAGATGAACCTCGATCCCGCGCGCCAGGAGGCCGTCGCGCGCGAGGTGGGCGCCGCCGTCGGGATCGACGCCGAGGCGTACGCGAAGAAGGTCGCCGGGGCCGGAGAGAAGGCGTTCGTCGAGGCGATCGTGGTCCGTACCGACGACACCGCGGGCATCGACGTCGGGGCGGTGCGCGCGATCGACGGCGCCGCGGTCGTCGACGGTCAGCTCGACCTCGCGCCGACCCGTACCTTCGCCCGGGCCATCCTGGGCCGCGTGGGCGACGCGACCGCCGAGGCCGTCGAGGAGTCCGAGGGGCAGGTCGTCGCGGGCGACACGATCGGCCTGTCGGGGCTCCAGCGGCAGTACGACGTCCAGCTCCGCGGGACGCCCGGGATCACGGTGAGCGTCGTCGCCGACGGCAGCGCCGGCCAGGACACCGGCGTGGACCTGGACGGAGACGGCGAGCCCGACCCGGTCGAGAACGTCACCGACGTCTTCACGGTCGAACCGGTCGCGGGCGTGCCGCTCGCGACGACGCTGCGCACCGACATGCAGATCGCGGCCGAGTCCGTGCTGGCCGGCGTCCCGTCGGCGAGCGCGATCGTCGCGATCCAGCCCTCGACCGGGGACGTGCTCGCCGCGGCGAGCGGCCCGGGTGGTGACGGGACGTCGACCGCGACGACCGGCAAGTACGCCCCCGGCTCCACGTTCAAGGTCGCGTCGGCGCTCGCGATGCTGCGCGCGGGCATGACCCCCGAGACGGTCGTGTCCTGCACCCCCACCATCACGGTCGACGGCCGAGAGTTCCAGAACGTCCCCGGCTTCCCGAAGGCCGCGATCGGCGACGTGCCGTTCCGCACCGCGTTCGCCAACTCGTGCAACACCGCGATGATCGCCCAGCGCGACGCGGTCTCGCAGCAGGCTCTGCACGACGCCGGCGCGGACCTCGGCCTGGGCGTCGAAGCCGCTCTCGGGGCTCCCGGGTTCTTCGGTTCCGTCCCGGCCGAGGCAGGGGGCACCGAGCACGCCGCGTCGATGATCGGGCAGGGCAAGGTCGAGGTCTCGCCGCTGGGCATGGCGACCCTCGCGGCGAGCGTGGCCAAGGGGGAGCGGGTCTCGCCCGTCCTGGTGCGACCCGAGGTCACACCCGCCGCGGCCGAGACCCCGACACCGTCGGCGCTCACGGCCGACGAGGCCGCGACGCTGCGCAGCCTCATGCGCTCGGTCGTCACCGACGGCAGCGCGAAGCTGCTCGCGGACCTGCCCGGCGAGGTCGGGGCGAAGACCGGGACGGCGCAGTACGGAGACGGCAACCAGGCGCACGCGTGGATGATCGCGATCCAGGGGGACCTGGCCGTGGCCGTGTTCGTCGAGACCGGGGACAGCGGGTCGGGCACGGCAGGTCCGCTCCTGAAGGCCTTCCTCGACGCGCCGAACACCGGTGAGTAGCGGCGGACGAGCGACCGCACGACGGCGCAGGACCGTCCCCGGCCTCACCGTCTGCCGCCTGTGCGTGGGAGAGACGCTCGGGACCTCGGACCCGCTGCCCGGTGGCCAGCTCGCGCGCGTCGAGGCCATCGCCGCGTCGGGCGACGCCGGGCTCACGCTCGTCGACTGTCTCGACGCGTGCGAGCGCGGTGACGTGGTCGTGGTGCGTCCCGCCCCGGCAGCGCGCGCCGAGCACGGGCCCGTCTGGTTCGAGCGTCTGGCCGGCGACGCGTCGAGCGCGTCCCTCCACCGGTGGGTACGGGCCGGGGGCCCGGGACGTTCGCCCGTCCCGGAGGACCTCGCCCCGCTGCGGATCGACGCGCCCTGACGGGACGCGCGACGCGCCCTGCACGGAGGGACGCGCCGTCCCGGGGCGTCCCAGGGAATAGCGCCGTGGCCCGACGACGTTCCCTCCTCGGCTACCATCGGTAGCCGTGGGCGACGATCGCCTGCACCGCCGGCCCCCGGGCCGGCCCGAACGGGAGTCGAATCCTTGCTGAACCGGTGGAACTTCACCGCGCGCCGTGACGTCGATCTGCGACGAGTCGCCAGCGCGCTCTGTTGTTGACCCACTGAACCGCTGGGCCCCAGGCCCGCACAGCAGTCCTCCCCACCCTCCTGACGTCGGCACGCCGCCGCGCCCTGCCTCGCAGAGCGCGGGGATCTGCGCCGTGGAGCGCGTGCGCCCGTCCGCGGGGCACGGTCGTCGCGTCGGGGCTTCCCTCACCTCCCGGGCCGGGACGACTGCACTCCCTCCCTCTCGCGATCCTCGCGATCCCTGGGCACCCCACGTGCCCGTGACGAAGAAAGCAGAACCGTGCCCTCCTCCTCCTCTTCGCAGGCCGCGGCCACCACCGCGCCGGAGAAGTCCGCGAACGGTGCCCCCGCACCCAAGCGCCGCGTCAAGCTCCCCTCCTTCACCGTCCAGATCCTCGTCGCGCTCGTCCTCGGCGTCGTGCTGGGTTGGGTCGCCCTGTCGATGGGCCCCGTGTCCGGCGCAGGCACCCCCGACGAGGTCCCGAACTGGCTGACCACGACGCTCGACACGATCGGCTCGTCGTTCGTGACGCTGCTCAAGGCGATCGTGCCGCCGCTGGTGTTCACCGCGATCGTCGCGTCGATCGCGAACCTGCGGAACGTCACCAACGCCGCGCGCCTCGCAGGTCAGACCATCCTGTGGTTCGCGATCACGGCGCTGATCTCCGTCGTGATCGGCATCGGCCTGGGCCTCGTGCTCCAGCCGGGCGCCAACACGACGCTGTCGACGGCCGACGGGAGCGAGCCCTCGGGCTCCGGCTCGTGGCTCGACTTCCTCAACGGCTTCATCCCGAGCAACTTCCTGGGCATCCAGGCGCGCACGCAGCTGCAGGGTGAGGGAGCCTCGACCTCGATCTCCTTCAACGTCCTCCAGATCGTCGTGATCTCGCTGATCATCGGCATCGCGGCGCTGAAGTCGGGCAAGAAGGCCGACCCGTTCCTCGCGTTCAACCGCTCGGCGCTCTCGATCATCCAGACCGTCCTGTGGTGGATCATCCGCCTCGCGCCGCTCGGCACGCTGGGCCTCATCGGCTACGCCGTCGCGGAGTACGGCTGGGACCTCCTGTCCCCGCTCGCGACGTTCGCCGCCGCGATCTACATCGGCCTCGCGCTCGTCCTGTTCGTCGTCTACCCCGTGATCCTGCGGACCAACGGGCTGAAGATCACGAGCTACTTCAAGGGCGCGTGGCCCGCGATCCAGCTCGCGTTCGTCTCGCGCTCCTCGATCGGCACGCTGCCCGTCACGCAGCGTGTGACGGAGCGGAACCTGGGTGTCCCGCGCGAGTACGCGTCGTTCGCCGTGCCGCTCGCCGCGACGACCAAGATGGACGGTTGCGCCTCGATCTACCCGGCGATCTCCGCGATCTTCATCGCCCAGCTCTTCGGGATCGACCTGTCCTTCACGGACTACCTGCTCATCGCGTTCGTGTCCGTCGTGGGTTCGGCGGCGACCGCGGGCCTGACCGGCGCGATCGTGATGCTCACGCTGACGCTCTCGACGCTGGGCCTGCCGCTCGCGGGAGTGGGCCTGCTGCTCGCGATCGACCCGATCCTCGACATGGGCCGCACCGCGGTCAACGTCGCGGGCCAGGTGCTCGTGCCGACGGTCGTGGCCAAGCGTGAGGGCATCCTCGACGTCGAGCAGTACGACGGCGTGAACGTCGAGGACCTGTTCACGGACGACGAGGACGAGTCGAACGAGTCCGCGCTCGCGTCCGACGTCGACCCGTCGACCGCGAACGCGTCCGACAAGCCTGAGGCCTCGGCCGCCGACGAGGAGCTGGTCGGGACGCGCTGACGCCACGTCCCACCCGCCTCCCGCTGAGTGCGGAGCAGTTGTCGTCGATGCGACGCATCGACGACAACTACTCCGCACTCAGCGTCTTCCGGAGGGCGCACCATCGATGCAACGCTGCGCCGTAGCTGTTCGACCCGTGTCGGACGCGCCTGTGATCATGGCTCCATGAGCTACCCAGCGGTCTACCGCAGCGTGCGACAGAGCGAGTCCGAGTTCCTCGCCGACTACGACCTGTCCCTGGCGAACTGGGCCGACGGGCAGGGCACGACGCTGCTCATGTACGCCCTGCGCAACCCCGAGCCCGCCTCCCGCGCTGCGATCGCCGGCCGCCTGCTGGACGACGGCGCCGACCCGGCCGCGACCTCTGGCGGCACCAACGCGCTGCACGTGTTGCTCAGCGCGACGTCGCACGACTTCGCTGCCGAGCCCGCGCTGCTCACACGCCTGCTCGAGGGAGGCGCCGACATCAACGCCGACACCGGCGACCGGTGGGGAACCCCGCTGCAGACGCTCGCCCGGACGTTCAAGTTCTCCGACGAGGAACTCGCCCCGTTCTACGACGTCCTGTTCGCCCGGCCCGAGCTCGACGTCACCACGCCCAGCCACAAGGGCCGGAGCATCACCGAGAGCGCCCGGGCGGCCGGCGAGGCCCGCGCTGGTCTCCTGGAGCGGTGCCTTGCGCACGCCCAGGCGAACACCGCCCCGCTGGACGGTCGATGACGCTCGAGCAGGACGAGCTGTTCGCGTCCTGGCTCGAGGCGATGCACCCGCGTCTGGCGCGGTTCGAGGACTTCATCACCCCGCGGGAGTGGAGCGGCGGGTACACCCGGGAGTCCCTCGTCTCGCTCGAGCGGTACATCCTCGACAGGTGGCCCGACAAGAAGGCGTTCATCGACGAGAACGACACGGACTTCATCGACGGTTCGACGCGGTACATCGGGGAGACGTTCCTGCGCCTCGCGGGTGGCGGATGGTCGATCGACCACGACCCGGCGTTCATCTACACCGGGCGACCCGTGGTCCGGTTCGACACAAGGAGCCCGATGCCGGTCTCCCCGGTGCACCTCATGACGACGATCCTCGCCCGGCGCACAGGTAACGTCCTGACCCGGATCTGGGACGGCCAGGCTGCCGCCGTGGAGCGGCGGCGCGAGGCAGAGGGGCCGGGCTGGGAGCCCGTGCGCGAGCCTGTGCCGGGCCTCGTCGCGGACCGCCTGGGGTCACCCGAGCTCGACGCGTGGGTGCAGCGTGTCCCCGCGCTCGTCGACGTCGTCCGGTCTCGCGCGGGGGTGAAGCGGTCCCCGTCGCTCGATCTGTCGCCGCGGTCGCTCGAGGTCCTCGCCCAGGTCGCGCTCGAGGACGCCGACGCCGGACACCTGGCGCGGGGAACGCAGGGCGTGGTGCGGGCCGCGTACGTCGCGTACCTCGGGAGGGTCCTCATCGGCGCCGCGGGAGGTGCGTGGGTGCTGATGCCCGGTCCGGACGACCACCAGAACCCGTTCGTGGGCCGGCCGTTCGTCGAGCGCACCGACTCCGACGGCGACCGACGGGCCGCCCTCTTGGACGGCGCCGTCGAGGCTCTGCTCACGACGCGGTCGACCGGAACCTTCACGCGGACGTTCGGTGCCTACACCATGTGAGGTCTGCCGGACGTCAGGGTGGATCGGCTACCGCCCGGCCGGCGACCCCTCGGCGTCGAGCCGGGCCACGAGCCGAGGGCCTGCGACCTCGCGGTAGGACATGTCGAGGAGCTCCGCGACCTCCTGCCAGTCGACCGTGGCGGCGTCGAGATCGAGGCCGAGCCAGCCCGCCGGGCCGTAGTACGCGGGCACGTAGAACCGTGGGTCCTGCGACAGGGCCGCGTGCTCCGCGGGGTCGACCTTCACGAGCACCGAGCGCGGGTAGTGCCGGACCGGCACGGATGCAGTCGCCTTCGTCATGCCGCTGAAGACCGCGAAGATGAGCCGCGCGCGGAACGTCACGCGCCCGTGCGACATCCGCTCCTGCGCACCGGGGAACGCGAGCGCGAGGCGACGTACCTCGACGAGGAGAGCGGCGTCGTCGGGCACTGCGGGGCGGGGCGGCATGACACCCAGCGAACCACGCCCCACCCACGCGCGCCTCGGGCGCCCCCAGGGAGGGTCAGACCTCCAGGACGACCTTGCCGCGCACGTGGCCGCCCGCGACCTGCTCGACGGCGCGCGCCGCCTCCGCCAGCGGGAAGCGTGCCGAGATCTCGGACGTGAGCAGCTCGGCCTCCGCGAGCGCGAGGACCTCCGCGAGCGCGCCCTTCTGCGACACCTTGGACGCGATGCCCGCGGCGATCGACTGCTGCGACTCGACCAGGGTCACGGCGCGCGGCTTCCCGTCACGCTCCAGCCCGTCGGCGCCCAGGAGCTCGACCGTCTGCGCGACGGTCTCCGAGGAGCCGACCGTGTCGACGACCGCTGTCACGTCCGCGAGGCCGTCCGGGAGCGCGCGGACCGCGTCCACGAGGCCCGGTCCGTACGCCACGGGCGTCGCGCCGAGCCCCCGCACGTAGTCGTGGTTGCGCTCGGACGCCGTGCCGACGACGCGCGCACCGAGCGCCTTCGCGATCTGTACCGCGGCCGAACCCACGCCGCCCGACGCGCCGTGCACCAGCACGACGTCCTTGTCCCCGACGCCCGCCTGGACCAGCGCCGAGAACGCCGCGGACGCAGCGACCGGGAGCACCGCGGCCTGCTCGAACGATACGTTCGCGGGCTTGACCCGCGCCTTGGCCGCCTTGACGACCGACCTCTCACGCTGCGCGCCCGTGCCGCTCCACACGACCTCGTCGCCCACCGCGAAGCCCTCGACCCCCTCGCCGACCGCCTCGACGACCCCCGCGGCCTCGAACCCGAGCACCTGCGGGAGCTCGTCGCTGCCACCGAACTCCCCGGCGAGCTTCTTGACGTCTGCCGGGTTGACCCCGACCACGCGGTTCGCGACGACGAGCTCGCCCTCACCGGGGGCCGGCACGGGCTCGTCGCCGACGCGCAGGACGTCGACCCCGCCGTGGCGGTCGTAGAAGATCGCGGTGCTCATGGGAATACCTCTTCGAGATGCGGGGGCGCTGGGGGGAAACTGTGCGGTTCGCGCGAAACCGCACTTTCACTCTTCCATCCCGGAGCGAGTCCTGTCATGCGCGATGCCGGACCGTGACCTCGGCCGTGACCTGCGGATTCAGGTGCCGGGCAGGGAGGCGCCGGGGGCCGGTGCGGTCCGTCCGGAGGGTGTGCGACCGGGGTCCGGGGACGGTGGCGACGCGGGCCCACGGGCGGCCGCGACGACCACGGGGTCCGCACAACCACGCGCGAAACCGTCGATCCTGCGGCGGACGTCGCGGCCCAGGAGCCACGAGCCCACGCGCTCGGCCACGGGCGCGAGCCACGCGGGACGACACGTGAAGCCGTAGCGCCAGACCGCCCGGGTCGCGGCCGGGCCGGGGTGTCCGACGTCACGGCCCGGCGCGGGCGAGAACCCGCGCAGACGGACGTCTCCCGTGGTCTGCGAGACCGCGAAAGCGGTCGCGGGATCCACGGGGACGACCACGGAGGACTCGACGACGGGCACGCGCCGATCGTCGCACGGGGGACCGACAGGCCGCGCGGCGGACGGCCACCGGGTTCGCCGCCCCCAGCACTCACCGGGAAGCGTGGGCACGGTTCCCGCGTTGGACCTGACGATGACCGACACCGGCAACCCCGGCTCCGGGGAGACGAGCAGAGCGCCGGCCGCGACCCGCGCGCACGAGGCGCGCGACGCCGTCGTGCGGGCGCGGTTGCTCGCCCTGCGCGACGAGGCCCAGGCGCGGCGTGAGGCGCTGCGCGGCGAGGTGGCCGGGATCGTCGAGGCGTCCAAGGACTCGAACGCCGACGACGAGCACGACCCCGACGGCGCGACGATCGCGTTCGAGCGCGCGCAGGTCGGTGCGCTGCAGCGCCTGGCGGAGCAGCAGTCGGCCGAGGCCGAGGCGGCGCTCGCCCGGCTCGACGCCGGGACGTACGGGACCTGCGAGACGTGCGGCCGGCCGGTCGGGGACGCGCGTCTCGCGGCGCGCCCGACGGCCCGGCAGTGCATCGCCTGCGCGTCGGCGCGCCGCGCGGCGAGGTAGACCCGCAGGCCTTCCTCGCCGCGTCCGGCCGCGCCGTGCTGCCCTACTTGTGCGGCACGCCCGCGATGAGGCCGCCGTCGACGATGAACTCCGAACCGGTCGAGTAGCTCGACTCGTCGCTCGCGAGGAACAGCACGAGCTGCGAGACCTCCTCGGGCTCGGCCGCGCGACCCAGGGGGATGTGGAGGTCGTCCGAGCTGATCTTCTCCGTCATGGGGGTCTTGATGAAGCCCGGGTGGACCGAGTTCACGCGCACGCCCGACGGCCCGAGGTCCAGGGCCACCGACTTGGTGAGGCCGCGCACGCCGAACTTCGACGCGACGTACCCGTGCAGGCCCGCGCTGCCGCGCATGCCCTCGACCGACGAGATGTTGATGATCGACCCGCGCCCGGCACGGGCCATGACGGGCGAGACCGCGTGGATCCCCAGGAACGTGCCGGTGAGGTTGATGTCGATGATCTGGCGCCACATGGCGGGCGTGAACTCGGTGATGCCGGCTGCGTTCGCGATGCCCGCGTTGTTCACGAGGACGTCGATGCGCCCGAACTTCTCGAGCGTGAACGCGACGGCCGCAGCCCAGTCCTCCTCCTTGGTGACGTCGAGGTGGACGTAGGCGGCGTTCTCGCCGAGCTCGGCGACGAGCGCCTCGCCCTTGGCGTCGTCGAGGTCCGCGACGACGACCTTCGCGCCCTCGGCGACGAGCGCCTTGGCGTGGGTGACGCCCATGCCTCCGGTTCCTCCGGTGACGATGGCGACCTTGTTGTAGACACGGCCCATGGTGGGGCCTCCTTTCGGTGTGCCCGGGGTCGGGGAACCCTCGTGGGGTGCCCGACGGCGGAGCGTGCGGTGTGCGGTGCGGCTCGCCGGGGCGGGTGGTCGCGTCGGGTCAGTTCGGCGCGGTCCACCAGGGGGCGAGCGAGGTGCGGGTGATCCGGGGGAAGAAGTCCGGGTCACGGGGGGACGGGGTGGCGAGCCACGCCTCGAGGGCGCCGACCGAGCCGAGCGCGACGTAGCAGGCGTACGCGCGGGCGGCCTGCTCGACCTCGGTCTGCTCGGCGTCGCACGGCACGGGCATGAGGTGCGGCTGGTCCAGGAGGAACGTGCGCAGGGTGTCGGAGAAGTGCTCCGCGAGCAGGCGGAACAGGGGGGCGCTCAGTCCTCCCTCGAGGGCGCGCTCGTAGATCGAGGTGTGCGTGTCGACGTGGCCGACGATCGCCTGCGTGATGGTGTCGACGAGCTGGCGGGGGTCGGTGCGCTGGCGCGCGTCGGGGCCGGCGTCGGGGTCGGGGGTCAGGCCGCGGGCGGCCGCGAGGAAGTCGCTGCGGATCGCGTCGAGCTCGGTGCGCAGGATGGTCGTGAGCAGGTCCGCGGGGTTGTTCGCGTAGTCGTAGAACGTGGCGCGGTTGATCCCGGCGTGGGCAGAGACCTGCGAGACCGTGAGCTCGTCGATGTCCTGCTCGGCGGCGAGCTCGAGGACTGCGGTGCGCAGGGCTGCGGTGGTGCGCTCGGTGCGGGGGTCCATGTCGCCTCCTTCGGGGGGCCTGGTGGCTGTGCCCGGCACGGGGTGCCTGGCGGGTGGTGCGGCCGCTCGTCGGGACGACGGAACGTGCTGACATTTTGACGGTACGCCCGTGCCATTAGTTTGGCAACACGTGTCGCTTAGGCTCGTCGGCGGTCGGCCGGGTGTGCACCTCGGGTCGTCCGTGGGCCCCAGGGGCGACCCGAGCTGCACACTCTGCGTGCGGGGCTCCCCAGGCGCTCGGCCGACTGCCGACCTACCGTGGAGGGAGCGGGCTGGGAGCGGCGGCACGACGGCGTCGGCCCACCCGGTGGGCGTGCCGACCGACCCGCCCCCGCCCTGCCAGAGGAACGAACATGTCCGGATCGAACCGCGGTGCAGAGTCCGAGGAGCGCGACGTCGTCGCCATGAACCCGTTGTTCTCCCGGCCGGGGGAGGCGACCGAGCTCCCGCGCAACGTCCTGCCGCCGGGGGAGTCCTTCCCCGAGACGGCCTACCAGATCGTGCACGACGAGGCGATGCTCGACGGCAACGCCCGGCTGAACCTGGCGACGTTCGTCGGCACCTGGATGGACCCGTACGCGCAGCGGCTCAACGCGGAGACCGCCGACAAGAACATGATCGACAAGGACGAGTACCCGGCCACGGCGGCGATCGAGACGCGGTGCTGGAAGATCCTGGCGGACCTGTGGAACGCCCCGGACCCGGCGAACGCGATCGGGACCTCGACCATCGGGTCCTCCGAGGCCGCCATGCTGGGCGGGCTCGCGCTCAAGCGACGCTGGCAGCACGCGCGCCGGGCCGCGGGGAAGTCGACCGAGAAGCCCAACCTCGTGCTGTCGAGCGCGGTCCAGGTCTGCTGGGAGAAGTTCTGCAACTACTGGGACGTCGAGGCCCGCTACGTCCCCATCTCGCTCGAGCACAAGGTGCTCGACGGGTTCGAGCTCGAGAAGTACGTCGACGAGAACACGATCGGGGTCGTCGCGATCCTCGGGGTCACCTACACGGGGGCCTACGAGCCGGTCGAGAAGATCGCGGCCGTGCTCGACGAGATCCAGGCCGCGACCGGGCTCGACGTCCCGATCCACGTCGACGGCGCGTCGGGGGCCATGATCGCGCCGTTCCTCCAGCCGGACCTCGTCTGGGACTTCCAGGTCGACCGTGTGGCGTCCATCAACACCTCGGCCCACAAGTACGGGCTCGTCTACCCGGGGCTCGGGTGGGTCGTCTGGCGGGACACGGCGGCGTTGCCCGAGGACCTCGTCTTCTCGGTGAGCTACCTGGGCGGCGACATGCCGACGTTCGCGCTGAACTTCTCCCGGCCCGGCTCGCAGGTCCTGCTCCAGTACTACCTGTTCCTGCGCCTCGGCTACGACGGCTACTACAAGGTGCAGAAGGCCTCGCAGGACGTCGCGCTCTACCTCTCGGGCGAGATCGCGAAGATGCCGCCGTTCGACCTGTGGAACGACGGGAGCGACATCCCGGTCTTCGCGTGGAGCCTCAAGGAGGGCTACACCGACAAGTGGACGCTCTACCACCTGTCCGAGCGGCTGCGGACCAAGGGGTGGCTGCTGCCGTCGTACCCCATGCCCGTGGACCTGCAGGACCTGACGGTCCAGCGCATCGTGGTGCGCAACGGGCTGAGCCGCGACCTGGCGGCCAGCCTGCTCGGCGACATCCGGACCGAGGTCGCGTTCCTCGACGCGCTCGAGTCGCCCATGCCCGTCGAGGCCGTGAGCAAGGGGTTCCACCACTGACGTGCGGGTGGGTAGGTCCTTGCGGGACGTGAGGTAGAACGTGCTGCGCGACGTAGTGCTCGGCGGGCTCTACCTCGCGCAGCACGTTCTACCTCGGGCCTGGCACCCCGCGGGTCAGTCCGCGAAGCGCTCGCCGCGCTCGACGACCGTGCCCGCACCGCGACCGCCGGCCGCCGCGCGGTCCCACGTGTAGACCTCGGTGCCGGTCACGAACACGTTCTCGGCGCGCGAGGTCACCTCCAGCGGGTCGCCCGACCAGATCACGACGTCGCCGTCGAGGCCCGGGCGCAGCGAGCCGACCCGGTCGTCGAGGCCCAGGAACGCGGCCGGGTTCGTCGTGAGCGCCTCGATCGCGACGTCGCGGTCCAGGCCCTCCTTGACCGCGAGCGACGCCTGGTGCACCAGGAAGTTGATGGGCACCACGGGGTGGTCGGTCGTGATCGCGACGCGCACCCCCGCGCGGGCGAGCGCCCCGAGGTTGGCGATGTCGCGGTTGCGCAGCTCGATCTTGGTCCGCGACGTGAACAGCGGGCCGAAGATGACCGGCACGTCGCGCTCGGCCAGGACGTCGGCGACCGCGGCGCCGTCGGTCCCGTGGTTGATGACGAGCTTGTAGCCGAACTCGTCCGCGAGGCGCAGCGCGGTCGCGATGTCGTCGGCACGGTGCGTGTGCTGGTCCCAGTAGAGCTCGCCCGCGAGCACGCGGCCCAGGGTCTCCTTGGCGAGGTCGCGGTCGAACGGTTCGCCCTTGGCCTGCGCCGCATCACGCTTGGCGACGTAGTTCTGCGCGTCGACGAACGCCTTGCGGATCACGTTCGCCACGCCCAGGCGCGTGGACGGGAGCTTCTTCTGGTCGCCGTAGACGCGCTTGGGGTTCTCGCCCAGCGCCGACTTCACGGACACGGCCTCGCGGATGACCTGCTCGTCGACGGTCCGACCGCCCCAGGTCTTGATCGCGACGGTCTGCCCGCCGATCGGGTTGCCCGAGCCGGGCTTGATGACGGCCGAGGTCACGCCGCCCACGAGCGCGTCGCGGAAGCCCTCGTCCTCGATGTTGATGGCGTCGAGCGCGCGCAGCGCGGCGCCGTTGGGGTCGGTCATCTCGTTGGTGTCGTTGCCGGCCCAGCCCTCGGCCTCCTCCATGACGCCCATGTGGCCGTGGGCCTCGACGAACCCGGGCAGGACCCAGCGGCCCCCGGCGTCGACCGTGCGGACACCGTCGGGCACGACGACGTCGTGGCCGACGGCCGTGATGACGCCGTCCTCGACGAGGACGGTCGCGTTCTCCAGGGGTGCGGAGGCGACGGGGACGACGTAGCCGTTCGTGATGGCGATGCTGTTGCGTGTGGTCATGCGTCCATCCTCTCAGCGGGGTGCCGGGCGGGAGGGGCGTCGGGCGACCGACCGCCCTGCGCCCCTCGGATCCGAC
This sequence comes from Oerskovia paurometabola, assembly GCF_016907365.1. Lineage (NCBI taxonomy): Bacteria > Bacillati > Actinomycetota > Actinomycetes > Micrococcales > Cellulomonadaceae > Oerskovia > Oerskovia paurometabola. Next base: position 4,234,441 of record NZ_JAFBBV010000001.1, on the reverse strand, counting down.
GTCGCGTCATGTCCCGCTAGGGTGGTCCCCGTGCTCACCCAGGTCGCCGGTCCGTTGCGCGTCGCGCGCGCCGGTCTCGTCGCGGCCCTGGTGCTCGCCCTCGCGGCGCTCGCGCACCGCGTGGGCGGTGGCACGCTCCCGCACCCGCTGATCCTGCTCGCCCTGGCGTCGTTCACGATGGCCGGCGCGACGTTCGCGGCCCGCTTCCGTCTCACGTTCGGTCGGCTGGTCGCGATCCTCGGCACGGGCCAGGTGGCGCTGCACTACGGTCTGAGCTTCTCCGCGCCCGCGTCGTGCGCGCCGGTCGGCGGCGCTCACGCTGGCCACGCCGTGGCGGGCACGCTCGCGGCCTGCACGGCGAGCACCCCCGTGCCCGACGGCGTCGCGCACCTCCCGCACGAGACCCCCGCGGGAGCGTGGATGGTCCTGGCGCACGTGCTCGCGACCGTGGTCGTGGCCGTGGTGGTCGCGCACGGCGAGCGCGCACTGGGCCTGCTGCTGACGTGGCTCGCGCCCCGTGGCCCGCTGGCGGACCTCCTGCCGGCCCTGCCCGTCGCGCTCCGGCTCCTCGCTCCGGCTCCCGCACCGTCCCGTGCGGCGACGGTCCACCTGCGGACCCCGACGACGCGCGGACCGCCGCTGCTCGCCCGGCCCGTCGCCCTTCCTTCCTGACCCTGGTCCGCGTTCGCGCGCTGACCGTCGACGAGGCCGGCCGTCCCCCGGGTGCCCCCCGTGCGCGAGCTCGTGCCGCGCCTCATCGAGAGCGTCTTCCATGTCTTCGCAGACCAACCAGTCCCACCCGTCCACCCTGTCCACGGTCGCCGACCGCGGCGGGCGAGCGGTCGCCCTCGCGCGCCCGACCTCCCGCTCTGCCCGCCTCCTGGTCGCCCTGCTCGCGGCCCTCGCCACGCTGGCAGCGGCCCTGCTGCTCGGCATCGGCGGGGCCGTCCCGGCCCAGGCGCACGACCGCATCATCAGCTCCGACCCGGCGGACGGCGCGCAGCTCGACGCCGCGCCCGCCGCGCTCACCATGACGTTCAGCACCGAGCCCCTCGCGGTCGAGCCGCAGGTCGTCGTGACCGACACGGCTGGGACCGTGGTCGCGCAGGGCAGCCCCACGATCGAGGGGACCGCGGCGACGTTCCCGTGGCCCGCCGAGCTGACCGGTGACACGTACACGGTCGCGTGGCGCGTCGTCTCCTCGGACGGTCACCCGATCGAGGGCACGTTCTCGTTCGCGGTCGCGGCGGCTCCCGAGCCGGCCGCGCCCGTGGCGACCGACGAGCCCGCCGTCGTGACGCCGTCGGCCACCGAGGGCACGACCGAGGCGACCACGGCGGCAACGTCCGACGCGTCCGACGAGACCGGCGACGAGGCGCGCTCGGTCGTGCCGCTGCTCGTCGGGCTCGCGGTGCTCGCGGCCGCGGTCGTGGTCGTCGCCGTGCTGATCGTCCGTCGCCGCCAGCAGCAGCAGGACTGACCCTCCCCACCTCTTTCCCGGCGACGAAGTCGCCCGGGCGTCCCCGCGACCCCGCGGCGCCCCTGGTCCTGCCTGGATCTCGGGGCGCCGCGGCGCGGGCTGCTCCCGCGCGCCCCGACGCCGGGTCCCTGACCGAAGGACCCACCATGTCTGCACGCACCACCACCCGCCGCGCGACCCTGCTCGGCGCGACCGTCACGACGCTCGCCCTCCTCGCGGTCGCGGGCTGCTCGGGCACCCCGTCCGGAACCTCGTCCGGCACCTCTTCGGGCACGGCGTCGCCGAGCGCGTCGGCTGACGCCGCGTCGAGCACCGCGGCCGACCGGCTGACCGCGACCGACCCCTGGATCAAGGCCGCCGAGTCGGGCATGACCGCGGCCTTCGCCGTCCTGCACAACGACGGCGACCAGGACGTCACGGTCGTCGGCGCGACGTCCGACCTGTCTCCCGTCGAGCTCCACGAGATGGCGACCGACGCCTCGGGCGCCATGGTCATGCGCCAGAAGGAGGGCGGCCTGACGATCCCTGCGGGCGGCGAGCACGCGCTCGAGCCCGGCGGCGACCACCTCATGCTCATGGAGCTGTCCGCGCCGGTCCAGGCCGGGGCCGAGTACGAGGTCACGCTCGAGCTGAGCGACGGTTCCACGCTCGTCGTCACCGCCCCGGCGCGCACGTTCGCGGGCGCCAAGGAGAGCTACGACGAGGGCCACGGCGAGGATCACGACATGAGTCACGATGGCTGACGTCGGCCCCGGGCCCGGCCCCGCTAGTCCGGATGGCAGGACCTCCCCGGTCCCGCAGGCCAGGGTCTCGCGGCGTGCGTTCCTGGTCGGCGGGGCCGCCGCCGGGGCGGTCGCGGTCGCCGGTGCGGGAGGTGCGTGGGCCGGGAGGGCCACGGCTCCCGCGACGGGAGCGGCGTCGTCGGGCACGGGGGAGACCTCGCTGCACGGCGACGCGCGCGTCCCGTTCCACGGCCTGCGGCAGGCGGGCGTCGAGACACCTCCTCAGGCGTACCTGACGCTCGTCGCGCTGACGCTCGCACCCGGTACGGACCGGGACGCGCTGGTGCGGCTCATGCGGATCTGGACCGACGACGTCGCGCGCCTCACGCAGGGACGGCCCGGTCTGACCGACACCGAGCCCGAGCTCGCCGAGGTGCCCGCGCGCCTCACCGTCACGGTCGGCTACGGGCCTGCGGTCTTCACGGCCGCGGGGCTCGACGACCGGCGCCCGTCGTGGCTCCGCCCCCTGCCCGCGTTCGGCGTGGACCGGCTCGAGGACCGCTGGAACGACGGCGACCTGGTGCTCCAGGTCTGCGCCGACGACGAGGTGACGGTCTCCCACACGGTCCGGATGCTGCTGCGCGAGGCGCGCGACTTCGCGTCGGTGCGCTGGTTGCAGAGGGGTTTCCGGCGGTCGGTCGGGAGCGAGCCCGCGGGGCGGACCATGCGCAACCTCATGGGGCAGATCGACGGGACACGGAACGTGGACCCGGTCGCGGACGCCCCGCTCGTGTGGTCGGACGGCACGGACGGGTGGCTCGCGGGCGGCACGTCGATGGTCGTGCGGCGCATCCGCATGGAGCTCGACACGTGGGACGAGGTCGACCGTCCCACGCGCGAGGCCGTCATGGGGCGCCGCCTCGTGGACGGGGCTCCGCTCACGGGCGTCCGCGAGCTCGACGAGCCGGACCTCGACGCGGTCGGGCCGCACGGGCTGACCGTGATCGGGCCGGCCGCGCACGTGCGGCGGGCCCGGACCGACGACCCGACCGAGCGTTTCCTCCGCCGCGCGTACAGCTACGACGACGCTCCGGACGTCGCGGCCGACCCGGGCGCGCTCAGCAGCTCGGGCCTGGTGTTCGTGACGTTCCAGGCCGACGTCGACCGCCAGTTCGTGCCGGTCCAGCGTCGGCTCGACGAGGTGGACCTGCTCAACGAGTGGACCACGCCCATCGGGTCGGCGGTGTTCGCGGTGCCGCCGGGGTGCGCCGAGGGCGAGTTCCTGGGGCAGGCGCTGCTGGGCTGACGGGTGCGCGGACGGACGGCTCGTGCGGGGTGCTCGTGGCGCCCCGGGCGGGCCGTCCTGCTGCGGCCGGTGACACTCGATGTCAGAATGTGACGGGGGTCACGTCGACAGCATGTATCAAACGGGTGCCACCCCCCTCTGCTCAGGTGAACGCTCGGTCGTCGATGGGGGTCGTGACGGGCGTGAGGGTCGGAGGCGGCCCGTGGCGTGAGCCCTGCAGGGGGGTGCTCACGCGACGGGCCGCCTCCGGCGCGTCCGGGGCAGGTCGAGGGCGCTCTTCCTCTGATCCCTGACCAAGACCCCTCGCTGCCAAGCAATGTCAAAAGGGTGCCACTAGCGGTACCCTTTTGACATGCCGCACACCCGCGACCGCCTGCTCGAAGAGGCCTTCGACCGCCACGGGTTCATCCGCCGCGCCGACGCCCTGCGTGAAGGTCACAGTCCGCACGCACTCAAGCAGCTCGTCGCGCGCGGCTACCTGGAGAAGGTCGCTCACGGCGTCTACCGCGTGAACGTCGTCCCCGTCAGTGAGTACGACGATCTTCACCTGGCAGTGCTGTGGACCGGTGTCGACGAGGCCGCTCTGTCCCACGAGACCGCCCTGGCTCTCTACGGGCTCGGCGACGTCAACCCCGACCGGATCCACGTCACCGTTCCCCGACGCCACCGAATCCGCCGTGCCGGCGCCAACGGGATCGAGGTCCACCACCAAGACCTCGATCCCCGCCATATCGGGTGGTTCGAACAGATCCCGACAGTGAAACCCGCGACCGCGATCGCGCAGTGCATCGAGACCGGCACCCCGACCTATCTTCTCCGCCAGGCCCTCACGACGGCTCGTGAGACCGGGCGCATCACCGCGAGCGAGAGCGCCGCCCTGCAGAGGAAGTTGACGAACCGTGACACCCCCGCACGCTGATGTGCCCCTTGGCCTGGCCGACCTGCCCGAGAAGACCAAGGAACCGGCGTCGGTCGCCATGCTCAACTCTTGGCTCCAGCAAGCCGAGAGACGCTTGGGCAGCCGCGGCGGACGCTTGGCATGGCTCGTTGCGTCCACGATTGTCATCGCTGCACTGCAGCGAGCGCTCGACGCCACCGGTCAGCCGCACTTCCTGCTCAAGGGTGGAACCCTGCTGCAACACCGGCTCCCCAGTGCGCCCACGCGTGCGACGAAGGACGTGGACGGGCTCATCCGCGGTGACATCGACGACTTCCTCGTCAAGCTCGATGACGAGCTCGCCGAGCCCTGGGGCCCGCTGACGCTACGGCGAGACGCCGTCGAGGTCATCCAGATCCCTACTCGCGTCATCAAACCGCGTCGCTTCGACGTCGTCGTCGAGCTCAGAGGCAAGACGTGGCGAAGGGTCCAGGTCGAGATCGCGCCAGATGAAGGGGGCGCTGGAGCCGCGCCTGAACCGTTCGCACCGCCTACGCTGGCAGGCCTCGGGCTGCCGGGCCCCGTTGTGATGGTGGGCATCGCGATGCGCTATCAGGTCGCGCAGAAAATTCACGCCTGCACCGACCCCCACGACCCGCCGGCTGCGACCAACGACCGGGCGCGCGACCTCGTCGACCTGCTGCTGCTTCGCGACCTCGCCGAAATCGGTGAGAACCTGGCTGGCGTTCGTGCAGCCGTCATGGACGTCTTCGACGTGCGTGCGCGCGATGCCCAGGCTCTTGGTCGAGCTGAGCGTACGTGGCCATGCGTCGTGGTCGCCCACCCGCATTGGCCGACCGACTTCGAACGCGCCGCGGCCGACGTGCAGATCGATATCGGGCTCGACGAGGCGGTCGCACAGCTCAACGCGTGGCTAGCGCAGATCGACGCCGCCGTGCTGCCGACCAGAGGTGCGGACGATGACGATGACGTTGCACGTGAGGAAGAGGACGAAGACGACGGTGAAACAGGGTAGGGGAGAGCAGGCGTGCCGGCGCCAGCAGCAACCTCCACCTCACGCGGCGAGGCTGAGGATGTTGTCTCGGACAGGGGGCATGGCAGGCTGTGCTCTCCATCTGCGCTCGGTCGGCCGGGCCTGCTCCGTGCCCGCGAGGCTCAGCGCGGCGGCGCCGTGCTGAGGCGCACCGCGAGCTCGGGCAGCACGACCTCGGGCTCGTGCACGCTCGTCGGGTCCGCGATGAGCGCGATCACGTGCTCGACCGCGAGGCGGCCGGTCAGGTGGAACGGCTGCCGCACCGTGGTGAGCGGGGGCGAGCAGTACTCGGCGAGCGCGATGTCGTCCATGCCCACGACCGACACGTCCTCGGGGACTCGCCGGCCCATCTCCGTCAGGCCCCGGATCAGCCCGAACGCCATCTCGTCGCTCGCGACGAACACGGCGGTGACCTCGGGCAGACGGCCCAGGACCAGGCCGTTGCGGTACCCGGACTCGGGGCTCCAGTCGCCGTAGAGCACGGGCGGCTCGGTGCGTCCGGCGTCGTGCAGCGCGGCCTGCCACCCGGCGGTGCGGCCGTTGGCGTCGTTCCACGAGGCGGGTCCGGCGAGGTGCCACACGGTCTCGTGGCCCAGCGCCAGGAGGTGCTCGGTCGCGACGCGCCCCGCGGCGACCTGGTCGACCGCGACGACCTCGGTCGCCGACGACTGCATGCCGTCCACGACGACGGTCGGGGTGCCGTGGATGAGGTCGCCGAGCGACTCGTCGTCGCGCACGGGGACGGCGATGACGAGCCCGTCGACGCCCTGGTCGAGGAGGCGGTCGACGGCCTGGGCGATCGAGGCGGGGGAGAGCGAGGCGGTGCTCGCGGTGCTCACGAAGTAGCCGCCGTCGCGGGCCGCGCGCTGCATGCCGAGCATCATGGCGCTGCCCGAGTAGAAGTCGGTCTCGTGCGTGATGACGCCGATGGTCTTGCTGCGCCCGGTCACGAGCGCGCGCGCGAGGCTGTTGCGGCGGTACCCGGTCTGCTCGACGGCGGCGCGCACCCGGTCGCGGGTCGTCTCGTTGACGTTGGGGTGCCCCGACAGGACGCGGGAGACGGTCTGGGCGGAGACGCCGGCGACGCGGGCGACGTCGGCCATCGCGGGGCCGCGGCCCCGGGCGGGAACGGCCGTGGTCTTCCCCTGCGCCGGCTCCGTCCGCGTGGGCGGTGACGGTCGTTCCACGTGCTCTCCTTCGGGCGATGAGGGCTCGGCGTGGAGCGTCGGGCACCTCGGTGTGCGGGGCCGCGGGTGTGCACCGCAGCGTAGTGGACGCCAACAGCGCGAGCCTCTCCGGCCCGGGTCGTCGTCATCCTTCTGTTATCAGTGTTGACCATAACAGCCAGAACATGCAGCCGAAAGTGACGGCTTTGCGCACCTCGCGGCACGCCGTGATGAGTGGGTTGTGATCCATATCAACGTGTGCCAGAGTGTGCTCCACGCAGACCGCGGCGCCGTCGCCGCTCCATCCTCAGCACAGTGTGGTCAGAAGGAGAGTCATGAAGTCATCGATCGTCAAGGCAGTCGGGGTCGCGTCGATCCTCACCCTCGCTGCGGGCGGCCTGACCGCCTGCTCGTCGGACACGACGTCCGGTGGCTCGGCAGGCGGCGACGGCAAGGTCAAGGAGGTCGAGGTCTGGACCTGGGCCGCGGGCTACGACGAGTCGGCCAAGATCTTCAACGACACGCACGACGACATCAAGATCAAGTACACGCAGATCGAGCCCGGCAACAAGGGCGGCTACGACAAGATCCGCAACTCGATCACCGCGGGCAACGCCCCGTGCATCGCCCAGGTCGGCTTCGAGACGCTCCCCAGCTTCGTCGCCGAGGGCAACGTCGTGGACGTCACCGAGTTCGCGGCGAAGGACAAGGACCTCTACGCCCCCGCGGGCTGGGCCGGCGTCAACGTGGGCGGCAAGACCTACGGCGCCCCGCAGGACCAGGGCCCCATGGTGCTCTTCTACAACAAGACCGTGTTCGAGGCGAACGGCATCGCCGTCCCCACCACGTGGGCCGAGTACCAGGCCGCGGGCGAGCAGCTCAAGGCCGCGGGCATCAAGCTGACCGGCACGTACGAGGACTACGACTACTCGGGCTTCGCCTGGCAGGCCGGCGCCCCCTGGTACGAGATCAAGGACGACGCGTGGTCCATCACGCCCGACTCCCCGGCCAACCTCGAGGTCGCCGACTACTGGCAGGGCCTCATCGACGCCGACGTGATCGGCGCGAGCATCTGGAGCGACGACTGGGCCGCAGGCCTCGGTGACGGCTCGATCGCCACGATCGTCGGCGCCGCCTGGTTCGCCGGCATCCTCAAGGACTCCGCCGCGGCCTCGTCGGGAGACTGGGCCGTGGCCGAGCTCCCGCAGTGGGAGGCGGGCGACGCCAAGACCGGCAACGTGGGCGGCAGCCTGTCCGCGGTCCTCAAGGGCTGCGACGACCCGGAGGCGGCCTGGACCGTCGCCAACTGGATCAGCACCGACCCCGCGTCGGTCGACGAGCTCGTCAAGGGTGGCGGCGTCTACCCGGCGTCGGTCGCGGGCCTCGAGTCCGAGCTCCTCGCCACGGGCGACGAGTACTTCGGCGGCCAGGTCATCAGCGACGTGTTCAAGACCGCGTCCGGCCAGGTCAACGAGGACTGGGCCTGGGGCCCCGGCGTCTCGACCCTCGTGGGCACGCTCGGCACGGGCATGAAGCAGGCCTACGCCAAGGAGGGCGGCGCGACCGTCGCGACCGCGCTCACGGGCGCCCGCGAGGCCACGGTCTCCGAGCTCACGCAGCAGGGCATCGCCGTCAACGAGTGACCTGACGGTCCCAGCACCACCCGCGCGGTTCTCGCCGCGCACGAGCAGCACAAGGCCCGACGACGCCACGCACCTGCGAGCACCGGTGCACCTGGGCGCGTGACGTCGTCGGGCACCACGACGCATCCCCCTGAGGAACCCACCATGACCACGAGCCTGACGTCGGCGGCACCGCCGCCGGTCGAGACGAAGCGCGCGGCGACCACGCCGCCCAAGCGACCGCGCAGCCGGACCAGCCGGTACGCGATCTGGTTCGTCGGTCCGTTCGTGGTGCTGTTCGTCGGGATGTACGTCGCGCCCATCCTGTTCGCGATCTACAAGAGCATGTTCCGCATCCAGCGCGACGCGCTCGGGCTGGGCGGCACGCAGGAGATCTTCGACCCGCTGTTCAACTACGCGTACGCGCTGGGCGACTCGACGTTCATCACCTCGATCGGCCGCGTGCTCCTGTTCGGCGTCGTGCAGGTGCCCGTGATGCTGGGCCTCGCGCTCGGGATCGCGCTCCTCATCGACTCGGCCTCGGCGCGGGCCAAGGGCTTCTTCCGCCTCTCGAGCTTCGCGCCCTACGCGGTGCCGACCGTGGTCTCGGCGCTCATGTGGTCGTTCCTCTACTCGCCCACGAACAACCCGTTCAACCAGCTCCTCGGGCTGGTCGGGATCGACGTCAACTTCCTCAGCCAGGACTTCGCCCTGTGGGCCGTCGCGAACGTCGTGACGTGGGGCTGGACCGGCTACAACATGATCATCATCTACGCCGCGCTCCAGGGGGTCCCGGGCGAGGTGCTCGAGGCCGCCAAGCTCGACGGCGCCTCGCCGTGGCGCACCGCGTGGAGCATCAAGATCCCGCTCGTGCGGCCCGCGATCCTCCTCACCACGATCTTCTCGATCATCGGCTCCGCGCAGCTCTACAACGAGCCGTTCGTGCTCAAGCAGAGCACCGGGGCGATCGACGCGAGCTACACGCCGATCATGGCCGCGCAGGCCTCGCTCCAGTCGGCCAACTACCCGTACGCCGCGGCCCAGTCGGTGCTGCTCGCGGTCGGCGTGGCCGTGCTGTCCGTCCTCTTCTTCCGTCTGACGTCCAGGAGGTCCTCGTGACCACGAGCACCGCACCCGCCCGGGCCGAGAAGACCACGGGCAACCGGAGGCGCCGCCGGCGCACCGACGCCAAGGGGAGCCAGGGCGCCACGGGCGGCCTGCGCGGCGACTCGATCGAGACCACGGCCACGAGCCGCATCGCGGTCACGGCCGTCCTCGCGCTCACCGCCGTGTACTTCCTGTTCCCGCTGTGGTGGCTGTTCGTCGCGGCCACCAAGGACGCCGGGTACACGTTCGCGGGCAGCCCCCTGTGGTTCTCGAACTTCGACCTGTTCGGCAACATCGGCGACCTGTTCGCGTACAAGGACGGGATCTTCGCCGTCTGGATGGCCAACTCCGCGCTCTACTCGATCGTCGGCGCGGGCCTCGGGACGCTCATCGCGGTCTCGACGGGCTACGCCCTGGCGAAGTACGAGTTCCGCGGCAAGGGCGTGCTGTTCGGCGTGGTCCTCGGCGCGGTCCTGATCCCCAAGGTCCTGTTCACGCTGCCCCTGTTCCTCATGTTCTCCGCGACGGGCATCGTCAACACGTACCTCGCGGTGCTCCTGCCCAGCATCGTGAGCCCGTTCGGCGTCTACCTGGGGCGCATCTTCGCCGCGAGCTCGGTGCCCGACGAGGTCATCGAGGCCGCCCGCCTCGACGGCGCGAGCGAGGGCCGCATCTTCTTCGGGGTCAGCCTCAAGATGATGGCCCCCGCGCTCGTCACGATCTTCCTCTTCCAGTTCGTCGAGATCTGGAACAACTTCCTGCTCCCCTCGCAGGTCCTCATCTCCGAGAACCTGCGGCCCGTCACGGTCGGGCTGGTGAGCTGGAACGCCCTGGTCCAGGCCGGCCAGATCGAACGGCACATGGTCATCATCGGCGCGTTCGTGGCGGTCGTCCCGCTCATCGTCGCGTTCCTCTCCCTCCAGCGCTTCTGGCGCTCCGGACTCGCAGCGGGGGCCATCAAGTGAACCAGCAGCACCCAGCCGACCAGGCCTCGAGCCCGGTCGGCGGACCGACCCTGCGCGCCGACGGCGCGACCCTCCTGCGGGACGGTGCGCCGCACCGCCTGCTCTCGGGCTCGATCCACTACTTCCGCGTGCACCCCGACCAGTGGGAGGACCGCCTGCTGCGCGTGCGCGCCATGGGCCTCAACACGGTCGACACCTACGTCCCGTGGAACTGGCACGAGGCCGAGCGCGGTTCGTTCGACTTCACCGGGTGGCGCGACGTCGAGCGGTTCGTGCGGCTCGCGGGCGACCTGGGGCTCGACGTCGTGGTGCGCCCCGGCCCGTACATCTGCGCCGAGTGGGACAACGGCGGCCTGCCCGCGTGGCTCACCGCGACGCCCGGGATCCGGCTGCGGTGCAGCGACGAGACGTACCTCGCGGCGGTCGCGGCCTGGTTCGACGAGCTGGTACCACGTCTCGCGGCGCTCCAGGCGAGCCGGGGCGGGCCGATCGTGGCCGTCCAGGTCGAGAACGAGTACGGCAGCTATGGCGACGACCACGCCTACATGGCCTGGGTCCACGACGCGCTCGCTGCCCGCGGCATCGACGAGCTCCTGTTCACGGCCGACGGACCCACCGACCTCATGCTCGACGGCGGCACGCTCCCGGGCGTGCTGGCCGCGGCCACGTTCGGCAGCCGTCCGGGGCAGGCGCTCGACAAGCTCACGGGCCGCCGCGGCGAGCAGCCGTTCGTGTGCGCCGAGTTCTGGAACGGTTGGTTCGACCACTGGGGCGACCCGCACCACGTGCGCGGCGCCGACAGCGCCGCGTCCGACGTGCGCGAGCTCCTCGACCTCGGCGGGTCCGTGAGCCTGTACATGGCGCACGGCGGCACGAACTTCGGGCTGACCGCAGGGGCCAACCACGACGGCACGCGGATCCAGCCGACCGTCACGAGCTACGACTCCGACGCCGCGGTCGCCGAGGACGGCACCGTGACGCCCAAGTTCTTCGCGCTGCGCAAGGTGCTCACCGAGCACCGGGGCGACGTCGGGGACACCCAGGACGACCGGTGGATCCAGCCTCCCGTCCGGCTCCCGGCGCAGGCCCTGCCTCCGGTGAGCACGCGCCCGCTCCTGCCCGCCCTGTGGGCGCTCGGTGCCGCGACCGCCGCTTCGTCGCCCCTGACGTTCGAGCAGCTCGGGCAGAACGCCGGGCTCGTGCTCCACACGGCCACGCCGATCCTCCCGCGCGGCAGCAGCACGCTCTCGATCCTCGGGCTGCACGACCGCGCGACCGTCTACGTCGACGGCCACGAGGTCGGCGTCCTGGAGCGCGAGACCTCGCACCGCGGGCTCACGGTCCACGGGCAGGGCGTCCCTGTCCGGCTCGAGATCCTCGTCGAGAACCTCGGCCGCATCAACTACGGGCCCCGGCTCGGCGAGCACAAGGGCATCCTCGGCGACGTCCTGGTCGAGCGGCGCATCGTGCACGGCTGGACCTCGCGGTCCCTGCCGCTCGACCTGCTGCCCGTGGACGGGCTGTGGGCGGGCGGGGCCACCGGTGAGCCCGGTGCCGCCGACTCCGACAGAGCCGACGCCGTCGGGCCGCAGGGCGTGATCGCCCGGACGACGCTCGACGTCGACGAACCCGCCGACGCCTTCCTCGCCCTGCCCGGCTGGACCAAGGGGTTCGTCTGGGTCAACGACGTGCTGCTCGGCCGCTACTGGGAGCGCGGCCCGCAGCACACCCTCTACGTCCCCGCGCCTCTGCTGCGCGCGGGGAGCAACACCGTCACGGTCCTCGAGCTGCACGAGGTCGGCTCCGACCTCGAGCTGAAGGACGAGGCCGTCCTCGGCGAGCCCGAGGAGTACGTCGAAGAGCTGTGACGCCCGTCGGTCGGGGGACGGCCGATGAACTGCTATCGAAGGAGACAGCACATGGTTCGACATTCCCCTGGCCCCCGGGCCGGTTCCCTCCCGGGCGGCGGCTCGCGCCGCGCCCGCCGGCTCGTGGCGCTCGCCACCGCGGTCGTGGTGCCGTTCGCGGCGCTGCCGGTCGCCGCCCTCCCCGCGGCGGCGAGCAGCATCAACCAGCTCTCGGCCCTGGGCCTGACGGCCGAGCAGGTCGCGGCGGCGAGCGTCGAGGGCGCGGCGACGCTGCGCTCTCCTCAGCTCGACGTCCAGGTCGCCGCGGACTTCCCACGGGTCCTGAGCTACACCGACCGCGCGTCGGGGGCCTCGCTCGCGGGCAGCACCGCGACCGTGGCGAAGGTGCGCCTCAACGGCACCGACCGCACCGTCGCGGTCGAGCCGGGCGAACCCGGTGAGACGAGCCGCGACTACCGCCTGACGTTCCCCGACCTCGCGGGCGTCAGCATCGACACGCGCCTGGAGGTCGACGGCAGCGCCGTGACGTTCCGCGTCACGGGCGTGACCGACACCGAGGCCTTCCGCGTCGGGACCATCGAGGTCCCGGGCCACGACCTGCTCTCCGTCTCGTCGGCCGACCCGTCGGCCGTGGTCGCCTCGGCCGTGATCAGCCCGGACCGTGGCAAGGTCGGCGACACGTTCACGACCGTCACGGGGCAGACCCCCGTCAACGCGAACCCGGTCGGGTCCGCGTACGCGATCGTCAGCACCAGCAAGCTGTCGGCCACGATCGTGACCAACAGCGTCTACGACGAGGCGAACGGCAAGGCCGCCGCGGACGGCAACCGCCTGCAGCGTCAGGCCCGCGCGGCCGACGGCGGCGTGCGCGTGGGCGTCTGGAGCGGCGCGTGGACCTACCGGGCCCAGGGCTCGCCGGTCACCGAGGAGCTCCCGTACGCGACCGTCGTCGTGACGGCCGACGCCAACGCCGACGACAAGGTCGACTGGCAGGACGGCGCGATCGCGTTCCGCGCGACCGCCCCCAAGGCGCTCGGCGCCGACCAGGTCGCCGACCGCGTCGTGACCCACATCCCGTTCAACTTCGCCTCGCAGGCCACGCACCCGTTCCTGCGTACGCTCGACGACGTCAAGCGCATCTCGCTCGCGACCGACGGCCTGGGCCAGATGGCGCTGCTCAAGGGCTACGGCTCCGAGGGCCACGACTCCGCGCACCCCGACTACGGCGGCAACTACAACGAGCGCGCGGGCGGCCTCGAGGACATGAACACGCTCCTCGAGCAGGGCGGCGACTGGAACGCGGACTTCGGCGTCCACATCAACGCGACCGAGGCCTACGCCGAGGCGAACGCCTTCTCCGACGAGCTCGTCGACCCGTCGGCCAAGGGCTGGAACTGGCTCGGCCAGTCGTACTACATCGACCAGCGCCGCGACGTGAACAGCGGTGATCTGGCCGCGCGCATCGGCCAGCTCGCCGACGAGACCCAGGGCAACCTGGACCTCCTCTACGTCGACGTCTACTACAACTTCGGCTGGCAGGCCCGCGCCCTCGCGGACGCGGCCCGCGCGAACGACCTCCAGATCGCGACCGAGTGGTCCGACAAGTTCGAGGCGAGCTCGCTGTGGAGCCACTGGTCCGCGGACGAGAACTACGGCGGCGCGGCGAACAAGGGCCTGAACTCCCAGATCGTGCGCTTCATCGACAACGCCGAGAAGGACACCTGGAACCCGCACCCGCTGCTCGGCAACGCGCGGCTCGTCGAGTTCGAGGGCTGGACCGGGCAGACCGACTGGAACGCGTTCTACAAGAACATCTGGACGACCAACGTCCCGACCAAGTTCCTCCAGCACCAGGAGATCGTGCGCTGGGGCACCGACCGGATCGACTTCACGGGTGACGTCTCGGCGCGTGGCCAGGCCGCGGCCGACCGGCAGATCCTCGTCGGGGACGCCGTGGTCGCCACGGGCGGCACCTACCTCCTGCCGTGGAACGCGTCCGACGCCCCCGGGCTCGAGGGACAGGCCGCCGAGGGCGGGAAGCTCTACCACTACAACCCGGCCGGCGGCTCGACCACGTGGACCCTCACGGACGAGTTCTCCGGGGCCACGAGCCTGACTCTGTACAAGCTCACGACGACGGGCCGCGAGAAGGTCGCGGACGTCCCGGTCACGGGCGGCAAGGTCACGGTCGAGGCGACCGCGGGCCAGCCCTACGTGCTGTACCCGCAGGGCGTCACGACCCCCTCGGCCGAGGACGTCGCGTGGGGCACCGGGAGCGGCATCGTCGACCCCGGCTTCAACGCCGCGACGCTCGACGCGTACGAGACGACCGGCACCACGGGCATCGAGACCCTGTCCAACGGGCAGCGCGTCGCGACGCTCGGTGCGGGCGCCTCGTCGCTGAGCCAGCAGCTCGGTGAGCTCTCGACCGGCACCTACGCCGTGAGTGCGTGGGTCGAGGTCCAGCCCGGGAAGTCCCGCACGACCACGCTGTCCGTCTCGGGCGAGGGCGTCGCGCAGACCGCGAGCACCGTCGTCGAGCGGTCGACCGCCAAGAACCTCGTCGCGGCCGACGAGAAGAACAACCGCTACTACCAGCGCGTCCAGGTGCTCGTCGACGTCACGGGCCCGGCCCGACCGACGCTGACGGTCTCCGCCTCGGCGGGAGACGCCGTCGTGCGGGTCGACGACCTGCGCGTCGTGAGCGCCACGCGCTCGGTGGCCCCGGCCGTCGAGGGCGAAGCGGTCGTCGCGTTCGAGGACTTCGAGAACGTGCCCCAGGGCTGGGGACCGTTCGTCAAGGGCGACGCGGGCGGCGTGACCGACCCGCGCACGCACATCGCCAAGCGCAACGCGCCCTACACGCAGGCCGGCTGGAACGGGAAGCTCGTCGACGACGCGCTGTCCGGCGACTGGTCGCTCAAGGCGCACGAGGAGAACAAGGGCCTCGTCTACCGCACCGTGCCCAGCACCGTGAAGCTCGAGGCGGGGCGTCAGTACCGCGTGAGCTTCGACTACCAGTCGGGCAACGGCGGCGAGTACCAGTGGGTCACGGGCTACGACTCGGTCGCGAGCGGCGCCCCGGCGTCGGTCGAGACGCACGCGACCCCGCTGGGTCAGCAGCGCACGACCGCGACGTTCTCCGAGGACGTCGTGGCCAGCGGCTGCGGCGACACCTGGGTGGGGCTGCGCAAGCTCACCGCGGGCGGCAACCAGTCCGACCTGATCCTCGACGACTTCCGCGTCGTGGACCTGGGCCCCGCGGAGGCCACCCCGGCCTGCGCGTCCCTCACGGTCTCCCCGGGACCTGTCGCGTTCGAGCCCGACGTCGCGAGCACCGTCACGACGCGGCTCACGGTCCACGAGCCCGTGGCCGTCGCGGACGTCGCCGTGACGCTCGACGTGCCCGAGGGCTGGGAGGTCGAGGCGACCAACGCCTCGACCGCGGCCACGCTGCCGGCCGGCGGCGTCCTGACCACGACGTGGCAGGTCACCCCGCACGGCAAGATCACGGCCGACGCCTACACGCTCACCGCGGGCGGCTCGTACACGACCACGGCTGCGCCCGTCGGCAAGCGGTCGGTCGAGGCCGGCCAGTCGGTGTGGGTCGTCGTCCCGCCGAACGGCGGCGAGAACTGGGTCAGCGACCTGCCGTTCGTCTCGACGACCAACGGGTGGGGACCGGTCGAGCGCGACCTGTCCAACGGCGAGCAGGGCGAGAAGGACGGCAAGCCGCTCACGTTGCGTGGCGTCGTCCACGAGAAGGGGCTGGGCACGCACGCGAGCTCGACCGTCCGGGTCTTCCTCGCCGCGCAGTGCGAGGCCTTCACGGCCACCGTGGGCGTCGACGACGTCCAGGCGACCAAGGGTTCCGTGCAGTTCACGGTCCTCGGTGACGGCACGCAGCTCGCCCAGACCGAGGTGCTCAGGGGCGGCGGCAAGACCGTCGACCTGAACGTGCCCGTCACGGGGGTCCGCTACCTCGACCTGGTCGTCGGGGACGGCGGCGACGGCAACGGCAACGACCACGCCGACTGGGGCTCCGCCAAGGTGTCCTGCGCCGACCCGGTCGACCCGCCCGAGCCCGAGCTCGAGGTCACCACGACGGCCACCTCGCAGTGCACGGGCGCTCGCGCCCAGGTCACGGCGCGCGCGGTCAACGAGGAGGACTTCCCGGTCGACGTGCTGGTCACGACGCCCTACGGCACCAAGACCTTCAACAACGTCCAGCCCGGCAAGAGCGCGAGCCAGAAGTTCAACTCCCGCAGCGAGGCGATCGAGGCGGGGACGGTGACGTTCACCGCGACCGCCACGGTCGACGGCAAGGAGGTCTCGACCACGACCGAGAGGCAGTTCGAGGCCACGAGCTGCCGCTAGCCGCTCGGGTCCTCCTCCGAGGGGGGCCGCTCGACCCGGACGCCCCGGGACTCTTCACGAGTCCCGGGGCGTCCGGGTCCCCGCGTCGCGCAGCACGGGGTCGACCGGGGCGAGCACGCTGAGCGGGACACGGGTCCCGGACGTGCGGGGGTCCCGGGAATATCTGCGGGCATGCGGACGCTCCACCTCTACAGAGAACGGTTCTCATCAGTCGGGAGCACACCTCTTGACGAGAACGGTTCTCAATAACTAGGGTCGGGTCTCTGCGACCCACCGAAGGGAAGTCCGTCATGTCCGCCGTCTGCCAGGTGCTCGGCACCTCGCCGGGGTTCGGCCGCTCGATCTCGCACTCGCACGTGCGGACCCGGCGTCGTGTCGAGCCCCACGTCCAGCACAAGCGTTACTGGGTGCCGTCCCTGGGCCGGCATGTCAGGCTGAGAGTGAGCGCCCAGGGGATCAGGACGATCGACCGTCGAGGGACCGACGCGGTCGTCGCCGGAATCATCGCTCGAGGGGAGAAGGTCTGATGGCAGCACGCACCGAGCTGCGCCCCGTGGTCAGGATGCGTTCGACCGCAGGGACCGGGTACACCTACGTGACCCGCAAGAACCGCCGCAACGACCCGGACCGGCTGACCCTGCTCAAGTACGACCCGGTGGCGCGACGACACGTCGCGTTCCGTGAGGAACGGTAAGGGGAGCCGCATGGCCAAGAAGTCCAAGATCGCGCGCAACGAGCAGCGCGAGGTGATCGTCGCCCGGTACGCCGAGAGGCGCGCCGAGCTCAAGAAGATCATCGCGTCGCCCAGCGCCTCGGACGCCGACAAGGAGGCCGCCGTGACCGAGCTGCGCAAGCAGCCCCGCGACGCGAGCGCGACCCGCCTGCGCAACCGCGACGTCGTCGACGGCCGTCCGCGCGCGTACAACCGGCGCTTCGGGCTCTCCCGCATCAGGCTGCGTGACATGGCGCACCGCGGCGAGCTCCCGGGCGTCACCAAGTCCAGCTGGTAGTCGAGACACGTAGAGGAGCACCCATGAAGAAGGACATCCACCCCGAGTACGGGCCGGTCGTGTTCCGCGACATCTCGGCCGACTTCGCCTTCCTGACCAGGTCCACGCTCGCCGGCGGCTCGGCGTCCGGTCCTGGGCGCCCGGACAAGACGATCGAGTGGACGGACGGCAACACCTACCCGGTGGTCGACGTCGACATCTCGAGCGCGAGCCACCCGTTCTACACGGGCACCGCGCGCGTCGTGGACACCGCCGGACGCGTCGAGAAGTTCCGTCAGCGGTACGGCAAGGGCGCCACGGGTGGCGCGGCGAAGAGCGACGGTCGCTGATCCCGCCCTTCGCCCGGCCGACGTGCCGAGGCCCTCGACGAGCCGTCCACCCTGCGGGGTGGACGGCTCGTCGCACGTCGGGGAGGGCGCGCGGAGGAGGTCAGGACGCGCCCAGTAGGTCACATTCGGCGCGGATCGGACAAGATTCTGCGCTCAGAGGAACCGTTTCGGCGCGGAAACGCGCGCAGAACCCCGTAGATTCCTTAGTGTTGTCCACGAAGTCCCGCCTCAGGGCTGGCAAACTGAGACCTCAACGTCCCGTGGTGCCCACTGCGGGGCGTGAACCGATGAAGGGATCCGCATGTCGCTCAACAAGTCTGAGCTCGTCTCGGCCATCGCCGCAAAGTCCGACCTCACCAAGGCTCAGGCCGAGAACGCCCTCAACGCGTTCCAGGAAGTCCTCGTCGAGTCGCTCGGCAAGGGCGAGGCCGTCAAGGTCACCGGCCTTCTCTCCGTCGAGCGCGTCGAGCGTGCCGCTCGCACGGGCCGCAACCCCCGCACCGGCGAGGAGATCCAGATCCCCGCTGGCTTCGGTGTCAAGATCAGCGCCGGCAGCCTCCTGAAGAAGGCCGTCACCAAGTGATCTTCGCGGCGCGCTGAGGCGTGCCGCACCGCGGGGCCGTGGCCCCGCACCCGTGCAGAGGCCCGGGTGCCCGACGACGTCGGTCACCCGGGCCTCTGTCGTCCGTGGGGAGCGGGGGCGCGGCGCGTCGCTCGCAGCGATAACCGTTCTCATTCTCTAGGGTGGGTGGGTCCTGGGCGTGCGCCCGACCAGCCGATCCGAAGGGCGCCATGAGCCACCACCCCCACGGGCACTCCCACGGGAGCGGCCCGGCGCTGCCAGCGACGCGACGGGTCAGGGTCGTGCTCGCGGCGATCCTGGTCCCGGCACTGCTCCTGACGATCGTCGGGCTCGTCGCGCTCTGGCCCCGCGCGGCCGACCTGCCCGACCAGATCCCGTTCACGGCCCAGGGCACCCACGTGGTGCGGGGGGTCGTGACGGGGGAGGCCGAGGTCGAGACCGGGCTCGTGCCCATGCGCCTCGACGACGGCACGCAGACCGAGGTCGTGGCCCCGCCCGAGTACGTCCACCACGGCTTCGAGGTCGGCGACCGTCTCAGGATGCTCTACATCTCCCAGGCCGAGGGCGACGGCAGCACCCCCTACGCCTTCCTCGACTTCGAACGCGGGATCCCGATCGCCGTGCTCGCGATCGCCTACGCCGCGCTCGTGCTCGCGGTCGCCCGGCTGCGAGGGCTGGCGGCGCTCGCGGGACTCGTCGTCGCCCTCGTGACGATCGGTCAGTTCACGCTGCCCGCGCTCCTCTCGGGCCAGAACACCCTGTACGTGGCGCTCGTGACGTCGTCGGCCGTCATGTTCGTCGTGCTCTACGTCGCCCACGGGTTCACGGCCCGGACGTCGACCGCGATGGTCGGGACCCTCGTCGGGCTCGTCCTGACCGCGGTCCTCGCCTGGTGGGGCGCCTCGACCTCGCACATCACCGGGCTCACGTCCGAGGAGTCTCTGTGGCTCCCGTCCTACGCCCCCGCGATCGACCTGCAGGGCATCGCGATCTGCGGGATCGTCCTCGCGGGCATGGGCGTGCTCAACGACGTGACGATCACGCAGGCCTCGACCGTCTGGGAGCTGCGCGCGCTCGCGCCCTGGGCGTCGCGGCGCGAGCTCTTCACGCGGGCCATGCGGATCGGGCGCGACCACATCGCGTCGACGGTCTACACCATCGCGTTCGCCTACGTCGGAGCGGCCCTGCCGCTGCTCATGGCCGTCTGGCTGTCCGACCAGGCGCTCGGCGTGAACCTCACGTCGGGGGAGATCGCGGAGGAGGTCGTCCGGACGCTCGTCGGGTCGATCGGGCTCGTGCTCGCGATCCCGCTCACCACGGCCATCGCGGCCGTGACTGTGCCGACCGGACCTGCCCCGTCCCGGGTGCCCGCCGAGCCTGCCGGACCGGCCCAGGAGCTGGCCCGGAGCACGCCCTTCACCTGATCCGCACCGACACCCCACGGGTCGGCCCTGTGGGCGACCCTGGGAGTTCGCCATGATGTGCGCATGAGCGAACAGTGGGTCGAGGTCGCGACGACGCGGCTTCGTGACCAGCACGCCTGCCCGGGCTGCGGAGCCGACCTGACGTCGACCCGCTGCGGTGACTGCGGCCTGGTCCTGACGGGCCCGTGGGCGGTCGAGGTGCTGAGGACGTCGCGTGAGGCGGCCTTCGCGCTCGAGCGACGTGCCTCGGCGCTGCGCGCGCTGCGGTCGGCCGGCGTCCCGCGCCCCGCTTCACCGCACCCCGTGGCCCCGCGCCCCCTGACGCCCGTGCACACCGGCGTCCCGCGCCCCGCTTCACCGCGCCCCGTGGCCCCGCGCCCAGAGGGCGGCGCTGCGAACCCCGCCCCTGCGCGGTCGAGCCTCGGGCTCCAGCCCATCCTCGCGAGCGCCGGAGCGGGCCTCCTCGCGGTCGCCACGATCGTGTTCGTCTTCTTCACGCTCGCCGACGACCTCGCGGTGCGTGCGCTCGTCACGGGCGTCGTGACGCTTCTCGCGCTCGCGACGGCCGCGTTCCTGCGGACGCGCGGGATGGCCGCGTCGGCAGAGTCGATCGGCGCGCTCGGCGTCGTGCTGCTGCTCGTCGACGTCGAGCTCTTCCTCAGCGCACGCCCGCTCGGCGGCGCGGACCCCGCGCTCGTGCGCGGCCTCCTGCTGCTCCTGGTGGTCGTCGGGCTCCTGGCGGCCGGGCTCCGGGTCCGGGTGCGGGCCTGGGTCGCGGCTGGGCTGATCCTCAGCCCGGTCGTGCCCGTGATCCTCGCGGGCACGTTCCCCGGCCTGAGCGCCTCGACCTTCGCCGCGTTCTCGGTCGCCCTCCTGGCCGCCTCGCTCGTCACCGTGCTCGACCTGCCCGTCCTGCGGTGGTCCCGCGAGCGGCTCGGCTCGCCGCTGACCCTCGAGCAGACCGTGCTCGAGGTCGCGCGCTTCCTCGCGTTCCCCACGGCCGTCGTCCTGGCGCTGCTCGTGCCTCCGCTCCCGGGCGTCCCGGGCTGGAGCGGCGCGGCGGCGCTCGTGCTCCTCGCCGCGGGCACGGCCTGCGTGCTGGCCCGGTCCACCGGGCAGCGCGTGTGGTGGTGGGCCACGGGAGGGGCGACGGTCCTCGCGGGGGCGCTCCTCGGCGTCGGCTCCCATCCGGTGTGGCTGGCGACCGTGCCGGCCGCCGCGCTGCTCGCGGGGAGCGTCCTGGTCGGCGTCGCGACGTGGGTCCGGGCCGACGGTCGGACCCGCTCCGCGCTCGTGGCCGGCGGGTCGGCGGTGCTCGGGCTCGCCGCGCTGCCCGCGACCGCGTACGGGCTGACGGGCCCGCTCGTGTCGGTCTCGACGATCCGGCCGACCGGCACCACGTGGTCGTTCACGACGGACCGCCTCGCCGTGGCCGGGACGCTCGACGACGCCGCGACCACGGCTGCGCTCGTCGGCGTCGCGGCGCTCCTGCTCGCGATGCTCGGCGTCGGCCGCCTGGACCTGGGGACGGCGGAGTCGACGGCCGCGACCTGCGGCCCTGCGGCCGGTTCGGCGGTCGGCTCGGCGACCTCGCCGTCGGCACCTGCCCGGAGCGGGCTCGTGCACGCCGCGGGGGAGGCCGCACCGTGGGTCGCGCTGGTCCTTGCCCTGGGGGTGGCGCTGCACCCGGCCTGGGCGGCGGTCACGAGCTTCGCGGCGCTCGCTGTCCTGGCGCTCGCACTCTTCGTGGGTGCGGGCCGGTTCGCCCGGGCGCGCCGTGGTGGGCCCGCCACCGGCGCGTCGGTCGTCCCGGCCACGGCGACGCCGGCTTCGGCACCACGCGCCCCGTGGCCCCTGGGCGCCTGGACCGCGGCCGCCCTCACGGGCGGATTCGTCGCGACGGGGCTCGCGGCCCTCGTGTCCTGGGCGGCGCGCCCGACCGTGGTGCTGAGCGGCGCCGTCGTGCTCGCCTTGCTGCTGGTCGCTCGCCGCGTGGTGCCCGCCCTGGCGCACCCGTTCCTCGTGGGGGTGGGCTACGCGTACGCGCTGCTGGTCCTCGGGACGACGCTCGGCTGGGTGGGCCTCGGCACGACCGAGGCCGTCGCGGTCGTGTCGGTCACGGCCTCGGTCGTCGCGATCGTCGTCACCCGGGTCCGCGCGGTCGGGCAGCCGTCGTGGTGGGCCGTGCTCGTCACGACGTCGGTGCCCTTCCTGCTGGGCGTCGCGACCGTGCTCGACGAGCGCAGCTGGTGGTCCGCCGCCGCCGCGGCGACCATGCTCGCGCTCGAGGGTGTGCTCGTCCTGACCCGGCGGTCCGAGATGGCGCGAGCGGTCCGCGTGGCCGCGGCAGGCCTCCTGCTCCCGACGGCGTCGGTCGTCCTGGTCTGCCTCGGCGCCGAGCTCGTGCCCGGCAGCGCGTCGCCCGTGGTGCTGCCGCTCGTCGCGATCCTGACCGTCGCGGCCGTGGTCGGTGTCCCGTCCGCCCAGGCGTACCTGACCGTGCGCGGCCTCCCCGACCGGCACGTGCTCGACGCGGGACGCGCGGTCGAGGTGAGCGTGCTCGTGACCGCGTCCCTCACGGTCGTGCTCGCCCTGGTGCGCGTCGCGGCGGGCCCTGAGACCACGGCGATCGTGCTCCTCGTCCTCGGCACGGGGGCCGCGGTCGTCGCCGGACGCCCGGACCGCCGCTGGGCGTGGTGGGTCGCGGGCGGGCTGTGGGTCGGCGCCCTGTGGTCGTTGCTCGCCCTGCTCGACGTCGGGCTCGTCGAGGCGTACACGGCGCCGCCCGCGCTCGCGGCCGTGGTCGTCGGCGGGATGCTGGCCGCCCGGCGCTCGTCCGTCGGCGGGCGTCTGGCCGGGTGCGGGCTCGGGCTGCTCGTCCTGCCGTCGCTGCTCGTGTCGATCCTCGTCCCGCAGGACGTCGCGTGGCGCAACCCCGCGGTCCTCGCACTGGGCCTGGTCCTCGTCGCGGGCGGCGAGACGGCCCGGCGTCTCGCGGCGCGCGGCACCCGCGTGAGCGAGGCCTGGGCGGCGGGCGCGGCGTCGCAGCTCGCCCTGGCGGCGATCCTCGCGTCCGTCGCGGGGCTCGTCGCGGCGCTCCAGTCGGTCCAGCAGGCGGGGGCGACCGACCCGACCCGCGTCTACCTCGTCGCGCTCGCCTGGTCCGCGGCGGGGGCAGCGCTCGCGGCGCTCGCGGGCGACCGCCTCGTCGCGGCCGTCGCACCCTGGGGCGGTACCCCCCGAGGGGTCGAGGGGCCCGACGGCGCCGCTCCTCCCGCGCTCGACCCGGCCCTTCGTCGGTGGTGGGCCGCGCCCGCGCTGGTGCTCGCCGTCGTCGGGCCGGTCGGGGCCGTGGGCGAGAGCTGGACCGTGATCGTCCTCGCATGGCTCGTCGAGGTCGCGCTGCTCGTGCTCGTGGTGCACACCGTGCGCCGGGCCGTGGCGGCCGGGCGGCGCGAGGACCTGCGGTGGCCGCCCACATGGTTCGTGTGGCTCCTCGCGCTCACGGCCGCGATCGGGGCGTGGAGACCGCGCGAGCTGCGCGTCGAGGTCTTCTCGCTGCCGCTCGGCGCGGGGCTGCTCGTCGCGGGCTACCTGGCGTTCGCGGCGACGACGCGGGCCGCCGCCCGAGCGGGGGAAGCGGGCTCGGTGGCCGGCGGGTCTGCCGGTGCGGTGCCGGACGCTGCGTCAGCCGTGACCTGGCCCCGGCTCGCCGACTGGCCCGTCGGGTACGCCGGGTCGTGGCGCACCCTCGCGGTGGGGATCGCGGCGACGCTCGGGCCGTCGGTCCTCGCGACCTACACCGACGCCCGCACGTGGCGGGCCGTGCTCGTGATCGGGCTCGCCCTGGCCGCCGTGCTGATCGGGACGAGGTTCCACCTCGCCGCACCGTTCGTGCTGGGCGTCGTGGTGCTGCCGATCGAGATCCTCGTGGTGTTCGTGAGCCAGCTCGGCACGGCCATCTCGGCCGGGCCGTGGATGCTCACCCTGACGGCCGCGGGCGGGCTGCTCCTCATCATCGCGGTGTACTACGAGCGGCGCATGGCCGCGTTCGACGGCGCTGCGGCGTACCTGCGCGACCTACGGTAGGGGGGCCACCGCGCGAGACGGGTGGTTCGGCACGAGACGGGTGCTCGCGTCGGTGGCGTAGGCACCCGTCTCGTGCAGGACCACCCATCTCGCGGCCAGGCCCCGTCCGACGGGTGCCAGTCCTAGAGGGTCTTGCGTGCCCGCTCGATCAGGGGCCGCACCCGGTACGGGATGAGCTCTCCCATCGAGAGCGACGTCTCGGTGCGCTCGACCCCGTCGATCGCGAGGATCGCCGCGTCGATGCGGAACAGGTGGTCCGTGGTGCGGCACGCGACCAGCACCCTCAGGTCGGAGGTGCCGCTGCGCCCGTGCGCCTGGAGCACCTCGGGGATCTCCGCGAGCGTCGCCACGATGCGGCTGAGCTCCTTCTGCTTGACCTCGACCTCGATGAACGCGGTCAGGGGGTGGCCCAGGAACTCCGGGCTGATGCGCCGGTCGAAGTCGAGGAACGCCCCGGCCTCCTCGAGGTGGGCCATGCGTGCGTGCACCGTGTTCCGGGAGAGCCGCAGGCGCTCGGCCAGCGCGACGATCGTGCCGCGCGGGTCCTTCGCGAGCGCGACGAGGAGATCGAGGTCGACGGCATCGTAGCTGCGCACAGTGTTCAGCCTAGCCCGACATCCGGGAGCAGAACGCGCAGCCTTCTCGCGATGACTGGAGCCATGTGCGGGGTGGGGTTACGTTCGCGGTATCCGGTGCTCGACGGTGAGCGGCGGGGTGCTCGACGACGAGCACGGGAGCAGACGCGAGGTGACGCGATGACGCCCAGCAAGGTGGACAGCCGTGTCGAGCCGCGGACGACACAGGACGTCGTCCAGGTGCTCGACGAGGCCGGTGCACGCCACGGATCGGCGGAGCAGGACCGGTGGCTGGAAGGACTCGACGCAGACCCCGCGTCGGCCCTTCGACTGTACGAGGACATGGTCGTGGTGCGTCGGATCGACGCCGAGGCCACGGCTCTCCAGCGGCAGGGCGAGCTCGCGCTGTGGCCCCCGCTGCTGGGGCAGGAGGCCGCGCAGATCGGCTCGGGCCGGGCGTTGCGTGCCGACGACTTCGTGTTCTCGAGCTACCGCGAGCACGCCGTGGCGTACACGCGGGGGGTCGCCCTCGTGGACCTCGTGCGGGTGTGGCGCGGCGTGACGGCGTCGGGCTGGGACCCGTACGCCGTGAACATGGCGACGCCGCAGGTCATCATCGGCGCGCAGACGTTGCACGCGACGGGCTACGCGATGGGCATCCAGAACGACGGGGCCGACGCCGTAGCGGTCGCCTACCTGGGCGACGGGGCCATGAGCCAGGGCGACGTCAACGAGGCGTTCGTGTTCGCCGCGACCTACCGGTCGCCCGTGGTGTTCCTGTGCCAGAACAACCAGTGGGCCATCTCCGAGCCCGTGGCGCTCCAGTCGCCCGTGCCGCTCGTGGACCGCGCCGCGGGCTTCGGCCTCCCGGGCGTGCGCGTCGACGGGAACGACGTCCTCGCGGTGCACGCCGTGACCCTCGAGGCCCTCGACCGGGCCCGCACGGGCGGCGGTCCCACGTTCATCGAGGCCGTGACCTACCGCATGGGCCCGCACACCACGGCCGACGACCCCACGCGGTACCGCGACCCCGCCGAGCTCGAGACGTGGGCCGGGCGCGACCCGATCTCCCGCTACCGGGCCTACCTCACGGACCGCGGCCTGCTGACCGAGGACGAGGAGACGCGCGTCCAGGGTGCCGCCGACCGGGCCGCGGCCGAGCTGCGCGCCGGGTGCATCGGGCTGGAGGACCCGTCGGCGCTCTCGATCTTCGACCACGTGTACGCCGAGCCGCACGCGGCGCTCGCGGCCGAGCGTGCCGCGTACGCGCAGTACCTGGAGGGGTTCGCCGACTCCCCGGAGCCCCACGGCGCCAGCGCCTCCGACGCCTCCCACGTGAAGGACGGTGCCCGATGACCACGCTGACGCTCGCCAAGGCCCTCAACGCAGGCCTGCGCCGCTCGCTCGCGACCGACGACAAGGTCGTCGTCATGGGGGAGGACGTCGGCCGCCTCGGCGGCGTGTACCGGGTCACGGACGGCCTCCAGACCGAGTTCGGCCCCCGTCGCGTGCTCGACACGCCGCTCGCGGAGTCGGGCATCCTCGGCACGGCCGTGGGGCTCGCGTACCGCGGCTACCGACCCGTGTGCGAGATCCAGTTCGACGGGTTCGTGTACGTCGCGTTCGACCAGATCGTGTCCCAGCTCGCCAAGATGCACGCCCGCACGGGCGGCGCGGTGCGCCTGCCGATCACGATCCGCATCCCCGTGGGCGGCGGCCTGGGGGCGGCCGAGCACCACTCGGAGTCGCCCGAGGCGTACTTCGCGCACACCGCGGGCCTGCGCGTCGTGACCGTCTCCGACCCGCAGGACGCGTACACCGTGCTCCAGCAGGCCATCGCGTGCGACGACCCGGTCGTCTTCTTCGAGCCCAAGCGGCGCTACCACCTCAAGGGCGAGGTCAACGAGGCGGCGGACCTGCGCTCGGCCGACCCCATGGACGCGGCGCGCGTCGTCGTGCCCGGGACCGACGTCACCCTGGTGACGTTCGGGTCGCTCGTGACGACGGCCCGGGACGCCGCGGTCGCGGCCGCCGACGAGGGCGTCTCGATCGAGGTCGTGGACCTGCGTTCGCTCTCGCCGATCGACCACGCGACGGTCGCGGCGTCGGTCCGCAAGACGGGTCGGCTGGTCGTCACGCACGAGGCCCCGCACCAGGCAGGCCTGGGCGCCGAGGTCGCGGCCGCGGCGACCGAGCGCTGCTTCGACCACCTCGAGGCCGCGCCGGTGCGCGTCACGGGGCACGACGTCCCGTACCCCCCGGCCAAGGCCGAGCAGCACCAGGTCCCGGACCTGGACCGGATCCTCGACGGCGTGGACCGCGTCCTGGGGCGCGGGGCGTACGCGTCGTCGGAGTACGCAGCCTTCGAGGGGGTGGCACGGTGATGGCCACGCGCGAGTTCCTCCTGCCCGACCTCGGTGAGGGCCTCACCGAGTCCGACCTGGTGAGCTGGCACGTCGCCGCGGGCGACCGGGTCGAGCTCAACCAGGTCATCGCGGAGGTCGAGACGGCCAAGGCCCTGGTCGACCTCCCGTCGCCCTACGCGGGCGTCGTCACGGTCCTGCACGCCGAGCCGGGGCAGACGGTCAACGTGGGGGAGCCGCTCGTCACGTTCGAGGTCCCGGACGAGGCGGGGGCGCCGGGCGCAGTGCCCGCCGCCGGGCGGTCGGCCGGCGGCGGGCGTGCGGCCCGCGGTGCCGGGAACCCGTCGCCTGACGGCGTCACCACCGATCGTTCGCCGGCGTCCCCGTCCGCCGTGGTCTCCACGCCCGACGGCGCCACGCCCGGCGGTCTCGCGGCCCACGGCGGCCAGGACGCGGCCGAGGAGGCGCCCCAGCCGAACCTCGTCGGGTACGGTGCGCGACCAGAACGATCGGGCCGACCCACGAGGCGAGCACGCCGGTCCCCGGCTCCGGCCGCTGCCGAGATGCGGCCAACTGGGGTCGAGAACAGGGTCAGCACCCCAGATGGCCGCATCTCGGCGGACGGGGTCGAGCACGGGCAGCCTTCCGACGACGACATGGCCGGAGCCGGTGCCGGCCCGGGGGCGGGGGCTGGTGCGAGCGCGGCAGCGGGCTCGAGTACCGGTATGCCCCCCATCGAGCGACCACGCTCGACCCCGCCCGTGCGCCGGCTGGCCAAGCAGCTCGGGGTCCACCTCGAACGGATCGTCGGGACCGGCGCTCGCGGCCTCGTGACCCGCGAGGACGTCCTCGCGGCGGTGAGCTGTGCGCAGGCCGGGTCCCGTGAGGGGACCGCAGCCGGGACGGGGCAGGGCGCGGTGTCCGGGCGACGTGCGGGCACGGGCAGGGAGCGCAACGGCGTCCACGGCCTTCCCAGCGACGCGTCGAGGGGACCGGCGTCCCGGGGCTTCGGCACCGCGGGCCCGCCCGACGAGTGGGACGACGACGACGAGGACGCTGCCGCTGCCGACGAGCCCACGCCCCGGACCACGGGCCGCCACTCACCGACCTCGCTGCGCGACATCCTCGGTCAGTCCGGGCTGGCCCGCGCGGCCTCCCGGCGCGCCGGCGGGTTCCCGCTGCCCGGAACGAGCGCCGCGCCGGCCGAGCCGGACGACAGGAGGGGAGCGGCGCCGTCGGGCCGGGCGGACAACGGTGAGACCCGCACCCCCGTGCGCGGCGTGCGCAAGCACACCGCCGCCGCGATGGTCGCGAGCGCCTTCACCGCCCCCCACGCGACCGTGTTCCTCACGGTCGACGTCACGCCCAGCACCGAGCTCCTCGACCGCCTGCGGACCCACCCGCTCGCCCGCGGGACCAGGATCACGGTCCTGGCGCTCGTCGCTCGCGCGCTGTGCGTCGTGCTGCCGCGGCACCCCTCGCTCAACAGCCGGTGGGAGGACCTGCCCGACGGTGGCGCGGAGATCGTCCACAGCCCGCGCGTCCACCTGGGGACGGCGGTCGCGACCGAGCGCGGGCTCGTCGTGCCCCACGTGCCCGACGCGCACACGCTCGGGCTCACAGGACTCGCGCAGGCGCTCGCGGACCTCACCGCGACGGCCCGCAGCGGGCGCACCGCGCCCGAGCGGCTCACGGGCGGGACCATCACGATCACCAACGTCGGGGTGTTCGGCGTCGACGCCGGGACGCCGATCCTGGTCCCGGGGGAGGCCGCGATCCTGGGCGTCGGGGCCGTGCGGAAGCGCCCCTGGGAGCACGAGGGACAGGTCGCGCTGCGCGACGTCGTGACGCTGAGCCTGTCGTTCGACCACCGCGTGGTCGACGGCGAGCAGGGCGCCCGTTTCCTTTCCGAGCTCGGGGCGCTGCTCGCGGACCCGGCGCTCGCGCTGCTCCTGGTGGGCGACCCCGGCGACCCCGGTACCCCCGGCGACCAGGGTCCGTCCCGGACGGGGGCGCCCTCGTGACCGCGACCCTGCCGACCACGCGCTCCCCAGGCGTCGGCGACGTCCTGGGGACGACGGTCGACCCGTTCTCTGCGGACGCCCGTGCCAACGACGTGGCGCAGCGTTCGCTCGTCGCCGGGCTGCGCGAGCGCACGGCCCGCGCCGCGCTCGGCGGCCCCGAGCCGTCGCGGGCCCGGCACGTCGCGCGCGGCAAGCTGCTGCCGCGCGAGCGCGTCGAGCACCTGCTCGACGAGGGCAGCCCGTTCCTGGAGATCGCACCGCTCGCGGCCGAGGGGATGCTGGGCGGCGAGTGGCCCGGGGCGGGCGTGATCGCGGGGATCGGGGTCGTCGAGGGGCGCCAGGTCCTGGTCGTGTGCAACGACGCGACGGTCAAGGGCGGCACGTACCACCCGCTCACGGTCAAGAAGCACCTGCGGGCGCAGGAGATCGCGCTCGAGAACCGGCTGCCGTGCATCTACCTCGTCGACTCGGGCGGCGCGTTCCTGCCGCTCCAGGCCGAGGTCTTCCCCGACCGCGACCACTTCGGCCGGATCTTCTACCACCAGGCCCGGCTCTCGGCCGCGGGCGTCCCGCAGATCGCGGCGGTCCTGGGCTCGTGCACCGCGGGCGGCGCGTACGTGCCCGCGATGAGCGACGAGACGGTGATCGTGCGGAACCAGGGCACGATCTTCCTCGGCGGCCCGCCGCTCGTGAAGGCCGCGATCGGTGAGGTCGTCACGGCCGAGGAGCTGGGTGGCGGCGACCTGCACGCGCGCCGCTCGGGCGTCACCGACCACCTGGCGGAGGACGACGAGCACGCGCTCGCGATCGTGCGCCGCATCGTCTCGACGCTCCCGCCCGACCCGGCGCCCGCGTGGGCGGTCCACGAGAGCGCCCCGCCGGTCGTCGGGCAGGACGACCCGGGCGGCCCTGGCGAGAGCCTGTACGGCGCGGTGCCGGTCGACGTCCAGGCGCCGTACGACGCGCGCGAGATCGTCGCGCGGCTCGTCGACGGCAGCGTGTTCCACGAGTTCAAGCGCGAGTACGGCGACACCCTGGTCACGGGGTTCGCGCACCTGCACGGGCACCCCGTGGGGATCGTCGCGAACAACGGGGTCCTGTTCAGCCCGTCGGCGCTCAAGGGCGCGCACTTCGTCGAGCTGTGCGACCAGCGCGGCATCCCGCTCGTGTTCCTGCAGAACATCTCGGGGTTCATGGTCGGCACCGACGCCGAGGCCGGGGGCATCGCCAAGGACGGCGCCAAGATGGTCACGGCCGTCGCGACGACGCGCGTGCCCAAGCTGACGGTCGTGGTCGGCGGGTCGTTCGGGGCGGGCAACTACTCGATGTGCGGGCGCGCGTACTCGCCGCGCTTCCTGTGGTCGTGGCCCGCGAGCCGGATCTCGGTCATGGGCGGCCCGCAGGCCGCGTCGGTGCTCGCGACGGTCAAGGCCGACCAGCTCGCGGCGCGCGGCGAGCAGTGGGCGCCCGACGACGAGGCCGCCTTCCGCGAGGACATCCGTTCGCGCTACGAGGAGCAGGGCGATCCGTACTACGCGACGGCCCGGCTCTGGGACGACGGCGTCATCGACCCCGCCGACACGCGCCGCGTGCTGGGGCTCGCGCTCGACGTGTGCGCCCGCACGCCCCTGGCACCGACCGAGGGCCCGCGCTTCGGGCTCTTCAGGATGTGAGGGCCATGCTCCCGCTGCGCACCCCCACCCCGGGCTCGCGCCCCTTCGGCACGGTCCTCGTCGCCAACCGTGGCGAGATCGCGTGCCGCATCATCGGCACGCTGCGCCGCCTCGGCATCCGCTCGGTCGCGGTCCACAGCGACGCCGACGCCGGCGCGCGCCACGTGTCCCTCGCCGACGTCGCGGTACGCATCGGCCCGGCCGCCGCGACGGGGTCGTACCTGAGCGTGCCCGCGATCATCGACGCGGCCCGCGCGACGGGCGCCGACGCGATCCACCCCGGCTACGGCTTCCTGTCCGAGAACCCCGAGCTCGCGCGGGCCTGCGCGGCCGCGGGCATCGTGTTCGTCGGGCCCAGTGTCGCGGCGCTCGAGGCCATGGCCGACAAGATCACGGCCAAGGAGATCGTCGCGGCGCGCGGTGTCCCGGTCGTGCCGGGCAGCACGGGCCGTGACCCCGCGACCGGCCAGGCGCTCGACGACGAGGCCCTCGCCCGGGCCGCGCGCGACGTCGGCTTCCCGCTGTTCGTCAAGCCCTCGGCGGGCGGCGGCGGCAAGGGCATGCAGGTCGTGACCTCGGCCGACGACCTCCCGGCCGCGCTCGCGAGCGCCCGCCGCGTCGCGACCCGGTCGTTCGGCGACGGCACGCTGCTCGTCGAGCGCCTCGTCGCCCGACCGCGCCACATCGAGGTGCAGGTGCTCGCGGACTCGCGCGGCGCCGTCGTGCACCTGGGGGAGCGCGAGTGCTCGCTCCAGCGTCGCCACCAGAAGGTCGTCGAGGAGGCGCCGTCGCCGCTGCTCGACGCCGCGACGCGCGCCCGCATCGGGGAGGCCGCGTGCGAGGTCGCGCGCGGCGTCGACTACGAGGGCGCCGGGACGGTCGAGTTCCTCGTGCCTGCCGACGACCCGGCGACGTTCTTCTTCATCGAGATGAACACGCGCCTGCAGGTCGAGCACCCCGTGACGGAGATGGTCACGGGCCTCGACCTGGTCGAGGCCCAGCTCCGCGTCGCAGCGGGAGAGGCGCTGGGGTTCGCGCAGGAGGACGTCGTGCTGGTGGGCCACGCGATCGAGGCCCGCGTCTACGCCGAGTCCCCGGCGCGCGGCTTCCTGCCCGCGACGGGCGAGGTCCTCGCGCTCACCGAGCCCGACGGCGCCGGGTGGCGTCTCGACAGCAGCCTCGCCGAGGGCGTGGACGTCGGGGGCGACTACGACCCGCTGCTCGCGAAGGCCGTCGCGCACGGCGCCGACCGCGCCCAGGCGCTCGACCGGCTCGACGGCCTGCTCGGGGAGACGGTCGTGCTGGGCGTCGACACGAACATCGGCTTCCTGCGGGCGCTCCTCGCGTCCCCGGACGTCCGGGCGGGAAACCTCGACACGGGGCTCATCGAGCGGTTCGTCGCGGACGGCGGAGTCCCGCCGGAGGCCGCGGCCGAGGGCGACCTCGTGGCGGTCGCGCTGTTCTCGCTCGCGGGGTCGGACGCTCGCGGCGCCACGCCGCACGCGACCGGCCAGTGGGGCGTCGGCGACGGCTGGCGGCTCAACGCCGCGCCCCGCCCGCGCCGGGTCGCGCTGCTCGCCCCGGCCGACGAGCCCCACGAGGTGACCGTGACGGGGGACGCGAGCGACGCCGTCGTGCACGTGGACGACGGCGAGCCCCGGCATGCCTCGCTGACACCGGTCGCGGGGCACGCGTGGCGGTTGGTCGTGGACGGCACGGGCGAGCCCGTGCGCCTCGCGACCGGCCCCGACGGGAGCGTCTGGCTCGCGCGCGACGGCCGGGTGGTCCAGGTCGCCGTCCCGACGCGCGCCGAGCGCCTCGCGCGACGCGCCGCCGCCCGCCCTGACGCGTCCGACCGACCGGACGCCCCCCTGAGCCCCGACGTCCGCGCGGGCATGCCCGGCACGGTCGTCGCGGTCGCCGTCACCGACGGCGAGAGCGTCGCCGCGGGCACGGTCCTCGTCGTGGTCGAGGCCATGAAGATGGAGCACCCGCTCACGGCGCCGCACGCGGGCGTCGTGCGGCTCACGGCCCGCCCAGGTGACCTGGTGCGGCGCGACGAGGTGGTCGCCCGCGTCGAACCACGGCCTGACGACGACGCCCCCGTCCCGGCCGACGGGTCCGCGATCCTGCAGCACCCCCAGGCCGACATCCCGGCCGTCCCCGTCCCCTCCCACACCCCAGGAGCGCCATGAACACCGAGCTCACCGACGACCAGCGCAAGCTCAGCGACACCGTGCGCGAGTTCGCGGACACCGTCGTCGCGCCCGCCGCGTACACGTACGACACCGAGCGCCGCCTGCCGCTCGACATCATCCGCGAGATGGGCGACCTGGGGCTCTTCGGCCTGCCGTTCCCCGTCGAGCACGGCGGCCAGGGCAAGGACTACCTGTCGCTGTGCCTCGCGGTCGAGGCGCTCGCGCGCGTCGACCAGAGCATCGCGGTGACCCTGGAGGCCGGTGTGGGGCTCGGGATCATGCCGATCGTGCGGCACGGGACCGCGGAGCAGCGCGAGCGGTGGCTGCCGGACCTCGTCACGGGGCGGGCCCTCGCGGCATTCGGGCTGACCGAGGCCGAGGCGGGCTCCGACGCGGGCGCCACCCGCACGACGGCGCGGCACGAGCCCGGCCCGGACGGCGGCGGCGGGGTGTGGGTCATCGACGGCAGCAAGCAGTTCATCACCAACTCCGGGACGCCCATCACGAGCGTCGTCACGGTCACCGCGGTCACGGCGGAGGAGGTGCGCACCGACGGGTCGGTGAAGAAGGAGCTGTCGTCGATCCTCGTGCCGTCCGGGACGGCCGGGTTCACGGTCGGGCCGGCGTACGACAAGGTCGGGTGGCACACGTCCGACACGCACCCCCTGACGTTCGAGGACGTCCGGGTCCCCACGGCGAACCTCCTGGGCGAGCTGGGCCGCGGGTACGCGAACTTCCTGCACGCCCTCGACGAGGGGCGCATCGCGTTCGCGGCGCTCGCCACGGGCGCCGCCCAAGGGTGCCTGGAGGAGGCGCTGCGGTACGCGCGGACGCGCAACGTCTTCGGACGCGACATCGGCTCGAACCAGCACATCGCGTTCACGCTCTCGCGCATGGCGGCCCGCGTCCACCAGGCGCGGCTCTGCTACTACGACGCGGCCTCGAAGCTCGCGAACGACGTCCCGTTCAAGGTCGAGGCGTCCATGGCGAAGCTCGTGGGCAGCGAGGCGGCCATGGCGAACGCGCGCGACGCGGCGCAGATCTTCGGCGGCTACGGCTTCCTGAACGAGAACCCGGTGGCTCGCCACTACCGGGACTCCAAGGTGCTCGAGATCGGGGAGGGGACGTCCGAGGTGCAGCTCATGATCATCGCGCGCGGGCTGGGCCTCACGGCCTAGGCCGGGTGCCGAGAACGAGGTTGAGGCCGGCAACCTGCCCAGAACGACCGCAACCTCGTTCTCGGCAGCCCGGGACACACAGCAGACCAGCAGGAAGGAGTGCAGGATGCGGGAGATCGTGCAGCGCGGGCTCTACTACGACGAGCTCGACGAGGAGGTCCGCTACGTCCACCGCCCGGGGCGCACGCTGACCGAGGCCGACAACGTCCTGTTCACGACGCTGACCATGAACACCCAGTCGCTCCACCTCGACGCCGCGTGGGCCGCGACCCAGCCGTTCGGGCAGCGCCTCGTGAATTCGATGCTCACGCTCTCGACGCTCGTCGGGGCCTCGGTCGCGCAGCTCACGCAGGGCACGATCGTCGCCAACCTCGGGTTCGCCGAGGTCGCGTTCCCGCACCCGGTGTTCCACGGCGACACCCTGTACTCCTCGACCGTGGTGCTCGAGAAGCGGCCGTCCGCCTCACGACCCGGGCAGGGGGTCGTGACGTTCGAGCACCGGGGGCACAACCAGGACGGCGTGCTCGTGGCGCGGGCCGTGCGGTCGACGCTCGTGTGGACGCGACCGGCGCACGAGGCGGCCCTCGCCACGACCGCCGCACAAGGCGCGCCGGACGCGGTGGCGCGCGACGTCGTCGGGCAGGAGGGCGGTGCACCGTGACGACCTTCGACCTGGGGCCCGCGCTCCTCTTCTGCCCCGCCGACCGGCCCGACCGCTACCGCAAGGCCGCGGACCGTGCCGACGCCGTGATCCTCGACCTCGAGGACGCCGTCGCGCCGGACCGCAAGGCCGCGGCGCGCGACGCGCTCCTCGCCGAACCCCTCGACCCGGCGCGGACCGTCGTGCGCGTCAACGCGGTCGGGACCCCGGAGCACGCAGCCGACCTGGCCGTGCTCGCCCGCACCGCCTACCGGACCGTCATGGTCCCCAAGGCCGACGAGCGGCTGCCGCTCGACGTGGGCGGGCTCCGCGTCGTCGCGCTGTGCGAGACGGCCGCGGGCGTGCTGGCCGCACCCGAGCTCGCCCGTCGGCCCGGCGTCGTCGCCCTCATGTGGGGTGCCGACGACCTGGTCGCGTCGCTCGGTGGGACGTCGAGCCGGTTCCCCGACGGGACCTACCGGGACGTCGCCCGCGCCGCCCGCTCCGCGGTGCTGCTCGCCGCGGGGGCCGCGGGCGTCGCCGCGATCGACGCGGTGCACCTCGCGATCGACGACCTCGACGGCCTGCGCGACGAGGCGCTCGACGCCGCAGCCGTCGGCTTCGCCGCGACCGCGTGCATCCACCCCTCGCACGTGCCGGTCGTCCGGGCCGCGTACGCGCCCCCGCCGGGCGCCGTCGCGGCCGCCCGTTCGCTGCTCGCCGCGGCCACCGGACACGACGGCGTGTTCGTGCACGACGGCGTGATGATCGACGGCCCCTCGCTGCGGCACGCCGAGGCCGTGCTGCGACGGGCGCGCCTGGCTGGTGCCGCCGACGCCGCCACCGCGGCCGACGCAGCCGCCGACCGCCCAGCACCCGAGTCCCTCCGCACAGGAAGCAGGCCGACATGACGACCGACGGAACCCGGCCGGCGAGCGCGCCGGCCCCCCGGACGACCCCGCGCGCGCCGGGCGTCGCCCACCTCCCTGACGCGGCCACCGCGCTCGACGGCCTGCTGCGCGACGGCATGACGATCGCGGTCGGCGGGTTCGGTCTGTGCGGCATCCCGGCCGACCTCATCGAGGCCGTGCGTGACTCGGGCGTGCGGGGGCTCACCGTGGTGTCCAACAACATGGGCGTCGACGGCAAAGGGCTCGGGCTGCTGCTCGAGAGCGACCAGGTCGACAAGGTCCTGTCGTCCTACGTGGGCGAGAACAAGCTGTTCGCGCAGCGGTACCTCGACGGCGACCTCAAGGTCGAGTTCGTGCCGCAGGGCACGCTCGCCGAGCGGCTGCGCGCGGGGGGCGCGGGCATCCCCGCGTTCTACACCGCCACGGGCGTCGGGACACCGGTCGCCGAGGGCAAGCCCGTCGAGGAGTTCGACGGGCGCCGCTACGTCCTGGAGCGCGGCATCGTCGCGGACCTGGCCCTGGTGCACGCGCACCGCGCCGACCCCTGGGGCAACCTCACGTACCGGTTCACGGCCCGGAACTTCAACCCGCTCGTCGCGACCGCCGGGCGCGTCACGGTGGTCGAGGCCGAGCTCGTCCTGGACGAGCCCCTCGACCCCGACGTCGTCGTCACGCCCGGGATCTTCGTCGACCGGCTCGTGCCCGCGCGGCCACGGGTCAAGGACATCGAGCAGCGCACGGTGCGGCCGCAGGCGGTCGCGGTCGGCGCGCCGACAGCCGCAGGAAAGGACGCCTGACATGCCCTGGGACCGGGACGAGATGGCCGCGATCGCCGCGGCCGAGCTGCACGACGGCGACTACGTGAACCTCGGGATCGGCATCCCCACGCTCGTCGCGAACCACCTGCCGCCCGGCGTGTCCATCACGCTGCAGAGCGAGAACGGGATGCTGGGCATCGGGCCGTTCCCGGTCGAGGGCGACGAGGACGCCGACCTGATCAACGCGGGCAAGCAGACCGTCACGGCCCTGCCGGGTGCGAGCTATTTCGACTCGGCGACGTCGTTCGCCATGATCCGCGGCGGGCACGTCGACATCGCGATCCTCGGGGCCCTGGAGGTCTCCCAGACCGGCGACCTGGCGAACTGGACCGTACCGGGGAAGCTCGTCAAGGGCATGGGCGGGGCCATGGACCTCGTCGCGGGCACGCCCCGGATCGTCGTGCTCATGGACCACGTCGCGCGTGACGGGTCGCCCAAGCTCCGGCACGAGTGCGCGCTGCCGCTCACGGGCGAGGGCGTGGTGGACCGGATCATCACGGACCGCGCGGTCTTCGACGTCCTGCCCGGTCCCGACGACCCGGGTCGTCACCTCGTGCTGCGCGCCGTCGCGCCCGGCGTGACGCTCGACGAGGTGCGGGACGTGACCGAGGCGAGCTACGTCGTCGGGCTGGAAGAACCGGGCGACCCTGCCGGAGTTCCCACACAGTCCCGCACCGGACACCAGGAGGAGTCATGACCGTCGTCGTGGGGTACGCGCGCACCCCGTTCGTGCGCTTCAACGGGGCCTTCGCGACCGTGCCCGCCGCGGTCCTCGGAGCCCACGCGCTGGGCGCGGCGCTCGCGGACGCGAGGCTCACGCCCGACGACGTCGAGCTCGTCCTCGCCGGGCAGGTGCTCCAGGGCGGGGCCGGCCAGAACCCGGCACGGCAGGCCGCCGTCGGCGCCGGCGTGCCCTTCTCCGTACCCGCGATGACGCTCAACGCGGTGTGCCTGTCCGGCATGGAGGCCGTGGTGCAGGCGCACCGGCTGATCACCGCGGGCGAGGCGCACGTCGTCGTGGCCGTGGGGCAGGAGTCCATGAGCCTCGCGCCGCACGCGTGGGTCGGGTCGCGCGCGGGCCAGAGGTTCGGCGACGTGACCCTCGTGGACACGCTCGCGCACGACGGGCTGCGCGACGCGTTCGAGCAGGAGTCGATGGGGCTCAGCACCGAGCGGCACGGCGAGGGGCTCGCGATCGGCCGGGAGGCGCAGGACGCGTTCGCGGCGTCGTCGCACGCGCGGGCCGCCGCGGCCGCGGACTTCCTGCGGGGCGAGATCGCGCCCTTCCAGACGCCCGGGCGCGGCGGCCGGCTCGTCGACGCGGACGACGGCGTACGCGCCGACACCACGGTCGAGGTCCTGGCGCGGCTGCGCCCCGCCTTCCGTGAGGACGGCACCATCACGGCCGGGAACGCCTCGCAGATCTCCGACGGCGCCGCGGCCCTCGTGCTCGTGAGCGACGAGGAGGCCGCACGGCGGGGCCTGACCGGCGCGCGCCTCCTGGGGCACGCGCTCGTCGCCGGGCCCGACGTCTCGCTGCACGCGCAGCCCGCGAACGCGATCCGTGCGGCCTGCGGGCGCGCCGGCCTCGCGGTCGACACGCTGTCCGCGATCGAGATCAACGAGGCCTTCGCCGCGGTGGCCATCGCGTCGACGGACCTCCTGGGCGTCGATCCCGCGATCGTCGACGCCAACGGGGGTGCCATCGCGCTCGGGCACCCCATCGGGGCGTCGGGCGCGCGGATCGTGGGTCACCTCGCGCGGCGGCTCGCGGCGCTCGGCGGCGACGCCGTGGGCGCGGCGGCGCTGTGCGGCGGCGGGGGCCAGGGCTCGGCGGTGGTGCTGCAGGGGTAGCGGCTA
The DNA here is from genome assembly GCF_016907365.1 of Oerskovia paurometabola. NCBI lineage: Bacteria > Bacillati > Actinomycetota > Actinomycetes > Micrococcales > Cellulomonadaceae > Oerskovia > Oerskovia paurometabola. Next base: position 4,196,222 of record NZ_JAFBBV010000001.1, on the reverse strand, counting down.
CCGCCCGACGACCAGCTGCTACAGGTCGCCCTTGCGCTGCAGGTAGCGCATGGCGCCCCAGCCGATCGGGATGCGGGCCCAGTAGGTCGCGAGGCGGAAGAGGAACGTCGCCGACGTGGCGAGCGCGGGCGGGATGCCGGCCGCCGTCAGGCCGACGATGAGCGCCCCCTCGATCGCACCCAGGCCACCGGGTGTCGGGACGGCTGCGCCCGCCGCGTTGCCGACCAGGTAGATCACGGCCACGTCGACGAGCGCGAGCTCCTGGCCGAACGCCGCGAGGGCCGCGTCGAACGCGAGCACGTAGCCGAGGGTCATGACGATGTTCCCGCCGAAGCCGAGGGCCAGTCGGCCCGGCTGGCTGAGCATCTCGGACAGACGCGGCCACACCTGCTGGACGGTCGGCCGGATCTTGGCGAGCACCCAGCGCCGCACCGCAGGGACGAGCAGCGTCGCGATGACAGCGAGGGCCACCCCGGTGATGGCGAGCAGGACCGTGGTCGAGGGCAGCTTGATGAGTCCGCCCGACCGGGCCGTCATCGACAGGACCACCAGCAGCAGGATCGTGATGACGAACTGCGACACCTGCACCAGGGCGACGGTCGCGACGGCCATGGGCGTCGACACGCCGCGCTTGGTGAGCATGCGCAGGTTGAGCGCCGCGGGCCCGATCCCGGCCGGGGCCGCGAGGGCCACGAACGACCCGGCCATCTGGGTCAGCGTCGCCCGCATCATGGGCAGCTTGACGGGCGAGAAGGCCACGAAGGTCAGGGCGGCGCCGAACCAGGTGAGGACGCCCAGCGCGAACGAGACGACCGCCCACCAGGGGTTGGCCTCGGAGACCGCCGCGGTGATCTGCTGGAAGTTCATGGTCGTGACGACCACGGTCACCGCGACGATCGTCAGGGTCAGCGTGATGATGGTCCGCGCCCCGAAGCGCGTGATGCGCTGGGGCTCGACGTCGGTCTCGGGGAGCCGCTCGACGAGCGCGGCGCGCAGGTCCTTGAAGAGCTCCTTGTTGGCGCGCATCTCCTCGCGCGTGCTGACGGGCAGCGCGATCGACTGGAGCAACGGGCCGATCGCCGCGATGTCCTCGCCCGGCAGCACGCTCACGGCCGAGGCCACGGCGCGCTCGGCACCCACGCGCAGCGCGAGGAGCGCGACCATCTGTGTGAGGTCCATGCGGCGCGACAGCTCGGAGGACGCGATGTCGCCCTGCTCCCAGCCGGTCAGCCAGACCTTGACCTCGGAGTCGTCGGGGATCTCCGTGCCGCTCCGGGGGCTCAGGTCGACGGCTGCGGACCCGGTGCCCGGTCCCGACCCGGCGGGGTGCGTCGCGGCCCCTCCGGGTTCGCCGCGGCTCACGAGCATGACGTCGGAGGTCAGCGCGCGGTGCGAGAGCCCGGCGTCGTGCGCGAGCTGGATCTGGTGCCAGGCCTCGGTGAGGACGGCGTCCGTGACCTCGTCGTCGGGCAGGTCGCGCAGCGACACGGCACCCACCGCGTGCTCCTGGACCAGGATCATCGAGTCGTCCGACTCGGCGACGCCGAGCAGTCGCGGCGTGCGGACGCCCGCGGCCCTCGCCGCGTAGGCGAGGAGGGCGGTGCGCTCGGCCACGGCCTTGAGCGAGATGGCGGCGCGTCCCTCGATGCCGCGCAGGCGCAGCGAGCGCCAGAGCCGGGTGAGGAAGCCGACCACCTGCCGGTCGCCGTCGAGCACGACGACGTCGCGGCGCACCCCGTCCTCGGTGAACATCGCGTAGACGCGGTTGTCCCCGGACCGGGCGAGGGCGATGGCGGCGGGGTCGGACGGTGCCTCGGCAGGTTCCACGACTCCCTCGCCCAGGGCGCCCGAGAGGTGGTCGCCCGTGATCCGCGCGTCGGCGGTCAGCGCCGAGTCCTCGTCGGACCCGGCGACCCGGACGACGCCGACGTGGACCTCGCCCGTGATCTCGCCGTCGGCGTTGACCTCGGTGATGGGGTCCTCGGCGGCCTCCGCGAGCTCGGCGGGCTGGGATACGTCGCGGACGCGCACGAGCGCGGTGGGCGAGTAGCCGGCCCGGCGGACGCCGTCCACCAGGTGCGGGCCGTAGGCGCGTTCGCTGCGGACGCCGGACACCCACCGGACCGTGTTTCCCGCGATGCGGCCGAGCAGGAGCGTGATGATCGCACCGGGCAGGGACACCTGGGCCGTGATCAGGACGACGCCGAGCGCGATGAACAGCAGGTTCCAGGACCAGGCCACCGTCCGGCGTCGGGTGCGGGGACCCGCTGCGGTGAGGAGCCCGCTGATCGCGGCGACGTAGCCGGGGATGCTGAGCTGCCACTCGCCCCGGATCCGGACCGAGAGACCCTGCACGAGGTCGTCGGACCCGAACGTGAGCACCGAGTAGGTCACGGCGATGCCGAGGATCATGCCCAGCGCGGCGGCGGCGATCGACTCGACGACCTGCCGTCCGAGCTTGCGGATCCCCAGCTCGATGAGGACCGCCGTGGGGATCGCGAGGGTCACGAGACCTTCGAGGACCGCGACCGGGATGAACAGGATCCGCGCGAGGAGGTCGGAGAAGCCCTGGACGTCCTCGGCGACGCCCGCGGTGGTGCCGTGCGCGTACACGGACATGAACATGACGAGCGCGACCCCCAGCGCGCACAGCACGATCCCTACGAGGTCGCTGGGGTGGCGGACGCGGGACTCGGGGGTGTCGACGACCATGACGGTCGGGTCGGTGCCGTCGCCGGCGGGGCGCGGGGTCGTGAGGAACGAGCGGAACGAGCGGGGGTCCGGCGCGGGATGCTCGACGCCGGAGCGTGCCCCGACCTCGTGCACCTGCGGGCGCGGCCCGGCCGTCGCCGGAGGGCCGGCCGGGTCGTGAGCGCGCGCAGACATGCTTGCGAGTCTAGGGCTGAGGGTCCCGGGAGGCGCGGTATTACGCCACTTTCGGTCGGGTGATTTGCCCGTTTGGCCCCGGTGTTCCGGGTGCTTCGGCGCGCGAGTGTGACCAACGTCCAGCACGATGAACGCAGGCAGCGCTCCCACCTGACCTGCGACGACGAGGGTCGCGGACGTCCACGACCAGGTGCTCGGGCGCACGACGCGAACGGTGGTGGGCCCGTGGTGCAGAGCAGGGGCAGGGCGAGCGGCAGCGACGTGCACGAGCCGCCCAACGCGTTCAAGAACGTCTGGTGGCTCCCGGTGGTGCGCGGCGTGCTCCTGGTGGTCCTGGGCCTGCTGCTCATGATCGAGCCGCTCGAGGCGCTCGAGACGCTGCGCTGGGTGTTCGGGATCTTCCTCGTCGCCGACGCGGCCCTCGTCGCGGCCCAGGGGCTGGCGCACCGCAAGCAGGTGGGCTGGCGGTGGTGGCTCGCGCAGGCGGTCGTGGACCTGCTCTTCGGGGTCGCGATCATGTTCTGGCCCGACCTCAGCGCGACCGCGCTCTACTACGTCCTGGTCGTGTGGGTCCTGGTCCTGGGGATCACGGCGGTCGTCGGGGCGGCGGGGCTGGTGCGCAACCGGGACCTGGGGTGGCCGTGGATGCTCACGGTCGGCATCGTGTCGGCGCTGTTCGGCCTGCTGCTCGTCACGCGCCCGGTGGACGCGGGCGACGTCCTGAGCCTGACGGTCGTCGTGTTCGGGTTGTACGCGTTCGTCGCGGGAGCGATCCACGTGGTCTCGGGCTTCGGGGTCCGTTCGGTCGCACGTGAGCTCGCCGACCTGCGTGCCCGGGCGGTCGCGGCCGGTGTCGTCGTCACGGGCGGGTCGGTCCTGGGGGCCGGGCCGTCGGCCCCGGTGGTCGCGGAGGCGGCGGCGGCCCCCGCGCCGGTCCCGGGGGCGCCCTCCGGCCCGACGGCGGACCTCGCCCCGGGCAGGGACGTCGCGGGCGAGGTGGCCGGGTCGGGCGACGCGCCGACCGGCGACCCGCTCCTCGCCGGCGACCCGCTCCCCGCCGGTGACCCGCTCCCCGCCGGTGACCCGGACGAGGTGACCCGGCCGCGCGAGCCGGGCTCCGGCGTCGGGCAGGGGACGCCCCCTCGGTGAGAGGCCGGGATGACAGCGCTGCCACCACGACGCGTCGCACCGTGAAACGGCCGTGACGCACCGGAACGTACTCCTGGGTAACTTCACCCGTGTGATCTGTCTCACCATGTGGAGCATGGGGTTACGACCCGGTAACAACATCACCGGAACCGCACCATCTCGCCCTTCGGGGGTGCTTGACCGAAACAACGGTGTGTTAGACATCACGCACCTTGGTCACAGCGCCAGGTCGTGGGAGCGCCACCGCGCACCCACCTGACGACCCCGAAGAAGAGGTGTGACGGATGACGACCGTTTCCAGGAAGCGGCTCCTCGCCGCAACGGCGGGCATCGCCGTCGTGACGCTCACGCTCACGGCGTGCGGCGGCAGCGGCGGGAACGACGACGACGGCGGCGGCGCCGCGAGCGCCGGCGGCGCGCTGACCATCGGCACGACCGACAAGGTCACGACCCTCGACCCCGCGGGCTCCTACGACAACGGGTCCTTCGCGGTCATGAACCAGGTGTTCCCGTTCCTCCTGAACACCCCCTACGGCAGCCCCGACGTCGAGCCGGACATCGCCGAGTCCGCCGAGTTCACCGGCCCCACCGAGTACACCGTGAAGCTCAAGCCGGGCCTGAAGTTCGCCAACGGCAACGACCTCACGTCCTCCGACGTGAAGTTCACGTTCGACCGTCAGGTCGCGATCAACGACGAGAACGGCCCCGCCTCGCTGCTCTACAACCTGGACAGCGTCGCCGCGCCCGACGACACGACCGTCGTCTTCACGCTCAAGTCGCCCGACGACCAGGTCTTCCCGCAGATCCTGTCGAGCCCGGCCGGCCCCATCGTCGACGAGGACGTGTTCGCGGCCGACGCGCTGACACCCGACGCCGACATCGTCTCGGGCAAGGCGTTCGCCGGTCAGTACTCGATCGCGAAGTACGACTTCAACAACCTCATCTCCTACGAGGCCAACCCCGACTACCAGGGCGTGCTCGGCAAGGCCGCGACCGCCAAGGTCAACACCAAGTACTACGCCGACGCGTCGAACCTGAAGCTGGACATCCAGGAGGGCAACATCGACGTCGCCTTCCGCAGCCTGTCCGCGACCGACATCGACGACCTGCGGGGCAACGACAAGGTCGAGGTCGTCGACGGCCCCGGCGGCGAGATCCGCTACATCACGTTCAACTTCGACTCCCAGCCCTACGGCGCCAAGGCCGAGGGGGCAGACCCCGCCAAGGCCCTCGCCGTGCGCCAGGCCGTCGCGGACCTCATCGACCGCGAGGCCATCGCGAGCCAGGTCTACAAGGGCACCTACACGCCGCTGTACTCGTACGTCCCCGCAGGCCTGACCGGAGCGGTCGAGCCGCTCAAGGAGCTCTACGGCGACGGCCAGGGCGGACCCGACGCCGACAAGGCCAAGGCAGCCCTCGAGGCCGCCGGGGTCACGGTTCCCGTCGTGCTCGACCTGCAGTACAGCAACGACCACTACGGCCCGTCCTCGGGTGAGGAGTATGCGCTCATCAAGGACCAGCTCGAGGAGAGCGGCCTGTTCACGGTCAACCTGCAGACGACCGAGTGGGTCCAGTACGCCAAGGACCGCACCGCCGACGTCTACCCCGCGTACCAGCTCGGCTGGTTCCCGGACTACTCCGACGCCGACAACTACCTCACGCCGTTCTTCCTCCAGGAGAACTTCCTCGCGAACCACTACCACGACCAGGAGGTCAACGACCTGATCCTCCAGCAGGCCGCCACGCCCGACCCGGCAGCCCGCACGGCTCTCATCGAGGAGATCCAGGGCAAGGTCGCCGAGGACCTCTCGACCGTCCCCTACCTCCAGGGCGCGCAGGTCGCGGTCGTGGGCACCGGTGTCGAGGGGACCGAGAAGACGCTCGACGCGTCCTTCAAGTTCCGCTACGGAGCGCTCTCGAAGGGCTGACCCCACAGGCGCTCGGGGTGGTCCGGCCGACGATCGTCGTCGGCCGGACCACCGCTCCGAGCCCAGCCGGCTCGGGTCGCCCGAGCCCGCGCAGCAGCATCGCAGGCCACCGAGCAGCGCGGCTCGGACCACGACGAACGGACGACATGACCACGACGACCGACCAGGTGACCACGGCCGACCCGCCGGGCACCGGGACCTCCCGCTCCACACCCCCGCGGAAGAAGACGTCCGGAGGAGGTGGGCTGGGACGGTACGTCCTGGTCCGGTTCCTCCTCATCATCCCGACCGTCTTCATCCTCGTGACGACCGTGTTCGTCGTCATGCGCTCGACCGGCGACCCCATCACGGCCGCGCTCGGCGGGCGCCTGCGGGCCGACCAGCTCGCCGAGCGCATCCACGAGGCCGGCTACGACCGCCCGATCATCGTCCAGTACCTCGAGTACCTGGGCGGGATCGTACGTGGCGACTTCGGCACCACGATCAGCGACAACCGCCCGGTGTCCGAGGTCCTGACGACCTACGGCGCCGCGACGCTCGAGCTCGCGGTCTACGCCCTGATCATCGCGTTCCTGGTCGGCGTGCCCCTCGGGCTCCTCGCCGCGCACCACCGCGACCGGATCCCCGACGCGTTCCTGCGCGTCTTCGCGATCCTCTGCTACGCGACGCCAGTGTTCTTCGCGGGACTCCTGCTCAAGCTCGTCTTCTCGGTGGGCCTCGGGTGGTTCCCCGTCGCGGGGCGCGCGTCCACGGGGGCCGAGCTGCAGATGATGGCCCTGCCGGACCCGTCGGGCTTCTACGTCGTCGACGCGATCCGCACGGGCGACCCTGCGGTCCTGGGTGACGTGCTGATGCACGCGGTCCTGCCGGGCGTGGCCCTGGGGCTGCTGACCGCCGGGGTCTTCCTGCGGCTCGTGCGCACCAACGTCATCGGGACCCTCGCGACCGACTACGTCGACGCGGCCCGCTCGCGCGGAGTGTCCGAGCGCCGGCTGGTGCGCACGCACGCGTGGCGTCCCGCGCTCATCCCGATCATCACGGTCATGGGCATGCAGATCGCCCTGCTCCTGGCCGGGGCGGTCCTGACCGAGACGACGTTCGAGTGGAAGGGCCTCGGGTTCATGCTCGCGCAGTACCTGCAGGCCCGGGACTTCGTCGCGGTCCAGGGGATCGTCGTCCTGCTGGCCGTGATCGTCGCGGTCACGAACTTCCTCGTGGACGTCCTCGCGGCGTTCATCGACCCGAGGGTGAGGTACTGACATGGCACGCCGACTCTCCTGGGGCCGTCTGCCCGTGGTCCACCAGCTCCGTCAGAGCGTGGGCCTCCAGCGCGGCATGCTCGTCGCGGGCCTGGTCATCACGGCGCTCTTCCTGCTCACGGCGCTGGCCGCCCCGTGGCTCGCGCCGTACGGGTTCAGCCAGCTCCGCAGCGGCGACGTGCTGTTCGGGGCGCAGCAGCCGCCGTCGGCCGAGCACCTGCTCGGCACGACCGTCGGCGGGTACGACGTCCTGTCCCGCGTCATCTGGGGAGCGCGCACCGCGGCCCTCGTGATCGTGGTCGCGATCGCGGCGTCGATCGTGATCGGCGTCCTGCTGGGCCTGGTCTCGGGGTACTTCGGGGGCTGGCTCGACCGCGTGCTCGTCGTCGTGTGCGACGCGGTCTACGCGTTCCCGTCGCTGCTGCTCGCGATCCTGCTCGCGATCGTCATCAGCGGCGGGCAGTCGGACCTGTGGGGCGGCATCCTGGCGGCCGCGTTCTCGATCACCGTGGTCTTCATCCCGCAGTACTTCCGCGTGATCCGGGCGGAGACCGTGCGGATCAAGGCCGAGGCGTTCATCGACTCGGCGCGCGTCATCGGCACGCCGCACCGCCGGATCATGGGGCGGCACGTGCTGCGCAACGCGACGCGCACGCTGCCGCTCATCGTGACGCTCAACGCGTCCGAGGCGATCCTCACGCTCGCGGGGCTCGGGTTCCTGGGCTTCGGCATCGAGCCGACGGCCGCGGCCGAGTGGGGCTACGACCTCAACAAGTCGTTGTCCGACGTCACGAGCGGCATCTGGTGGACCGCGCTCTTCCCGGGCCTCGCGATCGTGCTCGCGGTCCTGGGCATCACGCTCGTGGGCGAGAGCCTCAACGACCTGGCGGACCCGCGGCTGCGCAGCCGCCGGGCGGCCGCCGTCGGGGCGGGCGAGGTCGCGGAGACGTCGGTCGTGCCGGGCGGCACGCTCGCGGCGGGCCCCGCGGGGCTGGGCGGGCTGGAAGGTTCGGGGACGCTGGGCGACGAGGGAATCGAGGTGCGCCCGTGAGCGCGCAGCAGGACGCGGTGCCGGGGTCGGCACCGGCACAGGCTTCACGCCCGACGACGTCACGCACCTCGGGTGCGGTCGTCACCGTCCGGGACCTCACGGTCTCGTTCGCGACCGACGCCGGGCCGATCCTCGCGGTCGACGGGGTGGACCTCGAGGTCGCCCCGGGCGAGGTGCTCGCGGTCGTGGGCGAGAGCGGCAGCGGGAAGACCGTGACCGCCAAGACGATCCTCGGCCTGCTGCCGGAGACCGCGACGGCGAGGGGCGCCGTCGTGCTGGCGAACAAGGCGGGGTCGAGCGAGTCCGACGTCGTCGCGCTGAGCCGGTCCCAGCTGCGGGCCGTGCGCGGCACGGACGTCGCGATGGTCTTCCAGGAGCCGTCGGCCGCGCTCAACCCGGTCTTCACCGTCGGCTGGCAGATCGTCGAGGGGCTCCGCGCGCACCGGCGCGTGCGACGCGCGGAAGGGCGCAGGCAGGCGATCGACGTGCTGCGCCGGGTCGGCATCCCCGACCCCGAGACGGCGGTGGACAAGTACCCGCACCAGTTCTCGGGCGGGCAGAAGCAGCGCGTCGTGATCGCGATGGCGCTCGCGCTCGACCCCGGGCTGATCGTCGCCGACGAGCCGACGACCGCGCTCGACGTGACCGTGCAGGCCGAGATCCTCGACCTGCTGCGGCGCTGCCGCGACGAGTTCGGGACCGCGATCGTCCTCATCACGCACAACATGGGCGTCGTCGCGGACCTCGCGGACCGTGTGGCCGTGATGTACCAGGGCAAGGTCGTGGAGCAGGCGGACGTCCGGTCGCTGTTCGAGGACCCCCAGGCCGAGTACACGCGGTCGCTGCTCGGGGCCGTGCCCCGCGTCGGCGGGGGCGTGGTCAACGCGGCCGCACGGGTCGAGGCGCGCGCCGACGGCTGGGCAGAGGGCGCGCCCGTGGTCGTGGCCGAGGGGCTGCGGATCGAGTACCCGGGCCGCTTCCGCAAGCCCGCGTTCGTGGCCGTCGACGGCGTGGACCTGTCGATCCGGCCCGGCGAGGTGCTGGGACTCGTGGGGGAGTCGGGCTCGGGCAAGACGACCATCGGCCGGGCCATCGGCGGGCTCACGCCCGTGACGGGCGGGTCGCTGTCGGTGCTGGGCATCGAGATGCGGGGTGCGCGCGAGCGCGACGTGCGACCCGTGCGGCCGCGCATCGGGTTCGTCTTCCAGGACCCCGCGTCGAGCTTCAACCCGCTGCTCACGATCGCCGAGTGCGTGGCCGAGCCGCTCGTGGTGCACGGGCGGGCGGGGGACGCGCGCGACGCGCGCGGACGGGTCGACGAGCTGCTCGAGTCGGTCCAGCTCCCGCGCTCGTACGGCGACCGGTACCCGCACGAGCTGAGCGGCGGGCAGCGCCAGCGCGCGAGCCTGGCCCGGGCGCTCGCGCTCGACCCCGAGCTCTTGGTCGCGGACGAGCCCACGTCGGCGCTCGACGTGTCGGTCCAGGCGCGCGTGCTCGACCTCTTCGCCGAGCTCCAGCGCGAGCTGGGGTTCGCGTGCCTGTTCATCAGTCACGACCTCGCGGTCGTGGACCTGCTCGCCGACCGGATCGCGGTGCTCTACCGGGGCCGGCTCGTGGAGGAGGGCACGTCGGCCGAGGTGCTGGGGGCCCCGCATCACACGTACACCAAGCAGCTCCTGGCGTCGCTGCCCGTGCCGGACCCGGTGCTCCAGGCCGCGCGCCGGGAGGAGCTGGCGGCGCTGCGCGCCTGACGGTCCTCGCGCCCGTCCGCCGAGTGCGGAGCAGTTGCTGTCGAACGGCGGTTCTGACGACAGCTGCTCCGCACTCAGCGGCGTGCCGCGGCAACTGAGTTTCGGCTAGCCGACGCCCAGTGCCTCGAGCCACTCGCGCGGAAGCAGGGCGTAGCCCACGAACGCGACCACGTCGAGGATCGTGTGGGCGATCACGAGCGGCACGACGCGGTTTCGCCCCCATCTGCTGGTGTAGAACCACGAGAACACGACACCCATGACCACGTTCCCGACGAACGGGCCGATGCCCTGGTACAGGTGGTACGAGCCGCGCAGCAGCGAGCTCCACACGACGAACTTCACGCGCCCCCAGCCCAGGTCCTTGGTGCGCTCGAACAGGTAGGAGACCGCGATGACCTCCTCGAGCAGGCCGTTCTGGAGGGCCGCGAGGATCAGGATCGGCACGGTCCACCAGTAGTCGGCGAGGTTGGCGGGGTTGACCTCGACCGTGATCCCCAGGGCCCGCCCCACCACGTACAGCCCCAGGCCCGGGATGCCGATGACCGCGGCGAGCGCGAACCCCCACCCGGTGTCGCGCCAGGGGCGGCTGCCGTCGAGCCCGATGGCCCGGGTGACCGACCGGCCGCGCGCCGAGAGCAGGTAGAGCGCGAGCGCGACCGGGATGAGCGCGAAGCCGATGCTGAGGATCTGATAGGTCAGGTCGAGGTACGGGCGGGGTGACTGGGAGTTGTTGAGGCTCGTGCTCTGCTCGGCGAGCGGGGTGCCCTCGGTCAGGCGCGCGACGATGTTGACGATCGCGTACACGCCCGACCGGCCGAGGCTCAGTCCCAGCAGGATCCAGATCTCGGCACCGATGCGGCGCCGGGTCTCGGGGTGGTCGGCCGTCGTCGGGGCCCAGCGCGAGCGCTTGCCGGTCTCGGGGGGAGTGCCGGGAGGAGTGGTCACCTGGCCGTTATAGCACCCGCCGCGGGGGAGCGCTGCGCGGTCTTCACACAATCCTCGTCGGTTGGTCAACAGGCGTCCGGAGGGCGTGCAGACGCGTTTCCTACCCTGGGAGGACCGTGACTTCGCACAGACCCCCCTCCATCAGCCCGACCGCCCGAGACGCCCCCGCACCGGGCGCCGCCGACGACGACCTCGACGAGAAGCCGCCAGGCCTCTCCGTCACGCAGGTCGTCGCGAGCGCGCTCGCTGCCGTGAGCTCGACGGTCCTGCTGTCCTACCTGGGCGTGGCCGGGACGATCATCGGTGCGGGCGTGGCGTCGGTCCTGACGGTCGTCGGGAACAACCTCTACACGCGTTCGATCCTCAAGACGCGTCGGCAGATGAAGGCCGCGATGAAGGCGGGCGTGGTGCTGCCCGTGGGCAAGAACGGCCGCAAGGTCCTGCTGCCGACGCTCGCGGGGTCGCACTCGGCGAGCGACGGTCGCGCGGACGACACCACAGAGAGCACCGGTGTGCTGCCCGCGGTCGGCGCGGACGGTCAGGCTGCCGACACCGCGGTCCTCTCGGCCGACGACGTGGGCGGCACGCGCCTCGACGACCTGCGCACCGCGGCCACGGACGGGCCCGACGACGGCACGGACGGCCAGCAGGACGGCGTCACCTCGGACGACACCCGGGACGGCGACGACACGGACGGCGACGACACGGACGGCGACGACACGACGTCCCGCCGTCCGAGCCGCAAGACGCTGATCCTCTCGGCCGTCGGTGTCTTCCTCGTGCTGATCGTGGGCGTGACGCTCGTCGAGGTCGTCGCCGGACGCCCGCTGAGCGAGATCCTGCGCGGCGAGGAGGGCTCGGGCACGTCGATCAGCCACGTCGTCTCGCGCGAGCCCGCGACGACCGGAGACACGGGAGACACGACCGGCGACACGACGGACAACTCGACCGACGCGCCGAGCTCGGGCACGACGCCGAGCCCGGCCCCGAGCGAGGTCCCGACCCAGGCGCCGACCGACGCGCCGACCACCCCGGAGCCCGAGCCGACCACGCCTGTCACGCCGGAGCCGAACCCGACGCCGGGGACGGGCGGCGACACTGGCGGGACCGGTGGCACGGGTGCGGGTTCCGGCTCAGGAGCCACCGACCTCGAGCAGCAGCCCGGCACAGGTGCAGGCACGGGGGCCGGGAGCACTCCGGGGACCGGGACCTCGGGCTCCGCGACGTCCTGACGCGCAGCAGCTCCGTCCTCGCCTGACGCCGAGAAGTGAGTTGAGGCCCCTGATCCACGTGGATCAGGGGCCTCAACTCACTTCTCGGCGTAGGGAGGCTCTTGCGCGCAGGCCGTACTCCTGGCAGGCTACAAAGTAGTTTGCAACACAAACCACAATCCTCGTGGAGGAGGAGCCCCTGTGCCGGACCAGATGCCCGACCAGACGTCCGACCGGCCCGCCGGACCCGCCCAGGGGCCCGACGACGACCAGCCGCTCGACCCCGCCGCGAGCCTGCGCCTCATCGCGGCCCAGCAGGAGAAGGCCAAGGACGTCGAACCCGACGGCCGGGTCCTCTACGGCGTCTGGGGGCTGGCCTGGCTCCTGGGCTACACGACGCTCTACGTCAGCTCGCTGCGCTCGGCCGCCCCTCCCGCCACGGCGACCCTGCAGATCGGGGCGAGCGACGTCGTCGGGCAGCCCGAGCCCTGGGCCCTCCTCGCCTTCACCTTCCTCATCGTGGGCGCCGTGGCGATCACGATCGTGCACATCATGACCCGCGTGAGCGGCGTGCGCGGCGCGAGCGCCCGCTCGGGCGCGCTCTACGGCTGGGCCTGGTTCATCTCGTTCGCAGCCATGAGCATGGTCCTGGGCGGGCTCGCCCGCGCCGGGGCGAGCCCCGAGGTCATGTCCCTCGCGAGCAACTCCCTGTCGTGCCTGGTCGTCGGGATCATGTACCTCGCAGGCGGGGCCATGTGGCAGGAGGTGCGCCTGTACGTCCTGGGCGTGTGGATCCTGCTCGTCGCCGGGGCCGCGACGATCGTGGGCCTGCCCGGCCTCTACCTCGTCATGGCCGCCGCAGGCGGTGGCGGGTTCCTGCTCATGGCGCTCGTCGAACAGGTCCTGCGCGTACGGACGCGGCGCCGGATCGCGGGAGGGGCTCGTGCCTGACGTCGAGCTCGACCCGGTCATCCACGCCCAGGCGCGGCTGCGCGTCGTCGCGACGCTCTCGGCGCTGGGCGCGGGCGACCAGATCGCGTTCCCCAAGCTCCGCAAGCTCCTCGACATGACCGCAGGCAACCTCTCGACGCACCTGCGCAAGCTCGAGGACGCCGAGTACGTGACCGTCACCAAGACCCACGAGGGCCGCACCCCGGCCACCTACATCAGCCTCACCCCCCGCGGGCGCCGCGCCTTCGAGGTCTACACCGAGTCCCTGAGCATGCTCCTGAGAGGAGCCGGATCGTGACCAGCCAGCACTCAGCCGTCAGTCCGGGGCGGGCTGCCGCCGCGACACGAGGAGGCCCGGCCGTGCCGCACGGGTCCCTCGTGTCCGCGCAGCACGTGACCCGCCACTTCGGCGAGGTCGTCGCGCTCGACGACGTGACCCTCGAGGTCGGGGCCGGGGAGCTCGTCGGGCTCCTGGGCCCCAACGGCGCCGGGAAGTCGACGCTGCTCTCGCTCGTGAGCGGGCAGCGCAAGCCGGACTCGGGCGTCGTGCGCCTCTTCGGCGGCGACCCGCGCGACGCCTCGTCCCGCCAAGGCCTGGGCCTCACGCCGCAGGAGACAGGCCTGCCCGCGACGCTCAAGGTGCGCGAGGTCGTCGACTTCGTCGGCAAGCACTACGCGAACCCCGTGCCCACGGGCGAGCTGCTCGAGCAGTTCGGGCTGTCCGACCTCGCCGGGCGCCAGACCGGGGCCATGTCCGGCGGGCAGAAGCGACGCCTCGCGGTCGCGCTCTCGCTCGTCGGGCGCCCGCGGGTCGTGCTGCTCGACGAGCCCACCACGGGCCTCGACGTCGGCGCACGCCAGGCGCTGTGGGCCGCGATCCGCGAGTACCACGCGGGCGGCGGGACCGTGCTCCTCACGAGCCACTACCTCGAGGAGGTGCAGGCGCTCGCGCAGCGCGTCGTCGTGATCGACCAGGGCGTGGTCAAGGCCGACGACACGCTCGACGCGATCCTGCGCCGCGTCGGGCTGCGGCGCGTGGTCGTGCGCAGCACCGCTGACCTGGGGACCGACCTGCCGGGCGTGGTGCGGTCCGAGCGCGCCGCAGACAAGGACGCGGGGGAGTCCGGCGCCTGGCGCTACGAGCTGTACACGGCCGACGCCGACGAGCTGGTCCGCACGCTCGTGACGTCGGGTCTGCCGTTCCACGGGCTCGAGATCCGGGGCGCGAGCCTCGAGGAGGCGTTCGAGCAGATGGTCTCCCGCGCAGCACCCACCGACCACGGCGAGGCCGGGACCCCGACGGGCGCGACGCCGTCGGGCGCCGCGGACCAGCAGACCTCCGAGGAGGAGAGCGCGCGATGAGCACCCACGCAGCCACCACGACCCCCGGCGTGAGCGGGCGCCCGCCCAGCGCCGCGACCCTCACCTGGATCCACCTCAAGTACCAGTTCCTCGAGACCGTGCGCGTGCCCATCGCGGTCCTCGGGAACCTGCTGTTCCCTGCGCTCGCGATGTTCTTCTTCGTCGTGCCGCAGAAGGAGGTCGCGGGCGACCCCGTCGCGGCGACCACGGCCGTCGCGTCGCTCGGGCTGTTCGCGATCTGCTCCGCGAGCCTGTTCACCTACGGGCTGGGCGTCGCGGAGGACCGGGCGCTGCCGTTCGACCCGTTCCTGCGCTCGCTGCCCGCGGGCCCCGCGCCGCGCATGGTCGCGCGCATCCTCAACGGCGGGGTCTTCTCGCTGTTCGGGCTCGTGCCGCTCATCCTCATCGGGTGGCTCCTGACCGCTGCGAGCGTCACGTGGCCCCAGCTGCTCGCGGGCGTGGGGACGGTGCTGCTCGTGTCGGTGCCGTTCGTGCTGCTGGGCATCGCGATCGGGTACTCGCTCTCGGCCAAGGCCGCGCTGCCCGTGGTGCAGGTCATCCTGTTCCCGCTCGCGTTCGCGGGCGGGCTGTTCCTGCCGCCGTTCCTGTTCCCGCCGTGGCTCGACGCGATCTCGATGGCCACCCCCACGCGCGCCGGCCGCGACCTGCTGGTCCAGGCGCTCACGGGCGAGCCGGCGTACGCGCTCGCGTGGGTCGTGCTGCTGGGGTGGACCGTGGTGTTCGCGGTCCTGGCGGTGTGGGCGTACCGCCGCGACGAGGGCCGCCGCTTCAAGTAGGCCCCCCGTCCGCCCCGTCCGGGCGCCGAGCATGCGGTGGGCGTCGTGAATCCCGTGATTCGCGACGCCCACCGCATGCTCGGGCAGCGGTAACCGCATGTTCGGCGCCGACGGCGCTGCGCACCTCGATTCCGCCCGCCGCGTTAATGTGATATCACTTTGATAGACGCGGGGCGCCCGGCACCCGTCAGCGACGAGAGGAACACGTCATGAGCGACACCACCGTCCCCCCGCAGGAGTCCCTGGGCGGAGAGCCGAGCGGACGCCCCGTCGGGCACGACGGCACCCGCGTGGACGTCACCGAGCAGCCCGCGTGGTCGCTCGGCGCCGGCGGAGGTGGCCTCGCGATCCTCCTCGTCCTCGCCCTTCTCGGCGGGTCGGTCCCCCTGTTCATGAGCAGCACCCCGGTCGGCACCCTGCTCGGCGTGGTCGCGATCGTGCTCGGTCTCCTCGTGCTCACCGCCGTCAAGGTCATCAACCCGGGCCAGACGCTCGTCGTCCAGTTCTTCGGCCGGTACCTCGGGACGATCCGCCGTACCGGGCTCGTCGCCACCGTGCCGCTCTCGACGCGCAAGCGCGTGTCCGTCCGCGTCCGCAACTTCGAGACGAGCGAGCTCAAGGTCAACGACGCCGACGGCAACCCGATCAACATCGCGGCGATCGTCGTGTGGCAGGTGGCCGACACCGCGAA
Organism: Oerskovia paurometabola; assembly: GCF_016907365.1. NCBI lineage: Bacteria > Bacillati > Actinomycetota > Actinomycetes > Micrococcales > Cellulomonadaceae > Oerskovia > Oerskovia paurometabola. The sequence goes on along the minus strand of NZ_JAFBBV010000001.1, from coordinate 4,180,241 downwards.
GGCGAGCTTCGCCGTCGAGGACTACACCGACTTCGTCCGCGTCCAGGCCGAGTCGGCGCTGCGTCACGTGGCCATGTCCCACCCGTACGACGACGCCGAGGCCGGCGAGCAGTCGCTGCGCGGCGCGACGGAGGTCGTGTCGGCGGAGATCGCCGCGGAGGTCGCCGCACGTGTCGTGGTGGCGGGCGTCGAGGTCATCGAGGCCCGCATCTCCAACCTCGCGTACGCCCCCGAGATCGCGCAGGCCATGCTGCAGCGCCAGCAGGCCGGGGCGATCATCGCGGCCCGGTCGAGGATCGTCGAGGGTGCCGTGTCCATGGTCGAGGACGCGCTCCAGCGCCTCGAGGCCGAGTCGATCGTCACGCTCGACGACGAGCGCCGCGCCGCCATGGTGTCGAACCTCCTCGTCGTGCTGTGCAGCGACAGCCGCGCGACCCCCGTCGTCAACGCCGGGTCGCTCTACTCGTGACCCCCGAGGTCCCGGCACCCGCCCCCGGCGGGTCGCCGGGGGCCGGCGCGCAGGGGCCCGACGGCGGAGCGGACGCCGGGCGTGAGGGTGCGTCGCGCGTGGGTGGGCCCGACGGCGGTGCGGACGTCGGGCGTGAGGGTGCGCCGCGCGTGGGTGGGCCCGACGGCGGTGCGGACGCCGGGCGTGAGGGTGCGCCGCGACGCCCCCGGACCGACCGGAAGCAGGTCCTGCTGCGCCTCGACCCGGCGGTTCACGACGCGCTCGCGCGCTGGGCGTCGGACGAGCTGCGGAGCGTCAACGCGCAGATCGACATGGTGCTGCGCCGGGCACTCGACGCCGAGGGGCGGCTCCCACGAGACGTGCGTCCGCCGCGCCGCCCGGGCCGCCCGTCGGCGGACTGACCGGCACTCGCTGCCGAGCAGAGTGCCGAGAACGAGGTTGAGGTCGCCATCCTCACGATGACGACCTCCACCTCGTTCTCGGCAGCCGGGTTCAGCCGGGGGCAGCCGGGGGCAGCCGGGTTCAGCCCGCTCGGCGCAGGCGCAGCGAGTTGCCGACGACCAGGACCGAGCTCATCGCCATCGCGGCCCCCGCGATCATCGGGTTGAGCAGCCCGGCGGCGGCGAGCGGGATCGCGGCTACGTTGTAGGCGAAGGCCCAGAACAGGTTCTGCTTGATGACGCGCAGCGTCTGGCGAGAGAGCCGGATCGCCGTCGCGGTCGCGCGCAGGTCGCCGCGGACCAGCGTGATGTCGCTCGCCTCGATCGCGACGTCGGTGCCCGTGCCCATGGCCAGGCCGAGGTCGGCCCCGGCGAGCGCGGCGGCGTCGTTCACGCCGTCCCCGACCATCGCGACGACCCGACCTTCGGCGCGCAGGCGTGCGACGACGTCGACCTTGTCCTGCGGCAGGACCTGCGCGATCACGTCCTCCTCCGCGATGCCGACCTGCCGGGCGGCGACCCGCGCCGCGCCCGCGTTGTCGCCCGTGAGGAGGATCGGACGCAGCCCCAGCGCGCGGAGCTCGGCCACGGCCTGGGCCGAGGTCTCCTTGACGGGGTCGCGCAGGACGAGGACGCCCTGGGCGGTTCCGTTCCAGGCGACGACGACGGCGGTCGCGCCCGTGGCCTCGGCCTCGTCGAACGCGCGGCGCAGGTCGGTCCCCGCGTTGTCAGTGCGGGCGTGACCCTGAGGCCTCGCTGGTTCTGGCACGTCGAACGCGACGCCCTGCTCGGCGAGCCACGACGGGCGCCCGACCAGGACCCGCTGCGCGTTGAGCGCGCCTGCGGGGGACAGGCCCGAGTGCGCGGTGCGGACCAGGCCGCTCACGCCGCCGCCAGGGGAGCTCACGAAGTCGAAGACCTGCGCGGAACCGATGACGACGCCGTCGGCCCCGGTCTCGACGGGCGCACCGGCCGAGGGGTCGTCGACGCTCCCTGAGACTCGCGTGGCAGCAGATGCGATCGCCTGCGCGATCGGGTGCTCGCTGAGCCCCTCCACCGCGCCGGCGAGGCGCAGGGCGTGGCGGGCGGCGGCGTCGGGCGCCTCGCTCGACGAGCCTGCTGCGGCCCTCGCCGCGTCCGAGGACAGGTCGAGCGTGCCCTCGCGGGTGACCACGCGCTCGAGGGCCATGCGGCCCTGCGTCACGGTGCCGGTCTTGTCGAGCACGATCACCTCGACACGGCGCGTGGACTCGAGGACCTCGGGGCCCTTGATGAGGATGCCGAGCTGGGCGCCACGCCCCGTGCCGACGAGCAGGGCGGTCGGCGTCGCGAGGCCCAGGGCGCACGGGCACGCGATGATCAGCACGGCCACGGCGGCCGTGAAGGCGAACTGCGTGCTCGCCCCCGCGAGCAGCCAGCCCCCCAGGGTGAGCACGGCCAGGACCAGGACGATCGGCACGAACACCGCCGAGATCCGGTCCGCGAGGCGCTGCACGGGGGCCTTGCCCGTCTGCGCCTGGCTCACGAGGCGACCGATCTGCGCGAGCGTCGTCTCCTCGCCCACGCGCGTCGCGCGGACGAGCAGGTGGCCCGAGGTGTTGACGGTCGCGCCCGTGACGTCGTCGCCGGGCGTCACGTCGACGGGCACGGGCTCGCCCGTCAGGAGCGAGGTGTCGACGGCGGAGGCGCCCTCGACCACGACGCCGTCGGTCGCGACCTTCTCGCCCGGGCGGACCGTGAACAGGTCGCCCTCGCGCAGGGCCGCGACGGGCACGCGCTCGGTCACGCGCTGGCCGTCGGGACCGGTCGTGACGCGCTCGGCGTCCTTGGCGCCCATCGCGAGCAGGGAGCGCAGCGCGTCGCCGGCCTTGCGGCGCGAGCGGTGCTCGGACCAGCGGCCCGCGAGGAGGAACGTCGTGACGACGGCCGCGACCTCGAAGTAGAGCTCGGGCATGGAGCCGTGCGCGCGCGAGGGCAGCAGAGAGACCGACATGCGCATGCCGATCTCGCCCGCGCCGCCCAGCAGCAGGGCCCACAGGGACCACAGGGTCGCGGCGACCACGCCGATCGACACGAGCGTGTCCATGGTCGAGGCGCCGTGGCGGGCCGCGCGGAAGGCGGCGGTGTGGAAGGGCCACGCACCCCACGTGACGACGGGCAGCGCGAGGGCCGTGACGACCCACTGCCAGCCCGGGAACTGCAGGGCAGGGACCATCGACAGCAGCACGACCGGCAGCGTGAGGACCGCGGCGACCTTGAGGCGGCGCCCGAGGTCGGCGCCGCGGTCGCGCGTGGGGGCCGAGGTGTCGGTCGCGGTGGGCGCGGTCCCGGCCGCCGCCGGGTCGTCGGAAGCCGGGTCGTCCGAAGCCGGGTCGTCAGAACCAGCGTGAGCCGGGGTGCTCGCTTGTTCTGACACGACGGGGACAGGTTCGGGCGCAGGCGCCGCCCCGACCGCAGGCGCTGCCGCGCGACGCCCCGTGACCCGCGCCTGGTAGCCGGCCTTCTCGACGGCAGCGACGAGCTCGGCGTCCGTCACTCCCTCGGGGAGCACGACGTGCGCGCTCTCGAGCGGCAGGTTCACGGTGGCCTCGACGCCGTCGACGCGGTTGAGCCGCTTCTCGACGCGCGCGACGCACGACGCGCACGTCATGCCCTCGATCGCGAGGTCGACCTCGACGAGCGTCGGGCCGGCGGTCAGGCCGGTGGGGGTGGTCATCGGTGCTCCTCGACAGTGTGGTGCGTCCGGCGGGTCTCGCCGGGTGGGGTGCTCCGTCGCGGCCCGCGGCCCGCGGTCGGCGGGCGGGGGGCGGGTGCGGTCCGAGCGGTGCCCGACGACGGAGCGGCGGCCGGGAGTCCGGCCGGTGCTCCGTCGTCGGGCGGGTCGAGCGGTCAGGCCTGGGGGACCTGGAGGTCGTACGTCTTCTGGGCGGGCGCGGCGTCCGCGGCGGAGTCCGTGCCGCAGCCGCAGCCGCAGTTGTGGGCCTTGCGGTCGGCGGCCTGCTCGGCCGACTGCGCGGCCTGGGCGTCGAGCTGGACGTCGTAGCTCACGACCTCGTAGCCGGCCTCGTCGACGGCCTCGCGCAGCGCGGCCTCGTCGAGCGGGTCGTCCGAGAAGACGGTGACCTCGGAGGCGCCGCCGACGTTCAGGTCGACGCTGATGTTCTCCACGCCGGGGACGGCGCCCACGTCCTTGGTGACGTGCGAGACGCAGTTGCCACAGGTCATGCCGGTGACGCCGAGGGTGGTGACGGTGCTCATGGTGCTCCTTGGGGAGGGGTGGGGTGTCAGCTGCGGACGAGACGGGCGATGGCGTCGGACGCCTCGCGGACCTTGGCGGCGCCCTCGGCCTCGGAGGACCGGGCGGCGTCGACGACGCAGTGGCCGAGGTGGTCCTCGACGAGTCCGATGGACACCGCCTGGAGAGCCTTGGTCACCGCGGAGACCTGGGTGAGGATGTCGATGCAGTAGACGTCCTCGTCGATCATGCGGGCGATGCCGCGGACCTGGCCCTCGATGCGGCGCATGCGCTTGAGGTAGGCCTCCTTGTCGGAGGCGTACCCGTGGGGGCCGGTGTGGGCGGGGGCAGGGCCCGGCTCGACCGGGCGCTGGGTGGTCGTGTCGCTCATGCTGGGCCTCCGTGTCACTCGCTCGGATACCCCTACTGGGTACCAACCCTCCAAGGTACCCCGGCGGGGTATCGCCTTGTCAAGGGGGCGAAGGTCCCTCCGCGACGAATGCGCGGTTCGCCACGACATGCGGCCGTTTCAGGTGTTCGATGAGAGTCGAACAGCCCGCACGGACGGTGCTCCAGCGTTCCTGGCGGGACACGACACGACGTCAGGAGCCCGCCATGACCACGCAGGACCCGATCCTCACCGCCTTCTCCACCACCGCCAAGCAGGTCTGGTACTGGCCAGTGATCCGCGGCGTCGTCGCGATCCTCTTCGGCATCGTCGCGCTCGTGTGGCCCGAGATCACGGCCGTCGTCTTCATCTGGATCGTCGCGATCTTCACGCTCGTCGACGGCCTGTTCGAGATCGTCGAGGGTATCCGCCGCCGAGGGACCGGCGGCACGGCGGCCCTGGTCACGATCGGCCTCGTGAGCGTCGCGGTCGGCATCGTGCTGCTCGTGTGGCCCGGCAAGACCGCCGAGGTCCTCGTGTGGATCATCGGTCTGTGGGCCGTCGTCCTGGGCATCTTCCAGACGATCGCGAGCGTCGAGCTCCGCAAGGTCCCCGGCAGCGGCTGGGGCTGGGGAGTCTTCGCGGGTCTGCTGTCCCTCGTCTTCGGTGTCCTGGTCCTGTTCAACGTGGGCGCAGGCGTCGTGTCGATCGTGTGGATCCTCGCGATCGTCGCCCTGGTCTGGGGCGTCGCGCTCATCGCGTTCGGCTTCCAGATCCGCAGCCTGGGCAAGAAGGTCGGCCAGATCAGCTACTGACCGAGCCGGAGCCGCCTGCCGAGCCGTTCACGACGGCGAGGTCGGGCGTGAGGTGAGCGGCGCCGTCGGGCACGGAGGAAGGTGCCCGACGGCGCAGCTCACCCCGCCGGGCACCTCGCCCCGTGCGAGGTCTAGCGCTGGGCGCGCGCCGCAGCCCTCGCCCCGGCCGGGAGCGCGGCGAGGATGCGCTCGACCGCGTCGTCGTCGTGCGCGGACGACACGAACCACGCCTCGAAGACCGACGGCGGCAGGTTGACCCCCGCGTCCAGCATCGCGTGGAAGAACGCCTTGTAGCGGAACACGTCCTGCGCCTGGGCCTGCGCGTAGGTACGCACCCCGGCCGCGGCGGCGAAGTCGCCGAACATGATCGAGAACAGGTTCCCCGAGCGCTGCAGGGCGTGCGGGACCCCCTCGGCGGCGAGGGCCGCGCTCGCGGCGTCCCCCACGACATGGGCGACGTGGTCGACGCGGGCGTACACGGCGTCGTCGGCCAGGCGCAGCGTCGCGAGGCCCGCCGCGACCGCGACCGGGTTACCGGACAGGGTGCCCGCCTGGTAGACCGGGCCGAGCGGCGCGAGCTGGTCCATGATCGCGGCCGGACCACCCAGGGCCGCGACGGGCATGCCACCGCCGACGACCTTGCCGAACGTGAACAGGTCGGGCGTGTACGAGGGCTGCTCGCCCGCGGTCACGCCCGCCGCTGCACCCGACTCCAGGCCCCACCAGCCGCTCGGCCCCACGCGGAAGCCCGTGAGGACCTCGTCGAGGATCAGCAGGGCGCCGTGCTCGGCCGTGATGCGGCGCAGGCCCTCGTTGAAGCCCGGGCCGGGCGGCACGATGCCCATGTTCGCCGGTGCCGCCTCGGTGATGACCGCGGCGATCTCCGAGCCGCGCTCGGTGAACGCACGCTCGACGGCCTCGAGGTCGTTGTACGGCAGGACCAGGGTCTCGGCCGCGCTGGCCTCGGTCACGCCGGCCGACCCGGGCAGGGCGAGCGTCGCGACGCCCGAGCCCGCCTCGGCGAGCAGCGCGTCGACGTGCCCGTGGTAGCAGCCGGCGAACTTCACCAGCAGGTTGCGACCCGTGACGCCGCGCGCCAGGCGCACCGCGGTCATGGTCGCCTCGGTGCCCGTCGAGACGAGACGCACGCGCTCGGCCGCGGGGACCCGGCGGCGGACCTCCTCCGCGAGGTCGACCTCGCCGAGCGTCGGGGCGCCGAACGACAGGCCGCGCGCGGCGGCGTCCTGCACGGCCGCGACGACCGCGGGGTGAGCGTGCCCCAGGAGCGCGGGACCCCACGAGCACACCAGGTCGACGTACTCGCGGCCCGTCACGTCGGTGACGTACGCGCCGCGCGCGCTCGCGATGAAGCGCGGGTCGCCCCCGACCGAGCCGTAGGCCCGCACGGGCGAGTTCACGCCGCCCGGGATCGCGCCCTGGGCGCGCACGAACGCCTCGTGGTTGTCGTGGAGGGTGGTCGCGCGCAGCGGCGAACCGGTCGGGTGGATGGTCATCGGTGTCACCGAATCCATTCTGCGATCTCGAGGGCCCAGTAGGTCAGGACGATGTCGGCGCCCGCGCGCTTGATGCCGAGCACGGACTCCAGGACGGCGCCGCGCCGGTCGATCCAGCCGTTCGCGGCGGCCGCCTCGATCATCGCGTACTCGCCCGACACCTGGTACGCCGCCACGGGGACGTCGCTGCGCTCGGCCACGGCCGCGAGCACGTCGAGGTACGAGCCCGCGGGCTTGACCATGACCATGTCGGCGCCCTCGGCCAGGTCCAGGTCCGCTTCGCGCAGGCCCTCGCGGAAGTTCGCCGAGTCCATCTGGTAGGTGCGGCGGTCGCCCTGGAGCGTCGAGTCGACGGCCTCGCGGAACGGCCCGTAGAACGCGCTCGCGTACTTGGCGCTGTACGCCAGGATGCTCACGCCCGTGTGCCCGGCGTCGTCGAGGGTCTCCCGGATCACGGCGACCTGGCCGTCCATCATGCCCGACGGCGCCACGACCTCCGCGCCCGCCTCGGCCTGGGTGAGTGCCACCGACGCGTAGCGGACGAGGGTCGCGTCGTTGTCGACGATCACGTCGCCGTCCGGGCCCGGCGAGAGGACGCCGCAGTGCCCGTGGTCGGTGAACTCGTCGAGGCACAGGTCGGCCATGACGACGGGGGCGGGACGGCCCGTGCCCGCGGCGGCGTCCCGAGCGGCGTCGCGTGCGATGCGGATCGCACGGTTGAGGATGCCGTCGGGGGCGTCCGCCTGCGAGCCGGTCGCGTCGCGGTGCGCGGGGATGCCGAACAGCATCACGCCGCCCAGCCCGGCCGCGGTCGCCTGCGCGACGGCGCCGGCGAGGCTCTCCTCGGTGTGCTGCACGATGCCGGGCATGGACCCGAGCGGCTTGGGCTCGGTCAGGCCCTCCTTGACGAACAGGGGGAGGACCAGGTCGGCGGCGTGCAGCCGGGTCTCGGCGACGAGCCGGCGCATCTGCGGGGTCGAGCGCAGGCGGCGGGGACGGATCACGGGTGGTTCCTGCCTTCTGTCGGGGATGAGTCGTCAGGACGAGGTTCTGACGGGTGGGCGGCGACGCGCAGCACGGCCTCCGCCAGGGAGTCGTCGGTCGCCTGGGCGGCTACGGCGTCGATCCGCAGCCCGACGGCGTGCGCGGCCTCCGCCGTCGGCTCGCCGATCGCGACGCCCGCGACGTGCGGGTCCGCACCGAGCTGGTTCGCGACCTCGCGCGCGACGCTGCCCGACGTCAGCACGACCACGTCGACCTCGCCCGCGCGCCACGCGTCCGCGACCTCCGGGGAGAGCGTGTGCGCGACCGTCCGGTACGCGGTCACGACGTGCGGGACCCAGCCGCGGTCCCGCAGGCCGTCGGCCATGGTGGGCTTCGCGAGGTCGCCCTGCGGGAGCAGGACGTCCCGCGTCGCGTCGGCGGCCGGGTGGTCGAGCGTGGTCCGGGCCTCGGGCCCGTGGTCGGGAGCCTCGGTGAGCGCGTCGAACGCCGCGAGCAGCCCGCGCGCCGAGTTCACGCCCGCCTCGAGATCCACCTGGACCCCCGCGGCCTCGAGCGCTCGCCGAGTCGCGGGCCCGACCGCGGCCCACCTCGTGCCAGAACCAGGGTGCGCTCCGGTCCTCGCTCGTCCTGACAGCTCGGCGAGCGTGCGGCCCCGGCGTGCGGCGCTCGCGATCAGCTCGTCGATCGCGTTGACGCTCGTGACCACGACCCACGCGAAGCCCGCGAGGTCTGCCACGGCGGCGTCCATCGCCACGGTGTCCTCGATGGGGGCACGCTCGATCGCGGGGCTCACGAGGACGGTCGCGCCCTGGGCGCGCAGCCGCGCCGCGAGGGGAGCGGCACGCTCGGGGGAGCGCGGCAGGAGGACGGTGGTCCCGGTCAGCGGGCCGGAGGTCGCGGTGTTCGCGGCGGCCGGGGCCGGGCCTGCTGGCGGCAGGGCGCGACCGCGCTGCGGGTCGCGCAGTCGGCCTGGCATCAGCGCCGCTCCGAGCGCACGGGGGCGTCGGTGCCGCCGACCGTGGGCTCGTCGTCCGAGCCGTGGGCGTCGTCCGAGGGCGCGGTGCCAGGGGCCCAGAGCGCAGGCGCCTCGGCCTGGGGGAGCGAGCCACCTCCTGGCCCGGTCGCGCGCAGCGGCGCGAGCTCGGCGGCTCCGGCGGCCAGCAGCGCGTCGGCGACCTGGACCCCGAGCCCCCTCGCGAGCGCGTCGGTGACGTCGCGCCCCTCGGCGGACGGACCCCCCGCGCCAGCGGCCCTGCCTGCGACGCCCGCAGGTGACGGCAGCGCGACCCGTGCCGAGTGCGTGAGGACCTGCCCGCCGTCGAGCCGGGCGACGACGGCCGAGAGCCGGATCTCGTCGTCCTCGACCACGGCGTGCGCTCCGACGGGCGCCGCGCAGCCCGCTTCGAGGCGTGCGAGGAGAGCGCGTTCGGCGAGCACCGCGAGGCGGGTCGGGAGGTGGTCGAGGCCGGCGACGACGTCGGCGAGGTCGAGCGGACGGTCCGTGGCGCCGTCGGGCCGGAGGTCGAACGAGGACAGCGGCGAGAGGTCCGCGGTCCGGACCTCGACGCCCAGCGCCCCCTGGCCGGGGGCCGGCGCCATGACCCGCACGTCGATGACCTCGGAGACCGCGTCGAGGCGGCCGAGGCGCGAGAGCCCGGCGTAGGCGAGGACGACCGCGTCGAGGTCGGCGTCGGGGCCGAGCGCCCGTGCGAGACGCGTGTCGACGTTGCCGCGGATGTCGAGCACGTCGAGGTCGGGGCGCACCGCGAGGAGCTGGGCCGCGCGGCGGGGCGAGCCCGTGCCGACCTTGGCGCCGCGGGGAAGGGTCTCCAGCGTCCAGCCGTTGCGTGCGCACAGCACGTCGCGCGGGTTCTCCCGCTCGGGCGTCACGAGGGTCAGGCCCTCGGCCGCGCCGGTCGGGAGATCCTTGAGGGAGTGCACGGCGACGTCGCAGCGGCCGTCGAGCAGAGCCTCGCGCAGCGCGGTCACGAACACCCCGGTGCCGCCCATCTGGGCGAGCGAGCCGGTGCGGACGTCACCCTCGGTGCGGACGCGCACGATCTCGACCGGCCGTCCGGTCAGGGTCTCGATGCGCCTGGCGACCAGACCCGTCTGGGTCGTCGCGAGGGCGCTGCCACGGGTTCCGACACGAATGCTCACGCTTCCAGTGTCCTCTGCCGGGCGGTGATGTCGAAATGCGCACCAACCCGTCCGGTGCGGATTTCCGGGGAATTGTCCACCGAGTGACATCGACCTGACATGAAGTCATGACAAAGAGACGAATTGTCAGCACGTCGGGAAATGTCGCCGACGCGACAAATGCTCAGAGCTGCTCGGCGGACTCCTGCGCGTGCCCCACGATCGCCGCGAGCCCCGTGCCCGCGATCCAGCCTCCCGTGACCCCCAGGCCGTCGACGTGCGACACCCGCTCCACGAACGCCCCGACCTCGCGCCGGTACACGGGCGTGGGCGGCGGGAGCGACCCGTTCCACCGCGTCGACAGGTGCTCGCGCACCTTGCCCTCCAGGTCCACGCCCAGCAGCACCGACGCGTCGCGGACCACCTGGTCGACGGTCGGCTCGACCGTCTCCCCGATGCGCCCGTAGCTCAGGCGCACCACGTGGTTCCCCGGCCCGACGGCGTCCGCCACCCGGGCCGCCAGCCACGGCCACTTCGCGGTCGAGTGGGTCAGGGCCTTGGCCTGGACCGGGTCGTGCGCGCCCGCCCGGTGGTTCTCGTCGCGCGTCGACCACGTGCGCGGCTTCGGAGCGATCAGGAGGCCGCTCCCGCGCGGGGCCGCGTCGAGCGCGGGGGCCTCGAGCAGCAGCGTCACGAGCCGGATGTCGGCGCCCGGCTCGGGGTCCGGGACCGGGTCGGCCGTGCGGCCCGCAAGCGGGGACACGAGGTCCACGACCGCGGGGGTCGTCACGAGCAGACGCGGGGCACGGAACGTCTCCGGGCCGCTGGGGGTCTCGACCTGGACGTTCCAGCCCCCGCCCACGGCGCGGCTCAGGTCCACCACCTCGTGGCGCGTGAGCAGCACCCCGGCAGGGCCGGTGCTCCCGGCCGGTGCGGCGCCGTCGGGGCCCTCGCTCGTCACGGCGAGCACGAGCTCCTCGACCAGGCGGTGCATGCCGCCCTCGATGCCGCGCACCGCCGAGCCGGCCGGCGCCTGCGCGCGCATCGCCGCGACCGCGCGCGTCAGCGAACCCTCCCGGGCGTACGCCTCGCGCAGGCCCGGGGCGACCGCGTCGACGTCGAGCCGCTCGAGCGGAGCCGAGTGCACCCCCGCGGCGACCGGGGCCACCAGGCGCTCCGCGACACGGCGCCCCAGGCGCGAGCGCGCGAACGTCTCGAGGTTCTCCTCGTCGACCCAGCGGCGCGGCTTGACCCGGTCCAGCCCGGCCCGCAGTGCACCGGGCCAACCCACCGCGCGCCGCACGTCCGCCGCGAACGGGTGGGCCGGGATGCCCATGATCCCGGCCTTCGGCAGCGGGAACGCGCGGCTCGCGGCGTAACCCCACGCGCTGAGCGGAGCGGGCTCGACGACCGTCAGACCCAGGCCGGTGACCAGGTCGCCCACCGCGGAGCCGCGCGCCGCGAACGACTCGGCTCCCACGTCGACGGACAGGCCGGTCGAGCCGAGCTTGTCGCCGTGCACGGGACCGCCCGGGCGGTCGGCCGCCTCCAGGACGAGGACCCGCAGGCCGCGACGGCGCAGGGTGCGCGCAGCGGTCAGACCGGCGATGCCGGCGCCGACGACCACGGCGTCGAACGAGCCGTGAGACGAGGCGTCGGACGTGGCGTCGGACGACGGGGAAGGGCCGGACGATCCATCAGCAACGGGGTGCACACGTCAAGTGTGCCCCCGCTGCGAGGGTGTGTCAGACCGTGCGTGACCCCGAGGTCACGCAGGTTCTGACACGTTCCGGACGGAATGGACCAGCTCGACCACGCGGGTCAGGACCGTCGGGTCCGTCTCGGGCGGCACGCCGTGACCGAGGTTCACGACGTGCCCCGGAGCCGCGCCCCCCCGACGCAGCACGTCGCGCACGTGCGCCTCGAGCACGGGCCACGGTGCCGCGAGCAGCGCCGGGTCGATGTTGCCCTGGACCGGCACGTACCCGCCGAGCGTGGCCGCGGCCTCGTCGAGCGGCGTGCGGTAGTCGACACCCACGGTCGGGTGCGTCACGCCCGCCTCCGTGAGCGAGTCACGCATGGCGCCCAACAGGTGCCCCGTGCCCGTCCCGAAGTGGATCGCGGGCACACCCAGGTCGCTGACCTGCGACAACGCGACCGTGCTCCCCGGCTTGGCGCCCGCGAGGTAGTCCTCCAGGGACAGGCTCCCGGCCCACGAGTCGAACAGCTGGGCCGCGCTGGCCCCCGCGAGGACCTGAGCGCGCAGGAACGCGCCCGTGATCTGCGCCGTCCACGCCGTGAGCCGCGCCCACGACTCGGGGTCCGCGTGCATGAGGGTGCGCGCCGCGAGGTGGTCGCGCGACGGCCGCCCCTCGACCAGGTACGCCGCGAGCGTGAACGGCGCCCCCGCGAAACCGATGAGAGGAGTCGACCCGAGCGCCGCGACCGTGAGCGCGACCGCCTCCGTCACCGGGGCGAGCGACTCCGGGGTGAGCTCGTGCTCCACGAGGCGCGCGACGTCGTCGGGCGTCCGGTACGCCTGGCCCATGACCGGGCCCACGCCCGGGACGATGTCCACCTCGACCCCCGCGAGCTTGAGCGGGATCACGATGTCCGAGAAGAAGATCCCCGCGTCCACGCCGTGCCGGCGCACCGGCTGGAGCGTGATCTCGCTCGCCATGTCCGGGCGCAGGCACGAGTCCAGCATCCCGATGCCCTGGCGCAGCTCGCGGTACTCGGGCAGCGACCTCCCGGCCTGTCGCATGAACCACACGGGGGTGGTCTCCGGCCGCTCGCCGCGCAATGCGCGCACGAGCGGAGAATTCGTCGTCCGACCGTCGACGAGAGGGTGGTTGTCGGAAAGCGCGGTGAACGTCACAAGAACCGATTCTGCCTTGTGCCCGACGCGGTGATTGAATCGGAGCACTGTGGTTCTCCTGTCGATGACTGCAAGTCACCACGAGCTGGACATGTCCACCCTCGAGCTCCTGTCCACCGGAGCCGGGTCGGTCGGACGGGCAGCCGTCGCGACCTGCGAAGCGATCACCGGTGCCGTCGTCGTCTCGACGTGCAACCGGTTCGAGGTGTACCTGGACGTCGAGTCGCCCGTCGACGGCTGGGGCGTGCAGCACGCGTCGCACGAGGTCGCGCGCCTGGTCGCCGCGGCGTCGGGCGTCAGCGAGGACGTCGCGGTCCGCGCGTTCTCGACCCGCACCGGGCCCGACGTCGCCGCCCACCTCTTCGAGGTCGCCGCGGGCCTCGACTCGATGGTCGTGGGCGAGCGGGAGATCGCCGGGCAGGTCAAGCGCGCCCTGGAGGAAGCACGCGAGGGCGGCGTGACCTCGTCCACGCTCGAGCTCCTCTTCCAGACCGCGTCGCGGACCTCCAAGAAGATCAGCAACGAGACGACGCTCGGGGGCAACGGCCGGTCCGTCGTGTCCCTCGGGCTCGACCTCGCGAGCGCCGAGCTGCCGCCGTGGCGCCAGGTCCGCGCCGTGCTCATCGGCACCGGGTCCTACGCCGGGGCGTCGCTCGCGGCGCTGCGGGCCCGCGGCTGCGACGACGTGCGCGTGTACTCGGGTTCGGGGCGCGCCGAGCAGTTCGCGGCCGACCGCGGCGTCGCCGCCGTGACCGACCTCGTGGCGGCCCTCGAGGACGCCGACCTCGTCGTGTCGTGCAGCGGTGCGCGGGGACGGGCGCTGGCTGGTGCTGGTGCTGGTGCTGGTGCGCCGACGGTGACCGGGGTGGGTGGCGAGGGTGACGTGCTGGGCCACGTGCTCGACGCCGCCGCGGTCGTCCGCGCCCGGTCCCGCGCCGCGGAGGCCGCCGGCGACGAGGCGCCGCACCGGCCCATGGTCGTCCTCGACCTGGCCCTTCACCGCGACGTGGACCCGCGGGTCGCGGACCTCGACGGCGTCCTGCTCTACGACCTGGCCTCCCTCAAGGCGCACTCACCCGCCCTGGGGTCGCTCGTCGTCGGGCAGGCGCGGACGATCGTGGACCGTGCGACGCAGGACTTCGAGGAGACCCGCCTGGGGCGCGCGGCCGACACGGCCGTGGTCGCGCTGCTCGACGACGCCGACCGGCGCATCGCGGCCGAGGTCGCCGAACGTGTGGCCGAGCGTCGTGCCGCGGGCGGCGAGGTCGACGATGCAGACACCGAGGCGCTCGCCCGCTCCGTCCGGCGACGCGTGCACGCCGAGCTGCACGACGCGATCGTCGCGGCACGGGCGTCGGCGCTGGCCGCGGCCCGCGAGGAGGCCTCGGCCGTGGTGGCCGACGCCGAGGCGGCGATCCTGGGTGCCGACGTGTCGGGCCGCGACGAGGTGTGCGCCGGCCGCTGAGCCGACCTCTCGGTGCCGAACATGCGGTCGGCGTCGCGATCGGGCCGGATCCGGACGCTGACCGCATGCTCGGCGAACGGCAACCGCATGTTCGCCGCAGGCCCGCTCGGCTGGCCGGCTCGGCTGGCCGGCCCGGCCCGCCCGCTCGGCCGGCCCGCTCGGCCGGCCGGCCCGCAGGGTCAGGCCGCGAGCTCGCCGGTCGCCGCCAGGCGCTCCAGGACGATCCGGCCCGCGGGCGGCACCCGGTGCGCGTCCTGCGCACCGACCCAGGTGAGCTCGCCGACCTCGGCACGGGGTGCCGGCTCGGGGGACCCGGGCAGCGGCTCGGCGTAGAGGCAGTGCATGTGCACGAGCCGCCCGCCGAGGCCGTGACCGGGCGCCTCGGCGACGAACCCGGACCGCACCGTGGTCGGGTCGAGCAGCACGCCGAGCTCCTCCTCGATCTCCCGGACCAGGGCCTGCTCGTCGCTCTCGCCGGGATCGAGCTTGCCGCCCGGCATGAAGAACAGGTCGTTGTCCCGGCTGCGGACGACGAGCAGCCGACCGTCCACGACGTGGATCCAGCCAACGGTCTTCAGGGGTTCTGCGAGGGGGGAGGGGGAGGTCACGGGGAACATCCTGTCATCCGGCGCGTCACCGTCGGCGGGCTGGTCGGTCACCCGTCGGCGGTCGGGCGCGTCACCGTCGGCGGTCCCGTGCGTCACCCTCGACCGCAGCACGGGACGAGTGGTCCCGTATCCACGCGATCGTTCCGTTCCGGGGCAGAACTCCGATACTGTGCGGGTCGCGGGCGGGCCCCCCGGCCCGACGCGACGAAACAGGTCACGCGCGGCGCCGTCCGCCCGATCGGACGGAGAGCTCGATGGGATTCATCAAGGCCTTTGCTGGTGCCCTCGGAGGCACGCTCGCGGACCAGTGGAAGGACTTCCTGACGCCGCCGACGAACCTCGCGCCGACCGCCGCGCTCTTCCCGGCCGTCGCGCAGGGGCGCAACGCCGGGCGCGGGGCGAACACCAAGGGCTCGGCGAACATCATCACCAACGGGAGCCGCTTCGTCGTCCCCGAGGGCTACGGGCTCCTGACCTTCCAGGACGGTGCCCTCACGGGCTTCGTGGCCGAGCCGGGCGGGTACCTGTACACGTCCGACGACCAGAACTCCCAGTCGATCTTCGCCGCCAACGGCTTCCTGAGCCCGCTGATCAAGACCACGTGGGAGCGGTTCAAGTTCGGCGGGCAGCCCGGGTCGCAGCAGCTCGGCTTCTACGTGAACCTCAAGGAGCTGCCGAACAACAGGTTCGGCACGCAGTCCGAGATCTACTGGGACGACGCCTACCTCGGCGCCCAGGTCGGCGCGATCACGCGCGGCACGTACTCCCTGCGCATCGTCGACCCGATCCTCTTCGTCAAGCAGTTCGTGCCGCTCACGTACCTCGGGGCGAGCGCGAAGGTCTTCGACTTCTCCGACCTCGACAACGACGCCGCGAGCCAGCTCTTCACCGAGGTCGTCGGCTCGCTCGCGGCGGCCTTCTCGAGCTACACCAACGACCCCGACAAGGGGAACCGGATCACCCGGATCCAGAGCGACTCGGTCGGCTTTGCGCTGTCCTTGGCGGGGGCCGTCGAGGAGGGCTACCAGTGGACGTCCTACCGCGGACTGTCGATCGTCAAGGTCGCCCTCGCCGCGATCGAGTACGACGACGACACGCGCGCGCTGCTGAGTGACGTCAAGAAGGCCGACGCGCTCGCAGGGGCCCGTGGGAACTCGTTCCTGCAGCAGGCCGCCGCGCGCGGCATCCAAGCCGCGGGGGAGAACCCGGGCGGCGCCGCGAACATGGCGATCCTCGGCATGGGGATGAACGCCGCCGGCGGCGCCATGTCCGGTCTGCAGCAGCCCGTCGTGCCGGTCCAGCAGGTCCCGGTCCAGCAGGCGGCGGCGCCGGCCGCGCCCGCCCCGGCCGCGGAGGACCCGGTCGCGAAGCTCACCCAGTTCAAGTCGTTGCTCGACCAGGGCCTCATCACCCAGGCCGACTACGACGCCGCCAAGGCCAAGATCCTCGGGTTCTGAGGCCATGACCGTTCACGAGCCGCAGTCGGCTCCCGTCCCCGAGGGCCCGCCCCCGCCGGGAGCCGGCCCGACGACGAACGCCGGGCCTCCGTCGGCTGGCGGCCCGACGGGCGGCCCGACCGTCGTGCGGACCGACACCGGCGCGACCGACGGCCTCGTCAAGTGCATCCGGTGCGGCGCGACCGAGATCGCGTACGACGTCGCCAAGGCGACGCTGCGGTGCGGTTTCTGTCGCTACGAGTGGGTGAGCACGGTGACGCTCGCCGACCTCGGGCTCGACGGGAACATCGGCGGGCTCGAGGGCGTCGTCCTGGGCTCGGGCAGCGCCGACATCGTGCCGTCCGCCGAGGAGATCCTGACGTTCCGCTGCGCGGGCTGCGGGGCCGACGTCGTCGTCGACACCGCGCACGGCACCCAGGCCCGCTGCCACTGGTGCCGCAACGTCCTGTCGGTGAACCAGCAGGTCCCCAACGGGGCCGTGCCCGACGTCCTGCTGCCGTTCCGCCTCCCCAAGGAGGACGCGGTCGTGGGCATCCGGCAGTTCGTCGGCCGACGCCAGTTCTACGCGCACCCCCGGTTCCGGGCGGAGTTCAGCCCGGAGAACGTCGTCGGCGTCTACCTTCCGTACCTCGTCGCGGACCTCAATGCGAAGGCGCGCCTCGAGGGGCAGGGTGAGCACCTCGTGCGCAGGTACACCGTGACCGTCCGGGGCTCCGACGGCAAGGACACGACGGAGACCCGCTACGACTACGACCTGTACGACGTCGTGCGCGAGTTCGACCTGCACGTCGACGACCTCACGATCGAGTCCTCGGCCGACCGGCGAGACCACGGCGGCAAGGCCCGGACGAACAACGTCATCAACACGATCCTGCCGTTCGACGTCGAGAACGCCGTGCGCTACGACTCGAACTACCTGTCGGGGTTCACGGCCGAGCGCCGCGACAGCGACGTCGACGACCTGCGCGATCCCGCGTTCGCGCAGGCGAAGGAGATTGCCCGGTTCCGGGCGCGCGACATGATCGACTTCTACGACCGCGGGGTGCGGTGGGACCGCGAACGGCTCGACGTCGTCGGGCAGCGGTGGGTCGCGGCCTACCTGCCCGTGTGGTTGTACTCGTACCACGAGGTCCGCAAGAACGGGTCGTCGCTGCTGCACTACGTCGCGGTCAACGGCCGCACGGGCGAGACCATGGGGTCTGTCCCGGTCAACCACCGCCGCCTGCTCGCGGTGTCCGTCGTCGTCGAGGCCGTGGCGGCCGTCGCGGCCCTCTTCGTCATGATCGGGTTCTGATGCACGCGCTCGCCCTGGACGCACTCACCGTCGCCTCCTCCTCCGGGGAGGAGGAGGCCGTGAAGGCCGTCGTCGTGGTGGTGCTGCTGCTCGCAGGGCCGCTGTTCTACTGGTTCACGTGGGCGCGGTACCGCAACACGGGCAAGCGGCACGACCACCGCCGCGACACCAAGTCCGTCACGCTCGACGAGCGCGGGTCGGATGCGCACGTCAGGCGCGTCACCGGGCGGTCGAACAGCTCGATGAACGACGCCAACCACCTGACGTAGACGCCGCCACCAGCCGCTCCGGCGGCACCGGCGGCTCGTGCGACGGGGAGGGCCAGCCCCGGCGATGCCGGCGCGCGGCTGGTGTCACTCCCAGGAGCTGACGCGCACGATCTGGTCGAAGAGCCCCGTGAGCGGTTCCTCGAGCTCGCCGGCCGGAGTGCTGAAGGCCACGAGGACGAACCGCTTGGTGCCGGGGACCGTCATCCAGTACTCGACGGCGACCGTCGGGAGGGTCTCGTCGCTGTCCGGGTCGACGAGGACGTGCCTGCGCGTCCGCCGGGCGACCTCGGAGGGACCCGCCGTGAAGCGGTGAAGCGCCCCGGCCCCGCCCGGGGTGAGGTCCGCGAGGCCGCGTTCGAGGATCGCCATGGTCGCGGTCGCGCTCGTGCCGACCGCGGGAGTGAGCTGCTGCGCGGGGAGCGAGACCATCGCGGTCACGGGGATCGGCGCCCCCGGGACGATCGACAGGGCCACGTGGAACGCCTGTCCGTCCCCGTCGATGGCGTCGTCGAGCGCTCCCAGGACGCGCCGTTCGAGCTCGATCCTCAGGGCGGCACGGTCGTCGGCGGGGCCCACCGTGGCGGCGACCAGGCGTCGCACCGAGGCGCGCGCCTCGGTGCGGTCGTGCAACGGGACCTGCCACCAGTTCCCCGGCAGGCGCAGGCGAAGCCGCGGGAGGGGAGCGGGCACAAGAGGCTCCTGCGGGGCGGACGGGCCGGTCGTCGCGGCGCTCATCGTGGGTCTGCCTCGTCTCGGGTCGTGGTGCGGACGCTCAGCGCGTGGTGGGTCACGGGGCCACCTGCGGTCCGTAGCGTTGCGCGAGTTCGTGTGTGGGAACGGACAGGGTGAACCTGTAGGCGTCGTTCTCGAGTCCGAGGGACGTGTCGAGTGCTCTGCCTTCGAGCCGGATGCTGAGGTTGTTGACGAAAACGTCGGTGCTGTATCGCACCATGGCGTCCTCGACGCCGGGGGCGTTGTCGATGATGGCTTCCCGGATCTTCTCGGCGTCCTTCTCGGAGGAGCCTGAACACCCGGTCAGGAGCAGGAGCGCGGCGAGGACGACACCGGTCGTGGTGCGACGCTGCTGGTCACGACGGACGTCGCTGCGACCGGTGCCATGGATGAGATGTGCGTGACCTGGACGAACACTGCGAGGCAGGCTTGGGCGGCTTGACTGGTTGACGCTCACGAGCCGTCCCGTGGCCCGAAGCGCTCGGTCAGTTCTTCCGTTGAGACAGTCAGGACGTCCCAGGACACGTCGGAGTAGAGGCCTAGCGCCTCGTCGACTCCTCGGCCGTTCAAGGTGACGGCAGATGGATCTCCGATGCGGTCGCCTTCGGCGAAGGGGACGACGCTGACACGGATGCGGATGTTCGAGGGTTCTGAGGGTGAGGTGTTCCAGGCCTGTTCAAGGGTTTCGACGATGGCGGTGGTCAGGGCTTCGTCGTCTGTGCTGCTTGTCGTGGGCATGGAGAGCTGGATGCTGAGGTTGTTGGTGAAGATGTCGGTGTTGTAGCGCACGATGGCGTCCTCGACGCCGGGGGCGTTGTCGAGGATGGCTTCGCGGATCTTCTCTGCGTCCTTCTCGGAGGAGCCCGAGCAGCCGGTCAGGAGCAGGAGTGCGGCAAGGGCGACACCGGTCGCGGTGCGACGCCGAGGGGAGAAAGTCACTGTTCGCTTCCTTCGTAGGTGTAGTAGGTCTCGGTGTCGGCGAAGAACATCGCCTGGTCCGCCCTGATGGCCTCGAAGGTCGACTGGGTGGCGGACGGGACGTAGCCGCCATCGTGGAGCGACCCGTTGGAGAGATGCTCGGCAGTGATGGAGTACTTCGCGGCGTCGTGGCGACCTGCGTCGAAGAACGGGCTGGATGCAGGTGCGGTGGGTCCCGCCCACGTGTCCGTCTCTACTGTGGCCCAGTTGTCGTGCGGTGGGGGCGGTGCCATCCCGTCCAGTCGGTGAACCGGGTCGCCCCGGTGCTGGAGCGAGACGACAGAGACGTCCGAGGGGATGCCCATGGCGTCGATCGGCGCTCCCGCTACGACGATGGCCTCGATGTTGTACGGGAGGTCCGGATCAGCGGCGAACTTGCCGGCCAGGATGCCGCCCTGGCTGAAGCCGACCATCATGACGTGGTCCTCCGGCCCGATACCGGCCTTCTCCATGGCCTGCAGCACCATGCGCTCGTACGCGGCCTTCTGGTCAGGAGCCAGCATGAGGGTCAGGTTGGACCCCAGGTCGTTCGCGGCCCCCGTGTCGCTGCCCAGCTCCCAGTCCTGCGTGCTGGGCGGGATCACCCGCCAGATGGGCAGGCCGTCTGGCCCAGTCCCGACTCTGACGATCTGAACGACCGTCGTGTCGGCTTCGCCGAGTTCGTCCACGGTCGCGGCGTCCTCGAAGGCTCGGTAGTACGGGTCGTTCGTGGGCGACTTCGCCGTCGCCCCCGTGAGCCGCATCTCCGGCGTCGGCTTGCCCACCTCGGTCTGCAGCACGGGCACGAGGATTGGCGCGAGCCCCTTGAGGAAGAGCATCGTGGCGCCGATCCCGGCGTCGAGGACCTGGTCCCAGGTCATCACCCCGAACAGGACCGAGAGCGAGTACAGGACGAACGCGGTCACCAGGACGGTGAGGGCGAGGACGACGATCACCAGGTCGGACAGCCACTGCAGCACCTGCTCCAGGACGCTGTCTATCCACGTGTCGATCATCGCGAGGAAGTCCCCGACGGGGGCGAAGAACGCCCCGACCTTGTCCCCGAAGCTGTCGTTGAGCTGGTCGAGGACGGGCTGGATCGCGTCGGCGGCGCGGCGGGCCGCGAGGTCCTTCGTCTCCTCGGCCTCCGCGAAGCTGTGGAGCGCGATGTCGAGAGAGCCCTCGTGCTCCTGGATCTGGAGGGTGAGCCCGCGAAGGGCGTCGTACAGGGCGTCCACGACGTGTGCGGGGGCGCCGGACGCCGTTGCGTCGCGAAGGTCCGACTCGGCCTCGTCGCGCTTCGTGTACAGGGGCCACAGGTGGGTGCGGGCGTCCTCGATGACGACGAGCGAGGCGTCGGCCTGTGCCTGGGAGTCGCGGAGCACGACCGCGTACTCCTTCATCGCGTGCGCGGTGGTCTCGTAGCGGGGGACGGTCGCGTCGATGTCGTCGGCGAGGTCGAGGGCCCGGTCGTCGAGGGCGTCCGCCGCCCGACCGAAGGACTCGCTGCGGTCGGCGAGGTCGGCGAGCCCGCGGCTCACCGCCCGGATCTGTTCCGCGACCGACAGGTAGCGGTCCGCTGCCAGGGCGAGCGTGTCGGGCTCTCCTGTGAGCGGCGGCATGAGGTGGACGGCCGAGGCGTGGACCATGTCAGAGCTCCACGGTGCGCAGCTGGGCGGCCATGGCGGCGTCGACCTCGTGGAACGTGTCGCACACCGCTTGCGTCAGGTCGGCGACGGCCTGGATCTCCTCGCCGAGCTGCTCGCGTCGCACGTTCCACGCGCTCGCGAAGTCGCCGATCGCGCCGCTCAGGTGCCAGTGTCCTGCGGCGTCGGCGAGGCCACGGTTGAACTCCTCGGCGGCGAGGAACTCCTCGCGCAGCCTGCGCAGGAGGGTCGCGGTGTCCGCCATGGCGGCGAGGTCGAGCTGGATGTCGGGCATGCCTACTTCGTCTCTCGGGGCTGGACGGCGGGCCACACCCTAGCGGACGGGGCGTAGGCGTCGACAGGGAGAGAACTCCCCATGTGGGGCGGCAGCCGCGGTGCGGGCTCCCGCGTGCCCCAGGCGGGGGCGGTTACCGTGGGCGGATGCGACTGGGAGTGCTCGACATCGGTTCCAACACGGTCCACATGCTCGTCGTGGACGCCGAGCGGGGCGCGCGTCCGGACCCGGCGGCGTCGGGCAGGTCCGTGGTCCGCCTCATGCGGTACCTCCAGCCGGACGGCTCGATCTCGGCCGAGGGGGTCGACGCCCTCCTGGATGCGGCCGACAAGGCTGCGGCCCTGGCCCGCGAGTACGAGGTCGAGGAGTCGTTGGCGCTCGCCACGTCGGCGCTGCGCGAGGCGAGCAACGGCGCCGAGGTGCTGGCCGCGATCGAGGAGCGCGTGGGCGTGCCGATCGAGGTCCTCTCTGGGCCCGAGGAAGCGCGCCTGACGTTCCTCGCCGCGCGCCGCTGGCACGGCTGGGCGTCGGGTCGGCTCATGGTGCTCGACATCGGTGGGGGCTCGCTCGAGATCGCGTCGGGCCTCGACGAGGAGCCGGACGTCGCGGTCTCGGTGCCGCTCGGCGCCGGACGGATGACGATCGAGTTCCTGCCGGACGACCCGCCCTCGGCCAAGCAGGTCGCCGCGCTCCGGGCTCATGTCCGGGAGGTGCTGGCCGGGGCGCTCGGCGAGGTCAAGCGGCTGCCGCGCCCGGACCACGTGGTCGCGACGTCCAAGACGTTCCGGTCGCTCGCGCGGCTCGCGGGCATGAAGGTCGCGGTCGTCGGGCCGGAGGAGCGGTGGCGCATGGAGCGCTCGCAGCTCTCCGACTGGGTTCCGCGCCTCGCGCGCATCCCCGCCACGGGCCGCACCGAGCTGCCGGGCATCACGGCCGAGAGGACGTACCAGATCGTGGCCGGAGGCGTCGTCGCGGAGGAGACCATGAAGGCGCTCAAGGTCGCCGAGGTCGAGATCTGCCCGTGGGCCCTGCGCGAGGGCGCGATCCTGCGCCGCCTCGACCAGATCTGACCCCACCGCGGCGAGTCGCCCCCGCGTCCTGCCGACGGTGCCGCCCGGGGTGAGCGGCGCCGTCGGGCCTGGAAGACAGCCCAGGCGTCAGACGCCCAGGACCGCCTCCACGTCGCCCGCGGCGATCGCGTCCACGAGCGCCCGGTGGTCCAGGGCGTTCTGGTCCGCGTAGCGCTTCGCGAACTCGGCGAACGAGCGGTCCGCGACGTCGCCCTTGCCGAGGTACGCGCTGATCGCGAGGGCGTCGCCCGAGCGGGCGTGGCCGCGCGCGAGGACCCACGCGCACATCTGCGCGTACGCGGCCATGGCGACCGGGAGCATGGTCTCGAGGTCGGCCGAGACCTTCCAGTCCCAGAGCTGGCGGAA
Organism: Oerskovia paurometabola; assembly: GCF_016907365.1. Classification (NCBI taxonomy): domain Bacteria; kingdom Bacillati; phylum Actinomycetota; class Actinomycetes; order Micrococcales; family Cellulomonadaceae; genus Oerskovia; species Oerskovia paurometabola. The sequence continues at coordinate 4,157,199 of NZ_JAFBBV010000001.1, read as the reverse complement.
GTAGTAGTCGTGGCGACGGTCGTCGGCGCCGTGCACGGTGTTCCAGCCCAGCAGGGCGTCGCTCGTCGCCTGCAGGAGGCGCTGCCCCTCGACCACGCGCCGCCCGTTCTCGGGGTAGGGGCTCGCCGAGGTGTACGGCTCGAGCACCGACGGCTCGGCCTCCTTGACCTGCAGGAACAGCGGGTCGTCGTTGTCCCGGCCCACGAGCAGCGCGACCCAGCAGCGCGTCCCGACGCTCCCCACCCCGACCACGCGCCGCGCCAGGTCGACCAGGCGGTAGCGCTCGAGCAGGATGCGGCGGGCTCCCGTGAGCGACTCGCCGTACGTCGCGAGGGCCGTGGTCACGACGCCGAGGAGACGGGCCTGCTCGTCGGCGTCGAAGAGCTCGCGCACGGGCACGAGCAGGGGCGGGTTGCTCTGGAAGCGCAGCTCGCCGTCGTCGTGGAGGACCGTGAGCCGACGGCGGGCCTTCTGCCGGTCCTTCGTGCGCGCCTTCCGCAGGGCCTTGCGGAGGTTCTCCATGACGGCCGGCGGGACCGAGCCGCGCCACCTGTCGACGATCTCGTCGCCACGCAGCTGCACGTGCCACAGGTCGAGGTGGCCCAGGTCCGCGAAGGACCGCAGGGTCTCGCGGTAGGCCCGCCCCGCGCCCAGCACGATCCGCTCGCGCTCGTGGTGCGACATGCCGCGGTGACGGCCCCCGATCTCGAGGCTCGCGACGAGCCGTTGCACGTCCCACTCGAAGGGGCCGCGGTGCGTCTCGTCGAAGTCGTTGATGTCGAACACGAGCGAACGCTCCGGGGAGGCGAAGCCGCCGAAGTTCGCGAGGTGCGCGTCGCCGCACAGCTGGACGGTCAGTCCCGTCCTGGGCCCGACCCCGAGGTCTCCCGCCATGACCGCCGCGGCCCCGCGGTAGAACGAGAACGGCGTCGCGGCCATGCGACCCATGCGCAGCGGGACGAGCTCGGGGACGCGGCTGGCGTTCTGGGCCTGGAGGATCGCGACGGGGTCGCGGCGGTCGGCGGCAGGCTCCCAGGAAGCGGTCCCGCGGCGGTGCAGGAGCGCGCGGGCGGCGCGGCCCTCCTCCTTGCGCTGCTCGGGGGACGGCGTCCCGCGCAGGGGCGGGCGGCCGTCGGGCCGGGTGGGGGGCTGGGGGGTGGGCTGGTCCGTCGCGGGGTGGGGCATCGTCGCTCCTCGGGTCCGGGGCGTGCGGCGCGCCCTCGCTCATCATGGCGCGCGGGGTCACCGTGCGCGCGGTCACCGTGGGCGCGGGGGAGCGTCACCGTCGGCGGACGTTTCGGGCACCCTGGGCGCAGGCGGGCGTCACCCTCGGCGGACATTTCCGTCACCCTCGGCGGACATGTCACCGGGAGCGCTCCCAACCCTCTCTCTGGGGTAGCGCTGCTCCGCGCTCCCATCGTCCGAGAGGGACTTCCATGACTGCCCACGAGACCACGCAGGACGTCGTGCTCGCCGCGCTCGCACAGGGCGTGACCGGCCGGGTCCTCGCCGGCACCGACCCCGACGCCCGGCTCTCCGGGATGAACGTCGCGGTCGAGCACCGCCCCGACTACGTCGTCCACGCCACGTCCGCCGACGACGTCCAGGCGACCGTCCGCACCGCCCAGCGCTTCGGCCTGCCGGTGACCGTCTTCAGCACGGGTCACGGCTTCGCGCGCGGGATCGACGGCGGTATCGCCCTGAGCACCGCAGGCCTGACCGGAGTCGAGGTCGACGAGCCGGCGCGCACGGCCCGCATCGCCGCAGGATCGAGATGGAGGGACGTGCTCGACGCCGTCACGCCGCTCGGTCTCGCGGCCGTCACGGGGTCGTCCCCCGACGTGGGAGCCGTCGGATTCCTCCTCGGCGGCGGGATCGGGCCGCTCGCGCGCGAGGTCGGTTTCGGGTCGAACTACCTCGTCGCGGCCGACCTCGTCACGGGCGACGGCTCCCTGCTCCACGTCGACGACGAGCACCACCCCGAGATCCTGCGGGCGCTGCGTGGCGGCAAGTGGGGGCTGGGCGTCGTGACCTCGGTGACGGTGCGCCTGCTGAACCTCGAGACCGTCACCGGCGGGAGCTTCTTCGCCCTCGGGGACGACGCCGCGACGCTCTTCCGGACCTACGCCGACTGGGTCCAGAGCGCGCCGTCGGACATCACGACGTCCATCGCGCTGCTGCGCCTGCCTCCGCTCGACTTCCTGCCTGAGCCGCTGCGCGGCCAGTACGTGGCGAACCTCCGCGTCGCCTCGACCCGGCCTCTGGCCGAGGTCGAGCGGGCCATCGCGCCCTTGCGCACCGCGGTGCCGATCCTCCTGGACTCGATCGCCGAGATCCCATACGCGGCGATCGGGGGAGTGCACGCCGACCCGACCGACCCCATGCCGATCCTCGACGGGTCCACCCTGCTGCACACGTTCGGGCCGCAGACCGCCGAGGCCGTGCTCGCGGTCGCGGGGCCGCAGTCGCAGGCCCCGCTCATGATGACCGAGATCCGCCAGCTCGGCGGGGCGCTCGCCGACGGGTCGCACGGCGCCGACTCGGTCACGGGGCGCGACGCCGCGTTCGCGCTCTTCACGATCGGGCTCCCCGTCCCCGAGCTCTTCGAGACGGCCGTCCCGGCAGCGATCAACGGCCTGCTCGAGGCGGCGCAGCCCTGGTCGCTCGGGCGCACCCAGGCGAACTTCGCCGGCGCGATCAGCGAGGCCGCGCCGATCGACCTGTGGTCCCCGGCGGACCAGGCGCACCTGGCGACCGTGCGCCGCGAGCTCGACCCCGACGGGAGGTTCGCGCTGCCCGCCTGAGGCGGCGTGACCCGCCCCGATGCCGAGGGAGCACCGTGCTCCCTCGGCATCGTGGAGCGGGACGTCAGGGTCAGACCGACCAGCGGACCTCGCTCGGCCGCGACTCGTTCCACAGCCGGTCGAGCGCCGTGACCACGTAGGTGTACTTCTTGCCGCGCAGCGCGGTCTCGTCGAGGTAGTCCTGCAGGATCCGCCCCTCGGCGCGCTGCGTCGCGACCAGGTGCGCGGGGTTCTCGACGTCGACCTTCTTGACCCATCCGTCGACGCGGTAGATCGCGAACGAGGTCGCGGGGAAGCGGCGGCCCCCGGCGTCGGTCCAGTGGACGCGGACGCCGTCGTCGCGCCACCCGGCCCATGCGAGCACGGGGGTGCGCAGCGGCTGCGCGGGCAGCCTGGGGGAGGCGGGCACGAGCGCGGGGTGGCGGTAGTGGTCCTCGAGCACGCGGCTCATGGAGCCCTGCGGGTCGGCGGGCACGTGCTTGGCCGAGAAGTAGACGTTCCCGAGCACGGGGCCGACCTCGGCGTCGACCTGCTGGCTGAACGTCAGGTGGTTCGACATCTCGGCGGGGTCGGTGAAGACGCCCGACGTGACCTTGTAGAGCGCCTCGCCGACGAAGAGCTGCGTGCCGGACTGCGCCGCGACCTCGGCCCACCACGGCACGAGCTTCGCGTAGTCCGCGACCGCGAGACCGATCTGCCAGTAGATCTGCGGGTTGATGTAGTCGAGCCACCCCTCGGTGACCCACTTGCGCGTGTCGGCGAACTGCATGTCGTACGACTGCGAGCCGCTGGTCGCCGAGCCCCGCGGGTCGGTCGAGGCGTTGCGCCAGATCCCGAACGGGCTGATCCCGAACTTGACCCACGGCTTGACCTGCTTGATGCGCTGCGAGATGGACTGCACGAACGTGTCGACGTTGTGGCGGCGCCACTCCTCGACCGTCGCGAAACCCGTGCCGTGCGTCGCATAGGTGTGCGCGTCGGGGATGGTCTGCCCCGCGACCGCGTAGGGGTAGAAGTAGTCGTCGAAGTGCACGCCGTCGAGGTCGTAGTTCTCGACCGAGTGGAGGATCGCGCGCTGGATGTGCTCCTGGGCCTCGGGCAGGCCCGGGTCGAAGTAGAGCTTGCCGCCGTAGGCCCATACCCACTCAGGGTGCTGGCGGGCGGGGTGCTCGGGGACGAGCTGGGCAGGGTCTGCCTGCATCGAGACGCGGTACGGGTTGTACCAGGCGTGGATCTCGATGTTGCGCTTGTGCGACTCCTCGACGACGAACGCGAGCGGGTCGTAGCCGGGGTCCTTGCCCTGGGTGCCCGTGAGGTACTGCGACCACGGTTCGTAGGGGCTGGGCCAGAACGCGTCGGCCGTCGGCCTGACCTGCACGAACACGGCGTTGAGCCGGTACTGCTCGGCGACGTCGAGCCAGTGCAGGTACTCGGCCTTCTGCTGCTCGGCGCTCAGCCCGGGGGCCGAGGGCCAGTCGATGTTGACGACGCTCGAGATCCACATGGCGCGCAGCTCGCGCTTGCGCGGCACGGGGCCCGACGGCGCCGCTCCCGTCGCAGGGGCGGGCGCCGCCGCGGCGGGGGAGAAGGAGCCGATCGTCACGCTCAGCGTGCTGGCCGCGACGCCAGCGGTCGCGAGCGTGAGGAAACCGCGGCGGCCGAGGCCCGGGGTCTCGGGCGAGGGGGTGGTGGGAGCGGGGGCGACCGCGGTGGGGTCGCTCGGGTGGTGCGTCATGTCCATGCCTCCGTTGGTACGGGTCCGATGCATGGAAGAGAATTTCACAGTTCCGCTTGATTGTGAAGGAATCTGCCGCGTGAGCCTGTGTCGAGACGTGAACAGACGCCCCTGATCCGACGGGATCGGGGGCGTCTGCTCACTTCTCGGCGCTCGGCGCCATCGGAGTGTCGCTGTTCATAGGTTCGTGACGAGAGTATGTTCCTCAGCATGGCATCCAAACCTCTCCAGGAACCGGCGTTCCTCATCCTGTCGGCGCTCGCTGCCGGCCCGCTGCACGGCTACGGCATCGCCAAGGACGTCGAGGCCAGCTCGGACGGTCGCATCACGCTGCGCGTCGGCACCCTCTACGGCGCGATCGACCGGCTCGTCGCGGCGGGTCTCGTCGAGGTCGACCACGAACAGGTCGTCGACTCGCGACTGCGCCGGTACTACCGGCTCACGGCCGAGGGCGGCGTGCGGCTCGAGGCCGAGGCGCACCGGGCCGAGGCGCACGCACGACGCGCCCTCGCACGACTGGCCGCCCGCGAGTCGCTCGCGAGCGCGCCCGGTCGCTCGACCGGAGCGGCGCCGTCGGGCCTGGGTGCCGGGCCGGTGCCCGCATGACCGCCGACGGCCCGCAGCAGACGGGATCCGCCGACGAGGCTCTGCCCGTCGTGCCCGTGCTGCCCGTCGCGCCCGTGCTCGTCCGCGACTACCGCCGCCTCGTGCGACTCTTCCCGTTCGCCTACCGCCGCGAGCACGAGGCCGAGATGCTCGGGCACCTGCTCGACGGTGCGCGCCCCGGGCAGTCGCGTCCGTCGTCGGCCGAGCGCCGCGACCTGGTGCTGGCCGCGGTGCGCGAGTGGGTGGTCGTCCCGCTCGGACCGACCCCGGGCCGCCGACGATCGGCCGCGACGTTCCTCGTGCTCGTGCTGCCGCTCCTGCTGATGGTTCCGGCCGCCAAGACCTTCGTGGCGGCCGCCGTCACGTTCGAATACCGCGGCCCGTGGCTCGCCGTGTCCAGCCACCCGTTCGCGCCGGGGTGGGTCCTGTGGGGGGCGGGCCTCGTCCTGGTGCTGTGCGGTCTCGTCCGTACCGGCCGGACCCTCGTCGTCGCGGGAACCGTCGTCTCGACGGTCGCGCTGGGTGTGATGATCTGGCAGGACGCGTTGCAGGCGGCCTATGTCGAGGCCGTGTGGGTCGTGGGCATGGCGGCGTTCGCGCTCGCCCTGGTCGAACGGACCCGGACGGGCGAACGGCCGTACGGGTGGCGCTGGGGCATCGCTCCAGCCGGTATCGCCGCGCTGCTCGCCGCGCTGACCTGGGGCGAGTTCACGGGGGCCGGGCCGTCGTGGCGATACGTCTCACCGTTCTGGCATCTCACGACGGGCACGATCGTCGTGCCGGTGGTCGTGGGGCTGGTCGTGCTCGTGGTGATCCCGGCGACGCGCGACGCGGTGCCGTTGCTCGGTGGGATCTTCGCGGCGTTCATGATCGGACGCGTGGGGATCTTCGGGTCGCGCACCTACCCCTTCTACGGGTACGAGCGCGTGGACGTCGCCGTCCTGCTGCTGGTCGCGGCCGCGACGTTCCTGGCACTGCGCTGGACGGTCGACCGGCCCCACCCCGGCCTGACGCTGCGGGTCAGCACCAGCCCCGCCGAGAAGTGAGTAGATGCCCCTGATCCGGCGGGATCAGGGGCATCTACTCACTTCTCGGCGAACGAGCCGAGGCTCAGTCCAGGTAGTCGCCCACCAGCTGCTCCGCGATGCCCGTGTACGTGCCCGGGGTGAGGTCGGTGAGGCGGCGCGTGACGTCGTCGGGCAGGCCGAGGCCCTGGACGAACTCCCGCATCTCCTCGCCCGTCAGGCGGTGCCCGCGCGTGAGGTCCTTGAGGCGCTCGTACGGGTTCTCCATGCCGGGCACGCCCGCGACCGACGCCGCACGCATGGCCGACTGGATGGGCTCGCCGAGCACCTCCCAGTTGGCGTCGAGGTCCGCGGCGAGCAGGTCCGCGTTGACCGCGAGGGCGCGCAGGCCGCGCGAGACGTTGTCCACCGCGAGCAGCGAGTGGCCGAACGCCGGGCCGATGTTGCGCTGCGTCGTCGAGTCCGTGAGGTCGCGCTGCAGGCGCGAGGTCACGAGCGTCGAGGCGAGCGTGTCGAGCAGCGCGCAGGAGATCTCGAGGTTCGCCTCGGCGTTCTCGAAGCGGATCGGGTTGACCTTGTGCGGCATGGTCGAGGACCCCGTCGCGCCCGGCACCGGGATCTGCTTGAAGAAGCCCAGCGAGATGTACGTCCACACGTCGGTGCTGAGGTTGTGGAGGATGCGGTTGAAGCGGGCCATGTCGCTGTAGAGCTCGGCCTGCCAGTCGTGCGACTCGATCTGCGTCGTCAGCGGGTTCCACGTGAGGCCGAGGCTCTCGACGAAGGACCTCGAGACCGCGGGCCAGTCGACGCCGGGGACCGCGACCGTGTGCGCCCCGTAGGTGCCCGTCGCGCCGTTGAGCTTGCCGAGGTACTCGGCGCCCTCGATGCGGCGCAGCTGGCGGCGCAGGCGGTGCGCGAGCACGGCAAGCTCCTTGCCGAGCGTCGACGGCGTCGCGGGCTGGCCGTGGGTGCGGCTCAGCAGCGGGACGGCCGCGTGCTCGCGGGCCATCTCGGCGAGCTGGTCCGCGAGGGCCGTCGCGGCGGGCAGCCACACGTCGCGCACCGCACCCTGCACCATGAGCGCGTACGACAGGTTGTTGATGTCCTCGCTCGTGCACGCGAAGTGCACCAGCTCGCCCGCCGACGGCAGGACCGTGCCCTCGCCCAGCACGCCCGGCGCCGCCTCGAGGCGACGCTTGATGTAGTACTCGATCGCCTTGACGTCGTGCACCGTGACGCGCTCGATCTCGCCCAGCTCGGCGATGCCCGCGGCGTCGAAGTCGGTGACGATCGCGCGCAGGTACGCCTTCTCGGCGTCGCTCAGCGTGGGCGCGCCCGGGACCACGGGGCCCTCGGTGAGGCGGATGAGCCACTCGACCTCGACGTGGAGGCGCTCGCGGTTGAGCGCGGCCTCGCTCAGGTGGTCGACGAGGGGCGCGACGGCGCCGCGGTAGCGCCCGTCGAGCGGCCCCAGGGCGATGGGCGGGGTGATGTCGGCGAGCGTGGCGCGCTGGGTGGTGGTCACAGGCGCGGCGGAGTCGGCGGAGTCCGTAGGCATGGCGCCATTCTCCCACGGGCGCCCGACGGCGGAGCGGGCGTCTCGCGGTCGTCGCGTCGCTCGGAGGGGTCGGGAGTCGGGCGGCCCGGCTCGTCTCCGGCACCTGCGCGGCGCAGGAGTCCTGGCCGTGCACAGGCACGGCCCGCGGACGACTGCCCACAGCCGCGCGCGCGGGCCGGGCGGGACCTCGCGGACCTTCCCTACGGTCGTGCGCATGTCGACCTCCTTCGCCCTCGCCGGCGCCGTGTCGGGCGGGTCACCCGCCCTCGACGTGGTCGATCCACGACCCGAGCTGCGCCGCGCCGCCGACCTCGCCGCGGAGGCGATCGCGATCGTCAGCCGGACCGCGGGCACCGCGTGGGAAGGGCCGGCTTCGGACGGGTACCGAGACCTCGTCGTCGACGCGGTCCACGAGCTGTACCGGACGGACCTCGCCGCCGACCGGGCCGTGGGGGCTGCCGCGCGCTACGTCAGGACGCTCGAGGCAGCCAACGCCGAGGCGAGCCTGCGATGAGCAGGCCGCCGGACCCGACCGCGGGCATCGTCGTCTCCGGAGGAGTGACCCGGGTCGAGACGGCCCACCTGGTCGAGGCCGCCGCCACCGTCCTCGAGGCGGCGCTGCACGTCGAGGCCGCCGCCGACGAGAGCCGGCGCGCGTACGGGCTCGTCAGCGGTCTCGTGGACGGGCCGTCGTCGTCGGTGCGGTGGGTCGGCGGGATCGCGGCGTGCTACAGCACGCTCGGTACGGGGACCTCGTCGGCGTGGGTGCCCGTCCCGCCCGAGGTCGTCGCCGCCCGCTCCGCGCTGCTCGACGAGACCGTGGCCTACACCGACGCGCTGCTCCGGGCGCAGGGGGTGCTCCTGGGGCTGTTCGACCGGCTCCGGAAGGCCGCCGGGATCTACGAGGAGGGCGAGTCGGGCGCGGAGCGCTTCCTCTCGTGGCTCGCGGGCATCCCCGGGACCGGGGTCGGGCTGACGGTGGGAGCAGGGCTCGCGGACGTCGCGGTGTGGGCGGCCGCTGGGCGCGGCGTCCGCTGGGACCGGTTCGTCAGCGGCTCCGGGGCGTATCACGACGAGGCCGTCCGTGACCTGGGCGCCGTCCTCACGGTCCTGAGTCCTGTGCCGGACCTCGAGGGGCGCTCGGACGTGGGAGAGGCCGCGGGCATGCTGCGTGGTGTGTCCGACGCCTACCGGCGGAACTTCGCCGCGGAGGTCGTCACGACCGAGCTGACGGACGACACCCTGCCCGACGGCTTCAGCAAGCCCGCCGCGCGCAGCGCGGAGGATCTCCTGTCCGGGATCGACGTGGTCTACGGCAAGGGCAACGACCTCCCGGACTCGGTCGTCTCGGTCGAGAAGTACGTCGGCGACGACCAGCGGGCGACGTGGGTGGTGACGGTTCCCGGGACGCAGCTCGGCAGGCTGACGACACCGTTCAGCATGACGTCGAACTTCGACCTGGTGCAGGGGGAGCCCGCCGACAGCACCGCGCACGTCCTCGACGCGATGCGCCAGGCCGAGATCCCCGAGGGGGAGGAGGTCGTCCTGGTGGGCCACTCGCAGGGCGGCATGGTCGCGATGGCCGTCGCGGCGGCGGCGACCGGTGCGAGGGGGGCTGCGGGCTCGGCAGGGGCCGTGCCCCGCTACGACGTCCGTCAGGTCCTGACCGCCGGGGCGCCGGTCGGGCTGGCGGCCTTGCCCTCAGGCGTCCGCGCCACGCACGTCGAGAACGAGCAGGAGGTGGTCTCGCAGCTCGACGGCGCCGACAACCCGGTCGGTCCGCACCAGGTCACGGTCCGCGCGGACCTCGACGCCCCGGGCGCGCCCAGGAGGCAGGACGGCATCCCGCACGGCGTGCCGCACCACGTCGACGTCCTGACCCGGGCCCGGGAGATCGGCCACCCAGGCCTCATGGACAACCTCGACGCGCTCGAGAAGGCCGTCTCGGGTGACCGCGTCGAGGCGCGCTACTTCCGTGGGGCGCTCGACCCGCTGCCGGTCGCGCCGCCATGACCCCGGGGGGAGCGAGCGGGGTCCAGGTCGAGGTCGAGGTCGGCGACGAGACGCTCCTGCGCCGCCGTCTCGACCGCTCGCGGACGGTAGCTGTCGCGCACCCACGCCACGGCACGGTCGGCGGGCACCCCGGCCCACCGTGCGAGGAGCGCGATCGCGGTGCCCGTGCGCCCCGTGCCGCCGTCGCACGCGATCTCCACGCGTTGCGCGGACGAGCGCTCGTACACGTCGCGGAGCGCCTCGACCGCGTCCGGCGTCCAACGGGGCAGGCCGAAGTCGGGCCAGGAGACCCACCGGGACTCCCAGGCCTCCGCGTGCGGTCGTGCCGTGAGGTAGAGCCCGAGCTCAGGGAGCTCGGTGGCGTCGGGAGGTCCGGCGGCCAGGCCGCGGCCGCGGAGGCGGCGCCCGTCGGGCAGGACGACGAGTCCGGCCGTCGTGCTGCTCCAGAGGCTCATGGTCTCCTCGGCCGGGGTCGTGACCGCTCCGGGTCAGACCCGCGACTTGGGTGCGACCACCGCGGAGATCGCGAAGTTCAGGACGCCGATGATGAGCGCGGCCAGCAGCGCCCACCAGAACCCACCCTCGATCCGGATGCCCCAGTCCGTCTGCTCGGTGATCCACGCCGTGAGCATCAGCATGAGGGCGTTCACGACGAGCGTGAACAGTCCCAGGGTGAGGATGTAGAGCGGGATCGAGATGATCGCCACGATCGGCTTGATGATCGCGTTGACCAGCGAGTAGATGAGGGCCACGGCCAGGACGATCACGATCTGGCCGCCGACGGTGTCGGAGCCGACGATCGAGAAGTGGTCGTCGATGAACAGGCTCGTGAGCCAGATCGCGATGCCGGTGACGATGACGCGGATGACGAAGCTCATGCGTGTCATCCTGCCATCGGCTGGCGTGGGTCGGCATCCACACACGCGGTCTCCGTGCGAAGCGCGCACCCGGCCCACGACGTGAGCGACGCCGTCGGGCGGCGAGGGACGGTGGCATCCTGGTGGCGTGACCAGCCCCGCGCCCTCCGTCCCCACGCCCCCCGCCGCAGGCGTCCCCCTCCGTCCCGCCGTCGCCGCGCTGCCCGCCTACGTGCCGGGCGCGCGCCTCGCTCCCGGGTCGAGCGCGTTCAAGCTGTCGTCCAACGAGAACCCGTACCCGCCGCCCGCCGCGGTCGTCGCGGCCATCGTCGACGCGGCCGCGGACACCAACCGCTACCCGGACATGTATGCGACGGACCTGACCGAGGCGCTCGCGACCGACCTGGGCGTGGACGCGGCGCAGGTCGTCGTGGGCAACGGCTCGGTGGCCGTGCTCGCGCACATCCTGTCGGCCGTCGTGGACGCGGGGGACGAGGTCGTCTACCCGTGGCGCTCGTTCGAGGCGTACCCGATCGCGGTCGCGGTCGCGGGCGGCACGTCGGTGCGCGTCCCGGTGACCCGGGACGGTCGCCTCGACCTGCCCGCGATGGCCGCGGCGATCAGCGACCGCACGCGCGTCGTCCTGGTCTGCACGCCCAACAACCCGACGGGCCCCGTGGTGCACGCGGGCGAGCTCGACGCGTTCCTCGCGGCGGTCCCGACCGACGTCCTGGTGGTCCTCGACGAGGCCTACCTGGAGTTCGTGCGCGACCCGCAGGCGCCCGACGGCCTCGCGGTCCTCGCGGCGCACCCCAACGTGGTCCTGCTGCGCACGCTGTCCAAGGCCTACGGGCTGGCGGGGCTGCGGGTCGGATACGCGGTCGCCGAGCCCGCGCTCGCGGCGGGCGTCCGCGCGGTCTCGACGCCGTTCGGCGTCTCGCACGTCGCGCAGCGCGCGGCGCTCGCGGCCTTGTCGGTCAAGGGCGAGCTGCTGGAGCGCGTCGAGCACCTGGTCGCGCGGCGCGAGCGCCTGGTCGAGGGGCTGCGGGACCAGGGCTGGGACCTGCCGGAGACGCAGGCGAACTTCGTGTGGTTCCCGCTCGGCGGCCCGACGGCGGAGCTCGCCGCGGGCGCTTCAGCGGCAGGTCTCCTGGTGCGCCCGTTCGCGGGCGAGGGCATCCGGGTGAGCGTGGGTGAGGAGGAGGCGACCGAGGCGTTCCTGAGGGTCGCGGCACGCTGGCGGTAGCGGCACCGGTACCTGTTGCCGGAGCGGGCCCCTGGGAGAAGACTCCCGGTATGGACACTCCCTCGTACGACCAGCTCCAGGACGACTACGGCTGGCTCTTCGGCACGGCGGCGCTGATCGTCTGGGCGGCCGTCGCGATCATCTTCCTGATCGCCTACATCCAGATCATCCGCAAGGCCGGCTACTCGGGCTGGTGGGTCCTGGTGGGGATCGTGCCGCTGCTGAACGTCGTGATGTTCCTGGTGTTCGCGTTCTCGACGTGGCCGGTCGTCCGGGAGCGGGACGCCCTCCGTGCGCGGGCGGGGTACACCGGTCCGTAGCCGCAGGGCTGACCCCCGAGTCCCGTCGTGCGGACGCGCGGTGCGGGCGGTGCTTGCGGTGGCCGTCGTGCTGCGGGGCTCGCCTGTTCTGAGGGGTTGCGCCAACGGATCCGTCCGCGACGCCCTGGTTCGTGGCGAGACGTGGACGTGCAGTTGGAGGGAACCTCCAAAGACGACCGGGGAAGGTTTGTCCTCCAATGGCGCAGGAGGCTACCCGCTCGTAGCCTACGCTTGCGTAAGCTACGGTGTCGTAGGTTCGGTCGGGAACGGCCGAGGACCGCCCCCGAGCGACCCGGGCTCACGCCTCGGGCCGCACCGAAGGAGAACGCGTGAACCAGCAGCACACGGCCCCTGCGGCCGACCTCGCAGCCGAGCCTGCCGGCGGTCCCCTGGCGGCCTCGACGGACTCCGGAACGACGGACACCGGGGCGACCCTCCCCGTCGACGCGGACCTGCTCCAGCTCCTGACCCCGACCGGTGTGCGGGTCGAGACCCCGGAGAACGCGGCCTACCGCGAGCGCGTCGCCCACCTGGACGCCGACGCCCTGCGCGGCCTGTACCGCGACATGGTCCTGACCCGCCGCTTCGACGACGAGTCGACGTCGCTCCAGCGGCAGGGCGAGCTCGGGCTCTTTCCCCAGGCGCTCGGCCAGGAGGCCGCGCAGATCGGCTCGGGTCGGGCGCTCGCCCCGCAGGACTACGTCTTCCCGTCCTACCGCGAGCACGGGGTCGCGTACACGCGCGGCGTGGACGTCGCCGACATCCTGCGCCAGTTCCGCGGCATCGACCACGGCGGCTGGGACCCGGAGGAGCACAACTTCCACCTCTACACGCTCGTGATCGGCTCGCACACGCTGCACGCGACGGGCTATGCGATGGGCGTCCAGCGCGACGGGCTCGTCGGCACGGGCGACCCGGCCAAGGACACCGCGGTCGTGACGTACTTCGGCGACGGCGCGACGTCCCAGGGCGACGTGAGCGAGGCCCTCGTCTTCGCCGCGGTCAACGAGTCCCCGGTCGTGTTCTTCTGCCAGAACAACCAGTGGGCCATCTCCGAGCCCACGACCAAGCAGTCGCGCGTGCCGATCCACCAGCGGGCCCACGGCTTCGGCATCCCGAGCCTGCGGGTCGACGGCAACGACGTCCTCGCGTGCTACGCCGCGACGGCCGAGGCGCTCGAGCGCGCGCACTCGGGCGGCGGCCCCACGTTCATCGAGGCCTACACGTACCGCATGGGCGCGCACACGACCTCGGACGACCCCACCCGTTACCGCACCTCCGAGCAGGAGGAGCTGTGGCGCCGTCGGGACCCGATCGACCGCCTGCGCCTCCTCCTGGAGGCCGAGGGTGCGTGGGACGAGCAGTGGGCCGCAGACCTCGAGGCCGAGGGCGACGCGCTCGGGGAGCGCCTGCGGACGTTCGTGCGCGGCCTGGGCCGCCCGTCGACCGAGTCGATGTTCGAGCACGTGTACGCGACCGAGCACGCGGTCGTCACGACCGAGCGCCGGTGGTTCGAGGAGTACGAGGCGTCCTTCGCGGACGAGGGAGCCTCGAGGACGCACGACCAGCACGGAGGAGCACGATGAGCGCGCCGACCACCACCGCACCGGCCACGGCGACCGGCACGGCCCGCCTCACGCTGGGCAAGGCCATCAATGAGGGCATGCGCGCCTCGCTCGCGAGCGACCCCAAGGTCCTGCTCATGGGCGAGGACATCGGCAAGCTCGGCGGCGTCTTCCGCGTGACCGACGGGCTCCAGGCGAGCTTCGGCGAGGACCGCGTGGTCGACACGCCGCTCGCCGAGTCGGGCATCGTCGGGACCGCGATCGGTCTGGCGTTGCGCGGCTACCGGCCCGTGTGCGAGATCCAGTTCGACGGCTTCATCTTCCCGGCCTACGACCAGATCACGACGCAGCTCGCCAAGATGCACTACCGCTCGCGCGGTCGCTTGAACCTGCCCGTGGTGATCCGGGTGCCGTTCGGCGGCGGGATCGGCGCGGTCGAGCACCACAGCGAGAGCCCCGAGGCGCTGTTCGCGCACACCCCCGGGCTGCGCGTCGTCTCGCCGTCGACGCCGCGGGACGCGTACACGATGATCCGCGAGGCCATCGCGTCCCCGGACCCCGTGCTGTTCTTCGAGCCCAAGGGCCGCTACTGGGACAAGGGCGACGTCGTGCTCGACGCTCCCGTCGGCGACTCGACCCTCAACTCCGCGGTCGTGGTGCGCGAGGGCACGGACCTCACGCTCGTGGCGTACGGCCCCACGGTGCCGACCGCGCTCAAGGTCGCCGCCGCGGCAGCGGCCGAGGGGCGGTCGATCGAGGTCGTGGACCTGCGCGCCATCTCCCCGCTCGACACCGCGACGGTCGTCGCGTCGGTGCGCAAGACCGGGCGCTGCGTCGTCGTGCACGAGGCCGCGACGTTCCTTGGCTCGGGCGCCGAGATCGCGGCCCGCGTGACCGAGGAGTGCTTCTACGAGCTCGAGTCGCCCGTGCTGCGCGTCGGCGGCTTCCACACGCCGTACCCCGTCGCGAAGCTCGAGCACGAGTATCTGCCGAGCCTCGACCGGGTGCTCGACGCGGTCGACCGCGCCATGGCGTTCTGACGGCCCCGCGCCGCACCCGACCTTCCGACCCGCAGACCAGTTCACACGAGGAGCAGGCAGTGCCCACCTTCGAGCAGTTCAAGCTCCCCGACGCCGGCGAGGGACTCACCGAGGCGGAGATCGTGCAGTGGCACGTCGCCGTCGGCGACGAGGTCACGGTCAACCAGACGATCGTGGAGATCGAGACCGCCAAGTCGCTCGTCGAGCTCCCTTCGCCCTACACGGGCGTCGTGACCGAGCTCCTCGCGGCCGAGGGCGACACGGTCGAGGTCGGCGTGCCGATCATCGTGGTCGACACCGACCCGACGGGCGGGCCGTCGGCTCCCGCCGCCCCCGCGGAGCAAGCCCCCGCTGCCGAGGGCAGCGGTGCGGTCCTGGTCGGCTACGGCGTCGCCGAGCAGGCGAGCGCGCGTCGCCCGCGCCGCGGCGCCGCGACGGCCTCCGCCGCAGGCCCGACGGCGCAGCGCCCCGCTCCCGCCGACGCGCCCTCCGCTCCGGCGACCCCGGCGCCCGGCGCACCCGCGCAGGCGACGCGACCGGCGCCGTCGGGCCCCATCCGTGCCCTGGTCTCCGCCGCGACCGCCGGACGGACCGTCCTCGCCAAGCCCCCCGTGCGCAAGCTCGCGCGCGACCTGGGCGTCGAGCTCGCGTCCGTGCCCGCGACCGGGCCCGGCGGGATCATCACGCGCGAGGACGTGCTCGCCTACAACGCGCGCTCCGAGCCGCGCACGCTCGCGACCTACGCGGGCGACGACTCGCCCTGGCTCAACGACGCGGGCACCGGGTCGTCCGTGACCCCCGACGGACGCCAGACCCGCGTGCCCGTGAAGTCCGTCCGCAAGCGCACGGCCGAAGCGATGGTCCAGAGCGCGTTCACGGCACCGCACGTGACCGAGTTCCACACGGTCGACGTCACCAAGACCATGAAGCTCGTCGCGAGGCTCCGCGAGGACCGCGAGTTCAAGGACGTGCGCGTCACACCCCTGCTCATCACGGCCCGCGCGCTGCTGCTCGCGGTGCGCCGCCACCCCGACATCAACGCGAGCTGGGACGAGGCCGCGCAGGAGATCGTCTACAAGCACTACGTGAACCTGGGGATCGCGGCCGCGACGCCCCGCGGGCTCGTCGTGCCGAACATCAAGGACGCGCACCGCCTCGACCTCAAGGGTCTCGCCCAAGGGCTCTCCGACCTCACGGCCACGGCCCGCGCGGGTCGCACGTCGCCCGCCGACATGTCCGACGGGACGATCACGATCACCAACGTGGGCGTGTTCGGGATCGACACGGGCACCCCGATCCTCAACCCGGGCGAGGCCGCGATCCTCGCGTTCGGCGCGATCCGCGAGCAGCCCTGGGTCCACAAGGGCAAGATCAAGAAGCGCTGGGTCACGCAGCTCGCGCTGAGCTTCGACCACCGCCTGGTCGACGGCGCGCTCGGAGCGTACGTGCTGAGCGACGTCGCGAAGATCCTCGAGGACCCGGCCCAGGCGCTCGTCTGGGGTTGACGGCCCCGCCGGGCGCTGCGGAGAGACCGCCGACGCCTCAGCGGATGCACGATGATCGGTGTGCGGTCGGGCAGTCCCCTCGCCGCTAGGGTGTGCGCATGCGAAGTCGCTCAGGCCTGGTGATCGGTGCGTTGTTCGTGACCCTCTCGGTGACCGGCTGTGCCGCCCCCGCCCCCGCCTCCGCCCCCGCCCCGTCTCCGTCCCCGCCGCCGGTGACGACGGCGACGGCGGGCCGGCGACCCCAGGCCCCGTCGCCGTCACGTCGAGCGGTGAGGCGACCTCCGCACCGGGGGCCGACGGTGCAGCAGCACGCGAGCGGGCCCAGGCCTGGCTGGACGCGGCGGTCGTGCCGCCCGGAGCGATCCGATCCGACTCCAGCGTCGCCACCTTCACCTCCTTCACCGGCTGGTCGTGCGGGCCGGTCGAAGAGCTCGAGGCGTTCTGGAAGATCCCTGGTGCGACCGTCAGCGAGACGGCCAACTGGCTGAGGGAGAACCCGACCGCGGACCTCGTCACGACAGCCTGGGCGCCCGTGCCCGACGATCCGCCGGTCGACTCCGCGATGGTCGGCAACGCGCCTGCGTCGAGCTCGCACGAAGGAGTCGTCTACACCGTCATGAGGACAGGCGACGGCGTGGCGGTGCGGGCCGAGATCGCGGCGCTCGTCGCCCCCGGCCCCTGTGCCCCGCCCCCTGGCGGAGGGACGTGGGGAGCACCCGGCCAGGGGTAGGACCTCACGGCGGCCGGGAGCGGCCGGGCGTGGCAGGTGGTGCGGGGAGACGTCAGTGACTCGCGGCGCTCCAGCGGTCCTGCGTGTCCGACGGCAGGCCGTCGTCGTAGGTCCAGCCGGCGGGTCGTCGCGTGGGGTCGAACCAGACGTGGCCCCCACGGGTCCAGCGGCGGCGGTAGGCGATGATGCGCTCGGGGGTCGTGTCGTCGATCCCGCTCTCGGACCCGCAGCAGTCGCAGATCGTGTGGGTGGGGCCGTCGAGCGTCCAGCCCGGCTCGTCGAGGTACCAGGCGCACACGCGGCACAGGGCCGCGCTGTGGTCGACGTCCTTCGGTGCGGACGCACTCGTCAGGCGGACGAGCGCGGCGAGCGCGCGCAGCGGGTTGACCGCTCCGGATGCAGCGGTGCTCTGTCGCGGCATGCGTGGATCCTTTTCTCGAATCTCAACCCCTGGACGTGGGTCCAGCGGTTCGCCCCGTCGTGCAGCGGTCGGAGCGCGCCCAGCCCGGCCGCCGTCGAAGGGACTGGCGCGAGTCTAAACCGGGTCGGTCGGGCTCGGGCAGGATGAAACGCCGGACGGCCCGGATATCACCTGACGGTTTGGTCACTGTGCTCCCCCGCAGTCCTCCGAGCGGGTGCTGCAGAGGCTCTCACAGCGGGGCCGGCCGCGGTGTGCGCAAACCCTTACGGACGGGAAACGGGCGCCGCGTCCGGCAGAAACACGCGCTTCCTACGGTCACGGGTACCGGTCGGGCGTCGCTCGACGTGCCGGTTCACCCGGTCCCAGGTCCCACCCCGGTCCCACCAGGAGGCGCCATGTCCGTCCCCGCAGGCCCTACCCCGCAGGTCACGACCGCAACGCCCAGGCGGCCGTCGGTGCCACCGGCGGCCCCGTCCGCCGCAGCGACCCCGTCGTCTCGTCGTCGTGGCCGCTGGATCGAGCACTGGGACCCCGAGGACCCGACCTTCTGGCGCGACGGCGGCCGCGCCGTCGCCACCCGCAACCTGTGGATCTCGGTCTTCGCCGAGTTCCTCGGGTTCGCCGTGTGGGCCCTGTGGTCGATCGTCGTGCCGCAGCTCGGCACGGCCGGCTTCGCCTTCACCGTGGACCAGCAGTTCTGGCTCATCGCCGTCCCGAGCCTCGTGGGCGCGACCCTGCGCATCCCGTACACGTTCGCGGTGCCGCTGTTCGGCGGACGCAACTGGACGATCGCGTCCGCGCTGCTGCTCCTGGTGCCCACGGTCTCGCTCGCGGTCGTCGTGCAGGACCCGCAGACGCCGTTCGGCGTGATGCTGCTCGTCGCGGCGCTCGCCGGGGTCGGCGGCGGCAACTTCGCGTCCTCCATGGCCAACATCTCGTTCTTCTACCCGGAGAGGGAGAAGGGCAGAGCGCTCGGCCTCAACGCCGCAGGCGGCAACCTCGGGACCGCCGCCGTCCAGCTCGCGGTGCCGCTCGTGATCGTCACGGGGGCGGGCATCGCCCTGGAACGTGCGGGTCTCATGATGATCCCGTTCGTCCTGGTCGCGGCGTTCCTCGCCTGGCGGTACATGGACAACCTGTCGCACGCCACGGCCGACGTCCGCTCGTTCGCGTCCGCGACCCGCAACCGGCACACGTGGATCATCTCGTTCCTCTACATCGGGACGTTCGGGTCGTTCATCGGCTACTCGGGTGCGTTCCCGACGCTCCTCAAGAACCAGTTCCCCGAGGTCACGCTCTCGATCGCCTTCCTCGGTGCGCTCGTGGGTGCGGTGTCCCGCCCGCTCGGCGGGATCGTCGCCGACAGGGTGGGGGGCGCACGCGTGACGATCGCGGCGTTCGGTGTCATGGCCGTCGGGGCGTTCGGCGCGATCCAGGCCCTGGGGTCGCACTCGTTCGGGCTGTTCTTCGGCTCGTTCCTGCTGCTGTTCGTCGCGACGGGCATCGGCAACGGCGCGACCTACCGCATGATCCCCGCGGTCTTCGCGGCGTCGGGGGAGGCGACGGCGAAGGGGCTGCCCGACGACGAGCGCGCCGCCCACCGCACCCGCGTCCGCAAGGCGGCCGCGGGCTGCATCGGGATCGCAGGGGCCGTCGGGGCGTTCGGCGGGTTCCTCATCCCGCGCGGCTTCGCGGTCTCGAACGACCTCGCGGGGTCGCTCGTCCCGGCGCTGTGGATCTTCATCGGCGTGTACGCGGTCATGGCCGCGGTCACGTGGGCCGTCTACCAGCGCCGGGGTGCGGCACTGGCCTCGGCGGGGATCTGAGCGTGGCCCGCTCGGCTCCCGGCCCCGGCGTGGCCGCACTCCCCGGGCGAGCGGCGCCGTCGGGCAGGGACACGCACTGCCCCTACTGCGCGCTGCAGTGCGGCATGACGCTCACGCCCGCGCAGGACCGTGGGCCCGACGGCGCGGGCTCGCCCCGCGCGGTCGTCGCACCGCGCGAGTTCCCCACCAACAAGGGCGGGCTGTGCCAGAAGGGCTGGACCAGCGCGAGCCTGCTCACGGCGAGCGACCGGCTCACGGTCCCGCTCGTGCGCGACCGCACGGTCGACGCGGCGGGCGACGTGACCCGCGGCGAGCTGCGGCCCGCGACGTGGGACGAGGCGCTCGACCGGGTCGCCCGCGAGATCACCGCGATCCAGGGTGACTCCGGGCGGGACGCGGTCGCGGTCTTCGGCGGCGGGGGACTCACCAACGAGAAGGCGTACGCGCTGGGAAAGCTCGCACGGACCGTCCTGCGGACCGCGAACATCGACTACAACGGGCGCTTCTGCATGGCGAGCGCGGCGGCCGGGGCGAACCGGGCGTTCGGTGCCGACCGGGGGCTGCCGTTCCCGCTCGCGGACCTCGCGGGGGCCGACGCGGTGCTGCTGCTCGGCTCGAACCCGGCCGAGACCATGCCGCCCTCGGTCCAGCACCTCGCGGGGGTGCGCTCGCGCGGCGGGCTCGTGGTCGTGGACCCACGACGCACGGCGACGGCCGCGCTCACGGGCGCGGGGGCGCCCGGCGGTGCGGCGGACGCGCCGCCGCAGGGCGTCCACCTGCAGCCGGTGCCGGGCACCGACCTCGTGGTGCTGCTCGCGCTCCTGCACGTCGTGTGGGCCGAG
The DNA here is from genome assembly GCF_016907365.1 of Oerskovia paurometabola. NCBI lineage: Bacteria > Bacillati > Actinomycetota > Actinomycetes > Micrococcales > Cellulomonadaceae > Oerskovia > Oerskovia paurometabola. Next base: position 4,137,106 of record NZ_JAFBBV010000001.1, on the reverse strand, counting down.
GGTCTCGCCGACGAGGAGTACCTCGCCGCGCGCGTGTCCGGGGTCGAGGACGTGCGCCGCGCGGTCGCGGCCTGGTGGCCCGAGCGCGCCGAGACCGTGTGCGGGATCGCGGCCGACGACCTCCGCCGGGTCGCGCGGCTGCTCGCGGCGGCCTCGCCCTCGCGCGGCGGGCGCGGTGCGTACGTCCTGACGGGGCGGGGCGTCGAGCAGTCGACGCAGGGCACCGCGACCGTCACCGCGGCGATCGACCTGGCGCTCGTGCTCGGCCTGCCCGGTCGGACCGGTTCCGGGTACGGCGCGATCACGGGGCAGGGCAACGGGCAGGGCGGCCGGGAGCACGGACAGAAGGCCGACCAGCTCCCCGGCTACCGCAAGATCGACGACCCGGCCGCGCGCGCCCACGTCGCCGCGGTGTGGGGCGTGGACCCCGCCTCGCTGCCCGGGCCGGGCAAGCCTGCGGTCGAGCTGCTGCGCTCGCTCGGGACACCGGGAGGGCCGCGCGCGCTGCTCGTGCACGGGTCCAACGTGCTGGTCAGCGCCCCGAACGCGACGTCCGTCGCCGAGCGGCTCGACGCCCTGGACCTGCTCGTGGTGTGCGACCTGGTGCCGTCCGAGACCGCGCTGCGCGCCGACGTCGTGCTGCCCGTGACGCAGTGGGCCGAGGAGGAGGGGACCATGACCTCGCTCGAGGGGCGCGTGATCCGCCGCCGGCAGGCCGTGACGCCGCCGGCCGGCGTGCGGTCCGAGCTGTGGGTCTTCGCCGAGCTCGCGCGCAGGCTGGGCTCGACCGTGCCCTTCCCGCTGGAACCGGCCGAGGTGTTCGACGAGCTGGCCCGGGCCTCGGCGGGCGGCGTCGCGGACTACTCGGGGCTCAGCCACGCGCGGCTCGACGCCGACGAGGCCGCGGGCGGGCCGGGGCTGTTCTGGCCGGTGCCGGCCGGCCCGGTCGGGGGAGAGGCGCACCCCGGCACCCCGCGGATGTTCCTCGACCGCTTCCACACCCCCGACGGGCGCGCGCGCATGGTCGCGGTCGACCACGTCGGCCCCAGCGACGACCTGCGGCCCGACGCCCCGGTCTACCTCGTGACGGGCCGCGTCCTGCAGCACTACCAGTCGGGAGCGCAGACCCGCCGCGTCGCCGACCTCGACCGGATCGTGCCCGGTCCGTTCGTCGAGATGCACCCGATCCTCGGCTTCCGCCTGGGTGTCCAGGACGGGGACCCGGTGCGCCTCACGTCGGCGCGAGGCGAGGTCCGGGCGCCCGCGCGGTGGAGCGACAGGATCCGCCCCGACACGGTCTTCATGCCCTTCCACTGGAGCGGCGCCGGGAGCGTCAACCGCATCACGACCGACGCGACGGACCCGATCTCCGGGATGCCCGAGTTCAAGGTCTGCGCGGTCGCGGTCGCGCCGGATCCTGACGCGGACCCGGATGCGCACGTGGGCCGGACTCTCGAGCGCTCCGGGGAGGTGGTCGCATGACCGACACCATGTTCCGGGTCGTCGTCGTGGGCGACGGCATGGTCGGGTCGAGGTTCGTGGCCGACCTGCTCGCGAGCGTCGGACCGGGTCGGGTCCGCGTCACGGTGCTCGGCGGCGAGGAGTACGAGCCGTACAACCGCGTCCTGCTGAGCGAGGTCGTCGCGGGTCGGGCCGACATCGGTGCGCTGACCATGCCCTCGGCGGGCGACGGGAGGGTCGAGGTGCACCGCGGTGCGCCCGCGATCGCGATCGACCGCGCCGCGCGCACCGTGCTCACGAGCGACGGGGCCTTCGGCTACGACGCGGTGGTGCTCGCGACGGGCTCTGCCGCGCGCGTCCCGGACGTCCCGGGCCTGCGGTCGGGACCCGGCGGGTCGCTGCCCGCGGGGGTGCACGCCCTGCGCACGCTCGACGACGCGCGCGAGATCGTCGCAGCGACCGCCAACGCGCGACGCGCCGTCGTGATCGGGGCCGGGGTCCTGGGGCTCGAGGTCGCGTGCGGCCTGGCTCGCCGCGGTCTCGCGGTGACCGTGGTGCACGGTGGTGCGAGCCCCATGGACCGTCAGCTCGGCCCCGACGCGGGCCTCGCGGCCCTGCGCACGCTCGCCGAGCTCGGGATCACGGTACGGATCGGGGCACGCACACGCGAGGTCGTGGTGCGCCGCGTCGGCGACGGGGGCGCGGCGCTCTCGGGGCTCGTCCTCGTGCCCGACGGCGGACGCACGCCTCGCGCGACCGGCGCACCGGGGGCTGGGGCCACCGGAGGGCCCGCTGCCGCGGGCCCGTCCGGACCGGCCGACGAGATCCCGGCCGACCTGCTCGTGCTCGCGTGCGGGACGGTGCCCGAGGCGACTCTCGCCCGGACCGCTGGCCTGACGGTGGACCGGGGCGTCGTCGTCGGGCAGGGGCTGTCGAGCCCCGACGACCCGGACGTCCACGCGATCGGTGACTGCGCGCAGCCGCCCGAGGGCGGGACGGGGCTGATCGCGCAGGGGTGGGAGCAGTCGCGGCGGCTCGCGGCGCGGCTCGCCCTCCGGGTGTCCCGGACGGAACCTGGGGGCGCGCCGGGGCGTCCTGCGCACGACCCCGCCGGGGCGAGGCCGCGACCCCGCGTCCGGTTCGTCGACGAGGACCGGCCGAGCATGGCGCTGCGGATCGCGCTCGACGTCGAGCGGAGCGCAGGGGGTCCGCCGAGTCGCGGCCTGCGCGAGACGCGGCCAACGGGGGGCCACGGCGCCCAGGAACCCCGGCTGGCCGCACCTGGGGACGACCCTCGCGGCGGTGGGGCGAGGTCGTCGCCCGGAGAGATGCCGGCGCGAGAGGTGCCACCCGCGCCCAGCGCACCGCCCTCGCCGCCCACGGCGCCACCCACGGACGTCGTGCGGCTCAAGGCCGCGGGCCTCGACGTGGTCGCGATGGGTGTCTGCGGGTCACGGCGTCCCCACGACCCGACCCATCGGACGCTCCGCCTGACCGACCCCGACGCGGGCCGGCACGTCGAGGTCGTGGTCGCGGGCGGGTTCCTCGTCGGGGCGACCGTGGTCGGCGCCCCGCAGATCGGTGCCGACCTCACCGCGGCCTACACACGCCGGGTCCCCGTGCCCGCGGACCCGGCCCACCTGCTGCTGCGACCCGTCGCGCAGGCGGCCGCTCCGGCGTCGGACCCCACGCACATGCCCGACCGGACCACGGTGTGCAGCTGCAACGGGGTGACCAAGGGCGACGTCGTCGCGAGCTGGCGCGAGGGGGCGCGCAGCACCATGGACATCGCCCGCACGACGCGCGCGACGACCGGGTGCGGCGGGTGCAAGGACGTCGTGTGCGGGCTCGCCGACTGGTTGCGGCGCGCGGACCCGGAGCAGGGCGGCCCCGCACCCGCGCTCCCCGCCGCCCCGGAACCGGCTGGCGCCCCGCGCTGACAGGACTCCCGGGGCGCCGCTCGAGGGCGCGCGGCGCGTTCTCACGTGCGGGCCCAGGCGGGCGTGAGAAGAACGTTACGGCGGGGCAAAGGGGCGGGAGCGGCGCGGAAACCGCGCATCCCTAGTGTCCGGAGCAGCAGCCGCTTCCCGGACACCCGGACCGCACCCCCCAGGAGCCCCCGTGACCGCATCATCGAGATCTTCCCGTCACCTCGTGGTCGTCGGCGGCGGCATGGTCGCCCAGCGTCTCGTCGAGGCGTTGCGCGCCCGTGACACCGCCGGCGAGTGGCGGGTCACCGTCTTCGCCGAGGAGCCTCGCCACCCGTACGACCGCGTGGCGCTGACCTCGTACTTCTCGGCGCGCGACCCCGAGGAGCTCACCCTCGGCGACCCCGCGCTGTGGGACGACCCGCTCGTGCGCCTGGTGCGCGACTGCCGCGTCGACTCGATCGACCGCGAGGCACGTCAGGTCACCGACCGCCTGGGCCGGGTCCACGACTACGACGAGCTCGTGCTCGCGACGGGCTCCGACGCGGCGCGCCCCCCGATCCCGGGCAACGAGCTGCCGGGCGTGTTCGTGTACCGCACGATCGACGACGTCGCGGCCCTGCGCGGGTGGGTCGAGGCCAAGCGCGAGGAGCGGGCCGGGACGTCGTACGACCGCCCGGTGCGCGGCGCGGTCATCGGTGGCGGCCTCCTGGGGCTCGAGGCCGCGGGAGCGCTCAAGGCGCTCGGCGCCCAGGCGACCGTCATCCAGTTCGGGACGCACCTCATGGACGCGCAGGTCGACCTGGGCGGCGGGCAGGCGCTCGGTCGCCTCATCAACGACATGGGCATCGCGGTGCGCGTGAGCACCGCGACCCAGCAGATGCGGCCCGCGCGCGCCACGGGTCACGTGGGCCGCCTCGACTTCGTGGACGGCGGGCGGCTCGACGTCGACGTGGTCGTCCTGGCGACGGGCGTCCGGCCGCGCGACGAGCTGGCCCGGGACGCGGGCCTGCCGGTCGGCGAGCGCGGCGGCGCGGTCGTCGACCTGTCGTGCCGGACGCCGGACCCGCACGTGTGGGCGGTCGGCGAGGTCGCGTGCATCGAGGGCAGGTGCCTGGGGCTCGTGGCCCCGGGGTACGCGATGGCCGAGGTCGTCGTGGACCGGTTGCTGGGCGGCGCGGCGACGTTCCCTGGCGCGGACACCGCGACCAGGCTCAAGCTGCGGGGCGTGGACGTCGCGAGCTTCGGCGACGCGTTCGCGCGCACCGAGGGCGCCATGGAGCTCGTCTGGGCGGACCCCGTCGCGGGCGTCTACAAGAAGCTCGTCCTGTCCGACGACGCGCGCACGCTCCTGGGCGGCGTGTTCGTGGGCGACGCGACGCCGTACGCGGCCCTGCGGCCCATGGTCGGGCGCGAGCTGCCGGGCGACCCCGGCTCGTACCTCCTGCCCGAGGGCGCTGCGGCCGGCGGCGCGGCGGGGCTCGAGCTGCCCGACGACGCCACGGTGTGCTCGTGCAACAACGTCGCCGCAGGGACGATCCGCGGGGCCGTGACCGAGCACGCGTGCACCGACGTCGCCGCGGTCAAGGCCTGCACCCGGGCGGGCACGAGCTGCGGCTCGTGCCTCCCTCTCGTCAAGAGGCTCACGACGACCGAGCTCGAGAAGGCCGGGATCGAGGTCTCGAACGCGCTGTGCGAGCACTTCGAGCTCTCGCGGGCGCAGCTCTTCGACGCGGTCCGCGTCGCGGACCTGCACACGTTCAGCGAGATCATCGCGCGGTTCGGTCGCGTCCCGGCCGCCGTCGAGGAGATGCCCGACGGCGTCGCCCCGGCCGGGCTCCCGGCCGCGGGCCCCGGCCGTGGGTGCGACATCTGCAAGCCGGTCGTGGCGTCGGTCCTGGCCTCGTTGGGCAACGGTCACATCCTGACGGGCGAGCAGGCCGCGCTCCAGGACACCAACGACCACGTCATGGCGAACATGCAGAAGGACGGCACGTACTCGGTGGTCCCGCGCATCCCGGGCGGGGAGATCACGCCCGAGGGGCTGCTCGTGATCGGGCAGGTCGCGAAGGACTTCGGGCTCTACACCAAGATCACGGGCGGCCAGCGGATCGACATGTTCGGGGCGCGGATCGAGCAGCTCCCGCTGATCTGGCGCCGGCTGGTCGACGCGGGCATGGAGTCGGGGCAGGCGTACGGGAAGTCGCTGCGGACCGTGAAGTCGTGCGTGGGGTCGACGTGGTGCCGGTTCGGGGTGCAGGACTCGGTGGGCATGGCCGTCCGCCTCGAGCTGCGGTACCGCGGCCTGCGTTCGCCGCACAAGATCAAGCTCGGCGTCTCGGGCTGCGCACGCGAGTGCGCCGAGGCGCGCGGCAAGGACGTGGGCGTGATCGCGACCGACAAGGGCTGGAACGTGTACGTGGGCGGCAACGGCGGCTTCACGCCCCGGCACGCGCGGCTCCTCGCGGAGGACCTCGACGACGAGACGCTGATCAGGACGATCGACCGTTTCCTGCTGTACTACGTGCGCACCGCGGACCGGCTCCAGCGCACGTCGGTGTGGGTCGAGGAGGTCGAGGGCGGGCTCGACGGGATCCGCGCCGTGATCCTCGAGGACTCGCTGGGCATCGCGGCCGACCTCGACGCCGCGATGGCGCTCCACGTGGACGCGTACGAGGACGAGTGGCGCGCGGTCCTGGAGGACCCCGAGAAGCTCAAGCGGTTCGGGTCGTTCGTCAACGCGCCCACGACGGCGGACCCGGACCTCGCGTACGTGGCCGAGCGCGGGCAGCCACGGCCGGCGACGACCGCGGAGCGTGCAGGTGCCGTGCTGATCGCCGGGACGACGTTGGAGGTGCGGGCATGAGCGCGCAGATCGTGGGCACGACGGGCACGATGGCCCCGACGACTGCGTCGGTGGGCGCGTCGGTGGGTGCGGCGCAGGACGCACAGGTCGGCCCGGCGTGGCAGCCCGTGTGCCGCGTCGCGGACCTCGCGGTCGAGCGCGGGGCCGCGGCGCTCGTCGGCGGGCAGCAGGTCGCGCTCTTCCGCCTGACCGACGACCGCGTGCTCGCGGTCCAGCAGCTCGACCCGTTCAGCGGCGCGAACGTCATGTCGCGCGGCATCGTCGGGACGCGCCGCGGGGTGCCGACCGTCGCGTCGCCGATGTACAAGCAGGTCTTCGCGCTCGAGACGGGAGAGTGCCTCGACGCGGTCGGGTTCCTCCCCGTGCTCGTGGCGGGCCCGGACCTGGCGACGTGGCCGGTCGAGGTGCGCGACGGCGTCGTGCACGTCGCGGCGCCGACCGGCCCCACCCCGTGAGGGCCGCCTCGGTGCCGAGCATGCGGTTGTCGTCGGGATCCGGCCCGGATCGGACGCCCACCGCATGCTCGGCGGACGGTCACCGCATGTTCGGCGCCGGCGGCACCGGGCACGGCGGCTCGGTCGTGCTCGTGGGCGGCGGACCTGGTGCCGTCGACCTCCTCACGGTGCGCGCCTGGCGTGCGCTCGTGAGCGCCGACGTCGTCGTGACCGACCGCCTCGGGCCTACCGAGGTCCTCGCCGAACTGCCCGCGGGCGTCGAGATCATCGACGTCGGCAAGACCCCGGGCCACCACCCTGTCCCGCAGCACGAGATCAACGCGATCCTCGTCGAGCAGGCCCGCCGCGGGCGACGCGTGGTCCGGCTCAAGGGCGGCGACCCGTTCGTCTACGGGCGGGGCGGGGAGGAGGTCCTCGCGTGCCGGGCCGCGGGCGTCCCGGTCGAGGTCGTGCCCGGCGTGAGCAGCGCGCTGTCCGTGCCGGCGCTCGCGGGCATCCCGCTCACGCACCGCGGGACGGTCGGCGCGTTCCTGGTCGTCAACGGTCATGAGCCCCTGGGCGTGGTCGCGCTGGCCGCGGTGCGCGACCGCACGGCTACCCTGGTGATCCTCATGGGAGTGTCGATGCTGAGCGAGATCACGGACCAGGCGGTCACCGCCGGGGCCGACGTCGCCACGCCCGTCGCCGTGGTCGAGTCCGGTTCCACGCAGCACCAGCGGGTCACGCGCGCCACCCTCGGGACGCTCGTCCGCCGCGCGGCCGACGCCGGGATCCGCGCGCCGGCGGTCGTCGTCGTGGGCGACGTCGCGGCCGAGGGGCTGCTCGTCCCGGACGCGACGACGCCCCTGCCCGGGCTGACCGTGCTCGTGCCGGAGCCCGCCCTGTGACGGGGCAGGCCACGGACGTCACCGATGCCACGGACGAGCCCACCGGCGAGCACCGGCCCACGCTGGGCCAGGTCATGGCCGGCTGCACGGTCCTCGTCACGGCCGACCGCCGTTCGGCCGAGCTCGCCGCGGCCCTGTCCCGCCGGGGCGCCGAGGTGCGGCACGCGCCGGCCCTGAGCATGGTGCCCAACGAGGACGACGAGGCGTTGCTCGCGGGTACGCGCGACCTGATCGCACGCCCGCCCGACGTCGTGGTCGTGACCACGGGCATCGGTTTCCGCGGCTGGATCGAGGCCGCCGACGCGCACGGCCTGGCCGACGAGCTGCTCGACGTCATGAGCCGCGCCCGACTGGTCGCGCGCGGTCCCAAGGCGCGCGGCGCGATCCAGGCCGCAGGACTCCAGGCCGACTGGGTCGCCGAGTCGGAGACGTCGGGCGAGATCGCCGACGTGCTGCTCGGGGAAGGGGTCGACGGGCTGCGGATCGCGGTCCAGCACCACGGGGCGGGGGCCGACGGCCTCGACGTGGTCTTCGCACAGGCGGGGGCCGACGTCGCGAGCCTCATCGTGTACCGCTGGGGGCCGCCGCCGGACGAGACCGCGCTCCGGTCGTCGGTCCACGCGGCAGCGGGCGGCGAGATCGACGCGGTCGTCTTCACGTCGGCCCCGGGCGCCGAGGCATGGCTCGCGGCGGCCGAGTCCGCGGGCGTCGGCGACGCGGTCGTGGCGCGGTTCACGCGCGGCGCCATGATCGCGGCCGCGGTCGGCCCCATCACGGCCCGACCCCTCGCGCACCGCGGCATCCCGACGCTCCAGCCGGACCGCGGCCGCCTCGGGGCGCTGGTCCGCACGCTCGTCGGGCACTACGAGCACGCCGAGACCCTGGCGCTCGTGACCGTCGCGGGCAACCTGCAGATCCGCTCGCGCGTCGCGGTGCTCGACGGCCGCGTCCTGCCGCTCTCGCCCACGGGCCTCGACGTACTGCGTCTGCTGGCCGCCCGTGCCGGGGACATCGTGACGCGGGACCAGGTCCTCGCGGCCCTGCCCGGCGACTCGCGCGACCCGCACGCCGCCGAGGTCGCGGTCGCCCGGCTGCGCGAGGCGGTCGGTGACCGCACCCTCGTCAAGACCGTCGTCAAACGTGGCTATCGACTGGAGCTGGCATGAGCACGGAGATCCTGGGTTTCCCCTCCGACGCGACCGAGGGGAGCGCGCCGTCCGCCGCCGCGGGCAGCCGTGCGAGCGGCGTGGGCGCAGCCGTGCTCGTCGGCTGCTCGCACGGCACCAACAACCCGGACGGTCAGGCCGCGATCCGCGCGATCCTCGCGGACGTCCGCGCGACCCGCCCCGACCTCGACGTCCGCGAGGCGTTCGTCGACGTCCAGCAGCCCGAGGTCGCCGACGTCGTCACGCAGGCCGTCGCGCCGCCCGCCACGGGCGCGGGCCCCGGCGGGGCGGCCGTCGTCGTGCCGCTGCTGCTGTCCACGGGCTTCCACGTGGACGTCGACATCACCGAGGCCGTCTCGCCCGCGCACTCCGGTCGCGGCCCCCAGCACGGACCCGCGACCGCGGCCCGTGCGCTCGGCCCCGACCCGCGCCTCGCCGAGATCCTCGCCGACCGCCTGGCCGAGGCCGGGGTCCGCCCGCACGACGCCGTGGTCCTGGCAGCGGCCGGGTCGAGCAAGGCGGGCGCCGCGCGCGACGTCGAGGACGTCGCCGAGCTCCTGCGCGCGCACCATGACGGCCCCGTCACGGTCGGGTTCGGCGCCATGGCCACCCCGTCCGTGCGCGAGGCCGTCGCGTCCGCCCGCGAGACGCTCGCCGCGACGCCTCCTCGGGGTCGGACGACCACCGCCCCGGGCGAGCCCTTCGACGACGACCTCGCGGCGTCGTCGGGCAGCGAGCCGACCGACGTCCCGCGCGTGGTCGTCGCCGCCTACCTGCTCGCCCCCGGCTTCTTCCACGACCGCCTCCTCGAGACCGGTGCCGACCTCGTCACGGCCCCGCTCGCGCCCGACGCGCGCCTGGCAGCGATCGTGCTCGACCGCTACGCCGAGGGCGCCGCGGCGCTCGCGGGCGGTGTCGACGACCCGCGCTGACCCGGCAGGGCGTCGAGAAGCCGGTCGGCTCAGGCCGGGACCCGGGTCCGCGGTGACACGAACGCCGCGAGCAGCGCGATCGCGACCATGACCCCGAAGCACACGACGTACGCCCCGAGCCCCAGGGGCTCGCGCAGCACGACGAGCATCGACCCGGCCACGGCGAGGGCGATGGCCGCGGACAGCGCGTCGGACACCTGGAGCGCCGAGCTGTTCGCGCCCTGCTGGTCCTCGGGGGACAGTGCGAGCGTGAGCACCGAGAGCGTCGGATGGACCAGGCCCATGCCCAGGCCCGCGAACGTCCAGGCGAGCATGCCGACGATCGGCGGCACCGCGGCCCAGGCGAGCAGCACCGTGCCGGAGATGCCGCCCGCGACGAACAACGACCCGACGAGGACGAACCGCGCGTGCGACCAGCCCCAGTGCGCCTTGCCGCGCAGCCACGCGCCGACCGACCAGCCGATCGCCCCGAAGGTGAGGATCCCGCCGGCCTGGGTCGGGGACAGGGCTCTCTCGGACTGGAGGAGCAGGGGCAGCAGGACCTCGGTCCCGGTGAACGCCGCGGCGACCAGGCCGCGGATCGCGATGACCGACGGGAGGCCTCGGGCGGCACGGGCCGTGCCGCGCGGGAGCAGGCGCGGGACGGCGGCGACGACGAGCGCGAGCGCGACGACGAGCGGGACGTACAGTCGCGCCCCCTCCTGCTGGCCGGCGAAGTGCAGCAGCCCGATGCCCACGGCAGCGGCGACCGCCCACCACAGGGCGGCGTTCCGGGACGTGTCGGGGGTGACCTCGCGGCGGTCCTGGCCGACGGCGCGTAGTCCCGGGCGCATCATGAGCACTGCCGGGACGGCGAGCACGGGGACGGCGAGGAAGACCCAGCGCCACCCGAGGTGCTGGACCATGAGCCCCGAGATCACCGGGCCGACGAGCGAGGGCACGACCCATGCTGCGGCGAAGGCAGCGAACACGGCGGGCCGACGGGCCTCGGGGAAGACGCGGGCGACGAGCACGTACAGCGCCACGATGTACATGCCGGTGCCGAGCCCCTGCACCACGCGACCCGCGACGAAGACCTCCATGGTCGGGGCGAGCCCCGAGACGACCAGGCCCGCGAGGAACATGCCCACGCCGCCCCACAGCGACGGGCTCGGTCCGAACCGGTCGCTCCAGCGGCCTGCTGCGACCATGCCGACGACGCTCGCCGCGATCGAGCCCGCGAACGCGACGGCGTAGAGCGCCATGCCGTCGAGGGCCGTGGCGACCGTGTGCATCGCGGTCGCCACCGCGAGGGCCTCGAACGCCCCGAGCAGCACCAGGGCCACCATCCCGACGAGGACGGTGCGCTGGGTCGCGGGCGACAGGCCCGCGCCGGCGGGGGCCTGTGCCGCAGAGGTGGCGGTGGACGGTTCGGTCGGTGCGGACGTCCCTGCGGTCGACGGGGGAGCGGTCGGCGTGTGGGCGTCGCCGATCGCGGCGGCGACCTCGGCCTCGGGGGCCTCGGGGCGTGGCGGTTCCATGTTTCCTCGCAGGGGTGGGCGCGGCCCCGTGGGGGCTGCGCGGTGGGGTGTGCTCGAACGAGCGCTTCGGTTAGTCTCGAACCTCAACCATTGTCGAGGTCAAGTGCTGTTCGTCTCGTCGATGGACGGATTGACGAATGCCTGGAGCAATCATGCCTGACGACGGGCCGCACCCCGATGACGAGCTCACGGTCGGCGAGCTCGCACGCCGCAGCGGCGTCTCGGTGTCCGCCCTGCACTTCTACGAGCGCGAAGGCCTGCTCACGTCCCGCCGCACGCCCGGCAACCAGCGTCGCTACCCCCGGGAGACCTTGCGCCGCGTCTCGTTCATCCGCGTCTCGCAGCGCGTCGGGATCCCGCTCGCCCTGGTCCGCGAGGCCCTCGGCACGCTCCCGCAGAACCGCACGCCGACCGCCAAGGACTGGCGACGCCTGTCGCGGATGTGGCACGCCGACCTCGACGCCCGGATCGAACAGCTCGTGCGCCTGCGTGACCACCTCACGGACTGCATCGGGTGCGGGTGCCTGTCGCTGCGCAAGTGCGTCCTGGCCAACCCGCACGACGTGCTCGCGGAGGAGGGCCCCGGTCCACGGACCCTGCTCGTCGAGGCGCTCGACGACTGACCGCCCGACGACCTACGCCGCGAGACCCTCACCAGTTCTTGGTGGACCCTCCGGAGTCGCCCGGCCCGCCGGCCGGGTCGTCGCCGAAGAACTCCTGGTACTCCTGCCGGCTCTGGTCCTCGTCGTCGCGGGCCTCGGAGTTCTGCTGCTGGAGCTTCTCCTGCCGCTCGGCCTCGGCCCGCTCCTGCTCGCTCTGGTCGGTCTCGGGCGGCGGCTCCGCACCCTCGGTGCCGCCCTGCGGGTCCTGGGGCTGCTGCGGCTGTGCGTCCTTCGCCTGCTGCTGCTTGTCCTGCAGGCGCTGGACCGATGCCTCGTTCTGCTCCTTCTCCGGGGGCGGCTGCTCCTCGCAGCCCGGCCACCCGCGGACCTGCTCGGCCGTCGCGTAGGAACGCTCGGCGTACGAGAACCACTGGGCGGCCTGGTCCTGGAGGTCCTGGGGGACGAGCTCCTCGCCCGTGCCGTACGGGTCGATGAGGTAGGAGTTGTAGTCCTGGCCCGCCGCCCGCGCGGCGAGCGCCTCCTCGAGCGCGGCCTTCTGCGACAGGTAGTCCTCGCCCGTGGTCGACTCGTAGTCGCCCGCGGTCTCGTAGGAGATCGACAGGTTGACCTGGATCTCGCAGCGGACCATGGGCGCCTCGTGCTCGGCGAGGTCGTAGGCGCGGTGGAGCTCGGAGATGGCGGCGGTGTCGTCGCCCGCCCGGTGGTTTGAGGTCCCCGTGTTGAACCACGCCTTCCACGGGTCGACGACGTTCATCGTCTTCTGGAGGCCGAAGTTCGTGGCGGCCTCCGAGAAGTCGCTCGCCTCGTACCGGCCGGACGCGTAGGACGCGATCACGGGGAGGAAGGCCAGCTTGGTGCCGAGCACGAGCGCGGCGACCAGCAGGGGCAGGGGCAGCAGGAGCATCAGTGCCCGACGGCGCAGCCGCCGTCCGCGCATCGCCGCGGCCTGGGCAGAGCGTTCGCCCGGCCGCGGGGGCAGGCTCTTGTCGGTCATGCGCGCACCCCCACCCGGCGCGCCGCCGACCGGCCCGCCGCCCACGCCTCGAACCCGAGCAGGGCGGCGCCCACGAGCGCGAGAGGCCACACGACCGGACGGTACGCCGTGACCAGGCGCCTGCCGTCCGCCGCGACCTGCTGCGGGTCCACGCCTGCGACGAGCTCCGCCGTCGGGCCCGTGGTCTCGCGGTGCACGTACGGCACGCCGAGCTGGGTGGCGACCGCGCGCAGGTTGTCCTCGTCGATCACCGAGAGCGCGTCGGGCGACTCGGGGTCGTCGAGGGTCGCCCGGGACGGGTCCTTGAGGTAGGCGGCGTCGGCCGGGTCCTCGTCGGGCGCGTACTCCTTCATGCGTCCACCCTCCGGGGTGCCGTAGCCGAGGACGGCGCCGCCGTCGACGAAGGGCGCGAGGTCCTCGTACGAGCGGGGCTCGCCGTCTGCGGTCTGCTCGCCGTCCGACAGGAAGAAGACGAGCCGGACGTTCGACGGGTGGTCGGTCGCTGCGCCCTCGAGCGCTGAGCGGAGCGCATCGAGCGGCCGGTCGGTGAGCGACCCCTTCGAGTAGAGCGTGATCTCGCGCTTGAAGGTGTCGGCCCAGGACGTGATGGCCCGGGCGTCCGTCGTGAGCGGGACCTGGCGGCTGGCCTGGGAGTCGAACGAGATGATCGAGTAGCGGGCGCCCGGGGTGTCGGCCGTGAGGCTTGCGACGTCGTGCCGGACGCCCACGAGGCGCTCGTTCGTGCCGTCGAAGTCCTCGGCCGCCATGGAGCCCGTGCGGTCGACCACGAAGAACATGTCCACGTTCGCGACCGACGTGTCGCGGTCCGTCACGGGGACCGAGGGGCCGAGCCCGATCACGGCGAGGACCGCGACGAGGGCCGTGCGCCGGACCCACGCACCGCGCGGCCCGGCGGGCACGCCCTGACCGGCTGCACCGCGCGACGGACCACGGAGCGCGACGACGAGCTGCCACCCGGCGAGGCCGAGCAGCGGGACGAACACGACGGCCCACGCCCACAGCGGGATCAACGGCTGGAAGGTCATTCGCGCAGCCTCCAGGCGACGACGACGAGCAGGGCGGCACCGGCGGTCGCCACGAGGAACCAGATCGTGGGCAGGTCCGTCACGACGACTTCCGGGCTCGCGTCGAGCTCGACGGCCTGCTGCGCGACCACGTCCTCGACCATGCCCTCGACGGCCCGCGGGTCGCCCGCGAGGAAGTACAGCCCGCCGCCGGCCTCGACGACCTCGCGGTACTGCGTCTCCTCGGGGGTGCCCTCGTAGAGCTCCGAGCCGCCGTAGATGCCGTGCAGCGTGATGTCGCGCGAGGCGACGAGCGCCGAGGCCTCCTCGAGCGAGTAGATGGGCTCGCCCGCGACGTAGTTGTCCGTCGCGAGGATGATCGAGCGCGACCGGTCGGTGGTCTCCTCGTCGAACTGCAGCGCGCAGTTCGCGAGCCCGTCGCCGATGAGGCTCGCCGCGGACTCGTTCGCGAGGGTCCCCGCGGTGTACGTGAGGAACTCCAGGACGTCCTTCTGGTCGCGCTCGCTGCTGAAGTCGAGCGTGCTGGGGTCCTTGTCGAACGCCGCGATGCCCGCCGCGAGCTCCTCCTGGACCAACGTGTAGTCGTCCGTCAGGGGGAACACGGTCCTCGACGTCGAGTTGAAGATCGACAGCGCGATGCGCTCGCCCTCGAAGCTGTCGACGAGCTCCGAGTACACCTTGAGGATCTCGCCGTCGTACGCCGTCATGGACCCGGACACGTCGAGGCACAGGACGATGTCCCGCGTCCCCAGGCGGTCCACGACCAGGTCCGTCTCGACCGGCCGGGCGGCGACCGCGCCGACGCCGACGAGCGCGACGAGCAGCCCCGCGAGCCCCGCGACCTGGAGCCTGCGGTAGCGGCGCACCCACGCCGCGAAGGCCGGGACCTGCGCGAGGTAGGAAGAGTTCGCGACCCACGTGACGTCGTCGGGCTGCGCCTTGAGCGCCCGTGCCCGACGACGGCGCGCGAGCCACCACGCCGCCGCACCCGCGGCCAGGACCAGGACCACGACCGCGGCGAGCAGCCACGGCCACAGGATCGAGGCGCCCTGCGGCCCCGGCGTCACCACGTCCTCACCACCGAGCGGGCGCGGTTGATCGACTCCCGGCCGTCGGGCGAGCCGCCCGGCCCCGGCCGGGACGACGCGTCGAGGGCCTCGTCCTCCGCGAACGACGGGTGGTAGTACCGCGCGATCAGGCGCGTCAGGTGCGCCGTGCCCGTCATGCGCTCGATCTCGGACAGGGTCAGCACCGAGGCGTCCACGCCCAGGCGGCCCGACGCGAACCCGCGGACCTCCTTCGACAGCGCCAGGTGCAGCCCGCGCTCGTCGAGCCCACCCGCGAGGTAGGCCCCCTCGACCGCGTCGAGGTGCGCCTCGAACTCGGTCCGCAGCCCCGCGTACGGGTCGAGGGAACCCGTCGCCCACGACGGCCTGAACCGCAGGGCCTTCTCCTCGGCCGACGCCCGGGTCGAGCGGAACGCGAGCACGACCCACGCCACGACCAGCAGCACGATCACCACCCCGAGGGCAGCCCACCAGCCGCTGTAGAGGGCCGGCGCGTAGAGCTCATCGTCGGGCACGCTTCGCCCTCCCCAGCAGCTCGACGAAACGAGGCACGACGTCGTCGGTCCCGGTGACGCTCACGGCCTCCACCTGGAGGGCGTGCAGCAGGTCCACGACCGACGCCCGCCGGGACACGGCGGCCTGCGCCGCGCCCGCCACGATGTCCGCGCGCCCCCGCAGGAACGGCGGCAGGTCGAGCGTGCCGTCGACGTCCGCGACCTGCCCGGGGGCGCGGTGCGCCACTGCGGCGCCGCCCAGGGCCGAGTCCGGGGTCGGGACCCCGACGGGCGACAGGTCCGCGACCGCGACGACCATGACCTCGTGGCGCACGCGCAGGCGCCGCAGCAGGGCCTCGTGCTCGGGCCCCGGTCGTGCCTCGTCCGTCACGACGACCATGATCGAGCGGCGTCGGAACGCGTTGAGCGCCCGGTCGAGCGCCCGGTTCAGGTCGCTCGGCGGGGCCTCGACCCGCAGCTGCCGCTCGACCGTGCGGAGCAGGAGCTCGAGGTCCTGCGTGCTGGCCCGAGGCGGGAGCTGGACGAGGCGCTGCGCGTCCCCCGCGACGAGCGCGACCCGGTCCCCGCGGTCGCGCGCCAGGTAGGCCACGAGCGCGCAGCAGAAGCTCACGACGTCGGCCTTGGGCTCGCCGCTCGCGGCCGTCGCCCCCATGTTGCGGCCCGTGTCCACGACGAGGACCAGGTTGACGTTGGACTCGCGCACGAACCGGCGCACCACGGGGATGCCCGCGCGGGCGCTCGACTTCCAGTCGATGTCGCCCACGTCCTCACCCGGCGCGTACAGGTGGAGGTCGTCGAAGTCCTGCCCGTGCCCCTTGAGGATCGAGCGGTGCCGCCCCTCGAGTAGCCCCGAGGCCCGCCGGGCCAGCGGGAGCTCGAGCCTGGCCCGGACCTGGGCCAGCCGCGACACGTCGGTCATGGGCCGGGCCTACGGGGTCGGGACCGCGTCGAACACGGCGTCGATGAGCTGCTCGGGCTGCACGTTCGTGGCGAGCGCGTCGAACGTGCGCACCAGGCGGTGGCGCAGGACCGAGTAGCGGACGGCCTTGATGTCGTCCGGGACGACGTACGCGCGCCCGGCCTGGATCGCGAGCGCCTGGCCCACGCGCATGAGCGCGATACCGCCGCGCGGGCTCGCGCCGACGCGCACGTGCTGGTCGAGACCAGGGACGGGCCGCGGGCCCGACAGGCGCGTCGTGTTGATCAGGTCGACGATGTACCGCTTGATCGACTCGTCCACGTACACGTCGTCGACCAGTCGCTGGAGGAAGACCACGTCGTCGATGCTGATCGGCTCGGCCGTGATGGGTGCCGTCATGCGGCCCGTCGAGATGCGGTCGAGGATCTCCAGCTCCTGCGCCGGGGCCGGGTACGTGAGCACCTCCTTCATGAGGAAGCGGTCCATCTGGGCCTCGGGCAGCACGTACGTGCCCTCCTCCTCGATGGGGTTCTGCGTCGCGAGGACCATGAACGGCGAGGGCAGCGGGAAGTTCTCGCCGCCGATCGACGTCTGCTTCTCCTGCATGGCCTCGAGCATCGCCGACTGCGTCTTGGCGCTCGACCGGTTGATCTCGTCGAGCAGCACGAGGTTCGCGTGCACGGGCCCGAGCTGCGTCGTGAACGACCCGGTCGCGTAGTTGTAGATCTGCGTGCCCACGATGTCGTTCGGCATGAGGTCCGGCGTGCACTGGATGCGACGGAACGAGCCGTTGATCGCGGACGCGAGGGTCTGTGCGGCGGTGGTCTTGGCGAGCCCCGGCACGGACTCCAGCAGGATGTGGCCACCAGCGAGGAGCGAGCTGACCAGGGCCGTGCGCAGCGCCTCCTGCCCGACGACCCGCTGGTCGAACACCTGCTCGACACGCTTGAGAAGGTGACCCGCGCGGTCCAGGTCGGTCGTGGAGATGCTGCCGTGACCTGTGGCCATGGTGAGGTCCTTCGCGTGTGCTCGGGTTCTGCCGGAGATGTCGTCACGGCCGTCCCTCACGAGGAGGACGCCGTGCGAACCCGGCCCAGTATGCCAGCGGCACCTCTCGGCACGCCGCTCTCTCCACAGCCGAGCCAGGGGGAGAGGTGCCCACCGCGCGGCCCGACGCCGCTCCGACGGCTCCGCGAGGGGACCCCGCTCCCCGAGGGGAATACCGCGATGACCCGCATGCCGCCTACCCTGGTCGGGTGACCGCCACCGCCCCCCGCAGCACCTCAGGAACCGCGCCCGACCGGGCCGCGCAGCCCCCCGGTCGGGGCGCTGCCGACGCTCCCCGCAACCCCTGGTGGCTCGTGCTCGCCGGACCTGCGGCCGTGGTCGTCGCGATCGTCTCGGTCGTCGCCGCGGGAGCCTTCTCCGGGGCGTTCCAGCCCCTCGCAGGTTTCGCCGACCCGGGGGCGCTCGCTCGCTGGGGACTGCCGGTCTCGACCACCTTGACCGAGCTCGCGATCGCCCTGACGATCGGCTCGCTCGTGCTCGCGGCCTGCGTGCTGCCCGCCGGACCGCCGCTCCGCAAGGCCCTCGGGGTCGCCGGGGCCGCGTCGGCCGTGTGGGCCGTGCTCACCGTGGTCCAGACCGTCCTGCGCTACTCGGTCCTGTCGAGCATGCCCGTCACGAGCATCGGCTTCGGTGAGCAGCTCGCGGCGTTCGTCACGCAGATCTCGCTGGGCCGCAGCCTCCTCGGCGTCATCGTCGTCGCGGCCCTGACGTCGGCGTGCGCCTTCGCGGTCCGCACCGCGACCGGAGCCCTGTGGACGGCCCTGCTCGCGATCTCGGCCCTCGCGTTCCAGGCCAACACCGGTCACACGGCCGGCGCCGCGAGCCACGAGCTCGCGATCTCCTCGATGTTCCTCCACCTCGGCGGGGCGGCCCTGTGGATCGGCGGGCTCGGGGTGCTCGCGATCGTGCGGCTGCGCGGCGGCCTCGACCGCACGGCCTTCGCGTCCTCGGTCGCGCGCTACTCCTCGATCGCCGGCTGGTCCTTCGTCGCGGTCGCCGTCTCCGGCGTCGCCAACGCCTGGATCCGGCTCGGCGGCGTCGCCGGGCTCAGCACCGACTACGGCGTGCTCATCCTCACGAAGGTCGGGCTCATCGTCGTGCTCGGAGCGATCGGGTTCGCGCACCGCGAGCTCGTCGTCCGACGGCTCCAGGGCGTGGGCGGTCCCGCCCGCGGCCCGCGCGCGACCAGCACATCCGCCGGGACGGCCACCGCGGCGGGTGAGGCCAGGACGGCGGGAGGCTCCGGCGTCGGGCACGAGGACGCCGGGAAGCGTCCGGCCGCCGCCGGCAAGGGCGGTGCGGCGGCCGCCACCGAGAAGGCCGCGACGTGGCTGTTCTGGCGGCTCGTCGCGGTCGAGCTGCTCGTCATGGGCGCGGTGTCGGGCGTGGCCGTCGCACTCGGTTCGACGGCGCCCCCCGTGCCCGACGAGCCGATCGCGCTGCCGACGCCCGCCGAGCTCGTGACCGGGCACCCCCTGCCCCCCGAGCCCGACCTCGGGCGCTGGTTCTCCGAGTGGCGCTGGGACCTGCTGCCCGCGTTCGCGTGCGTCGCGGCCCTCGTCGTGTACCTGCGCTGGGTCCGGCGGCTCGCGAAGCGCGGCGACCGGTGGCCCGTCGGGCGGACGATCTCGTGGACGCTCGGCATCGTCGTCCTGTTCTGGGTGACCAACGGTGGGCCCGCGGTGTACGGGCACGTGCTGTTCAGCGCGCACATGGTCCAGCACATGGTGCTCGCGATGGTCGTGCCCATCTTCCTCGTGCTGGCCGCGCCCGTGACCCTGCTGCTGCGGGCCGTGCCCGTGCGCAAGGACGGCTCGCGCGGACCGCGCGAGTGGGTGCTCGCGCTCGTGACCTCGAAGTGGGGGCAGTTCTTCGCCAACCCGATCGTCGCCGCGATCAACTTCGCCGGGTCGATGATCGTCTTCTACTACACGCCCGCGTTCGAGCTCGCGATGACGACGTACATCGGGCACCTCGCGATGCTCCTGCACTTCACGCTCGCCGGGTACCTGTTCGCGAACGCGCTCGTCGGGATCGACCCCGGGCCGCACCGGCCCGGCTGGCCCCAGCGGCTCCTGCTCCTGCTCGTCACCATGGCGTTCCACGCCTTCTTCGGCGTGTCCCTCACGACCGGGACGCAGCTCCTCGTGCCCGAGTGGTTCGGGCTCATGGGGCACGACTGGGGGATCACCGCGATCGCCGACCAGCAGCGCGGCGGCGGCGTCGCGTGGGGCATCGGGGAGCTGCCGACGCTGTCGCTCGCGATCGTCGTCGCGGTCATGTGGGCGCGCTCCGACGAGAAGGACGCCAAGCGCCGCGACCGCCGGGTCGACAAGGACGGCGACGTCGAGATGGACGAGTACAACCAGATGCTCGCGAAGATGGCGGAGCAGGACAAGCCCTGAGCGGCGCTCTCCCGGTGCCCTCGAGGTGCCCGGTACCCGGGTGCCGAACACGGGGTTGAGGTCGTCATTCGCTCGATGACGACCTCAACCCCGTCCTGGACCGCGCGGTTTCCCGTGTTGGCGGTCGTCCACAGGGGGCCAGCCAAGAGGGCCGTCCACAGTGCACCACCGGGCGGCGGCGCGTGGTCGGCGTCACCTGCTGGGATGCCTCGATGCGCCACCTGTCGCCGGTACCTGAGGAGCTGCTCGTCGTCGCGCGCCGTCAGGAGGGGCTCGTGTCGGCGGCGCAGTGCGAAGAGCACGGACTCCGTTCGCACCGACGCTCTCGGCTCGTCGAGCAACGGCGATGGACGCAGGTGACACGTGGTGTCTACGACATCGACCCGGTGCCACCGGCCCGCCGGGAAGGGCCGGGGGTCCCGGACCATCGCCGTCGACGCGCCGCCTGGGCAGGTCTCCTCGCCTTCGGGCCGGAGGCGATCGCGGTCGGCCCGTGCGCAGTGGCTCTGCTCGGCATCCAGGGACTCCCGCTGCAGATCACTGCGCAGGCGGCGCTCCCGGGCGGGCGTGCGACAGGTTCACGGGACGGCATCCTGCTGAGGCAGTTCGACGACGGGATGACCGTCACGCGCGTCGTCGGCCGGTACGTCGCCACCCCGGACTGGGCGCTCGCCCAGACCGTCCCGGAGGTCGGGCGCCGCACCGCGGTCGCCCTGATGGACAGTGCGCAGCACCGCGGCCTGCTCGACGTCCGTGGACTCGACCGCGCGCACGACATGGCCCGAGGTCGACGAGGGGTCGCCAGGACGCATTCGTGGTGGGAGATCAGTGACCGGCGCGCCGAGTCCCCGCTCGAGACCCTTGCCCGGCTCGACTGCCTCGACGCCGGTGTCCCGCCCGACGAGCTCCAGGTGGTGATCTCGGGCGACGAGGGTCAGTTCCTGGCCCGGGGCGACCTGGGCTGGCGCCTCCCGGACGAGCGGTGGTTGATCGCCGAGGTCGACGGGGCCGAGGTGCACGGAGCTCCCGAAGCCCTGTTCGTCGACCGTCGACGGCAGAACCTGCTCGTCGCGTCACGAGGCGTCGCGTTGCTCCGCTTCACGGCCCGGGACCTTGCGGTCGTGGGGCGGGTGGGGCTGGAGATCCGCGCCTTCCTGGACCGAGCACGACGTTCCGTGCGATCCAGAACGGGGTTGAGGCCGCCATCCGACGGATAACGACCTCAACCCCGTTCTCGGCACCGACGGCAGGCCTCAGACCGCGATCCTTGCCCTCGCCCATGACGAGAAGCGGTCCACTACCCACACCAGCACGAGGACCATGAGGATGTAGGTCAGCATCTCGTCGAACCGGAACAGCTTGATCGACTTGTTGATGAGGAACCCGATCCCGCCCGCGCCCACGAGCCCCAGCACGAGCGAGGACCGCACGTTGACGTCGAACCGGTAGAGCAGCAGCCCCAGGAACTGCGGCACGACCGCGGGCAGCACCGCGTGCGTGACGACCTGGGTGCGGCCCGCACCGTTGGTGCGCAGCGCGTCGGCGGGCCCGGGGTCGATCTCCTCCATGGCCTCGGCCCACAGCTTGCCCATGACGCCCGTGTTGTGGACGACGAGCGCGAGCACCCCCGCGAACGGTCCGAGCCCCACGGCGGTCACGAAGATCAGGGCGAACACGACGTCGGGCACGGCGCGGAAGAACGACAGGATCGCGCGCGACCCCTGGTACCAGACCGACCCCGGCGTGCTGCCGCGCGCGGCGAGCACCGCGAGCAGGAGCGACAGCGGGACGGACAGCGTGGTCCCGAGCAGCCCGATCCACAGGGTCACGAGCGTGGCCTGGAGGCCGGGGGCCACGACGGTCGACCAGTCGAGGTCGGGCGGGAACGCCTCGCCGACGAACCGGGCCATGCCCTCCCAGCCGCCCACGAGCGCGCTGATCGAGAAGCCCGTGCCCTGCCAGGCGAGGACGTGCAGCCCGAGCAGCACCGCGCCCGCGATGACCCAGGTCGTGACCTGTCGGCCCGAGCGGTGGGCCGTGGGCACGACGACGTGCGCGAGCGTCTCGGACGACGGCCCCTCGGCCCGGGCGGGGGAGCCGCCGCGCGGGGAGCGGGGCGAGCGGGTGGGGGCGGTGGCGGTCATGCGGGGACCCTCGTTCCGACGGTCGTCCGTGTGACGGTCACGGTCGCCGTCTCGGCCGAGTACAGGTGCTCGACGGCGTCGCGCGTCACCGCGTCCGGCGCACCGTTGAGGCGCTCGCGTCCGGCGACCATCCCGACGAGACGGTCGGCGTGCTCGCGTGCGAGCTCGGGGTCGTGGAGGACGGCGACGACCGCGAGCCCCTCGTCGTGCGCGAGGGTCGCGAGCAGCTCCATGACCTGGGTCGAGGCGGCAGGGTCGAGGGCCGAGGTCGGCTCGTCGGCCAGCAGGACGCTCGCCCGCTGGCACAGGGCGCGTGCGACGGCCACGCGCTGCTGCTGGCCGCCCGAGAGCTGGCCGACCCGGTCGAGCGCGCGGTCGGCGAGGCCGACGCGGTCGAGGCAGAGCATGGCTTCGGCGCGCAGCTCGCGGGGGAACAGCGACGCGACGAGCGACCGTCGCAGCGGAAGCCGCCCGAGCGCCCCGGCGCACACGTTGTCGAGCACGGTGCGTCGCCGCACGAGGTTGACCTGCTGGAAGATCATCGCGACCCGGCGCCTGGCCTCGTGCTGCTCCGCCGCCGAGGTCCGGTGGTGGGGGAGGACCTGCTCGCCGTCGACCCACACCTCGCCCGACGTCACGGGCGCGAGCCCGATCACGGACTTGAGCGTGGTCGACTTGCCGCAGCCGTTGGCGCCCAGGATCGCGACGAGCTCGCCCGCCGCGACGTCGAGGTCCATGCCGTCGACCGCGCTGCGCAGCACGGCGTCGCCGGTCTCGGAGCGCGTGCTGAACTGGACCCGCAGGTCACGGACGTGCAGACCGGGTGAGCGGACGCCGTCGGGCGGGTGCAGCACGCCCTCGGCTGCGCCGTGGTGTGAAGCCATCTGGAACAACTCCTTGCTGGAGCGGGACGCGAGCCCGCGAGGGAGAGAGGGCGGTCGACCGGGATCGCGGCCGACCGGACGGGACGAGCGGGGTGGGCCGCCGGGCCCGGTGGACCCGGCGTCCACCCGCACCGTCCGCGAGGGGTCAGACGTCGTCGGCGGTCAGCTTCAGCGTCTTCGCGAGGTCGAACAGCGGCTGGTACGTGTCGACGTCGACCTCGACGAGCGGGCCCGCCGGATCGACGTCGAGGAACGCGCCGATGGCCTCGACGTCGGCGGTGTCGAGCGTGAGGAGGGCCTCGCGCACGGCGTCCTTGAACTCCTGGCTCTGCGACCCGGCGACCGTGATGGGGTCGTTCGGGATGGCGTCGGACTCCCAGACCTGGCGGAACGTCGAGGAGTCGAACGTGCCCTCGCGCTCGGCGGTCGCGAGCGTCTGGGAGTTGATCTGCGCGGCGTCGACCTGGCCGTTGGTCAGGGCGAGCAGCGCCTCGGGGTGGCCGCCCGCATAGGTGATCTCGACGTCGGTCTCGGCGAGACCCGCGTCGAGGATCGCGAAGCGCGGCAGCGCGTCGCCCGAGGTCGAGCCGGTCGAGCCGAGCGCGAGCGAGTGGCCCGGCAGGTCCTCGATGCTCTGGATCGGGGAGTCGACGGGGACCCAGATGCCCGCGGTGTAGCTCGAGAGCGAGCCGTCGGCGAGGCCGAACGAGGCGAGGGGCTCGGCGTCGGCGCGCTCGCTCGCGAACACGAACCCGAGCGGGCCGAACTGCGCGAGCTCGAGCTTGCCGTTCTCCATGGCGAGGACCTCGGCCGAGTAGTCCTCGACGATCGTCAGCTCGACGGGGCAGTCGAGCTTCTCCGACAGGGCGTCGGCGAGGTGCTGGTAGGCGGGCTCGAGCTTGGCGGGGTCCTCGTAGGGCTCGATGCCGAACCGGATCGCGCCGTTCGGGCACGTCGCGGACGCGGCACCGTCGGTGCTGGTCCCTGCGTCGGCCGTGCCGGTCGAGCAGGCGCTGAGGGCGCCGAGGAGCAGTGCGGCGGCGAGGACCGAGGTGGCCTGGCCGGTGCGGCTGCGGTGCATGTCTTCTCCTGGGGTGGGGGTTTCGCGAGAGAGGCTGGACTGGTCGGAGGGGCGAGAGAGGGTCGTCTGTCAGAGGAAGCCGTCGAGCACGCGCGGGGCGAGCCCGAGCGCGGTGGTCATGCCGATGCCGGACGTGACCGACACCGCGCGCACGCCTGGCATGGGCGTGACGTCGAGGAACGGCGCGGGCGCGGAGGCGTAGACGCCCTGCCAGCGCTCGCGGACCGTGAGGGGACCGCTGCCGAGGAGCCGCGCGGCCTCGGTGAGCAGGAGCTCGTCGAGGGCCTCGGGGTGGAACGGCCCGGGAGTGGTCGCGTAGGCGTGCGTGTCGCCGAGCGTGAGCGTCCCGTCGGGGCGCTGGGTGATCATGAGGTTCACCGCGGCGTCGATCAGGGCGGGGTGCTGGACCCTCAGGCGCTCGCGGACGGCGGCGGTCGCGGGGGAGTGGCGGAAGCCGTCGTAGCGCAGCAGCGAGGTGCCGGTGAAGATCGCGGGGCCGATCTCCCGGGGGCCGCCGTCTGCGCCCGCGGGGGCGTCGACGCGCAGCATCTGCAGCGTGCACCGCTGGATGCCCGCGGCGGCGGCGGTGTCGGGGAAGAACCGGTCCACGTCGTGCCCGACGGCGAGGATCACCTTGGTCGCGACGACGTCGCCCCGGGAGGTGCGCACGAGGGTCACGCCGCTGCCGGCCTCGAAGCCCTGGACGGTCGTGGACCAGGCGAGGTGCGCGCCGCGCTGCTCGGCGTACCAGCGGGCGATCGCGGGGACCGCCTCGCGGGGGTCGACGCGGATGTCCTGGGACAGGAACGCGCCGCCGACGACCTCGGCGGGGTCGCCCGGGACGCGGTCGAGGACCTGGTCGCGGTCGAGCAGCCGGACGTGGCCGTCGCGGCCGTGGGCGAAGTCCTCGAGGACCTGCCGCTCGTCGTCCGCGCGGGCCACGACGACGGTCCCGGACTCGCGCAGCCAGAAGTCGGCCTCCTTGGCGAGCTGGATCCAGCGCTCGCGGGCCGCGAAGGCGTACGTGAGGGCCGTGCCGTCCTGCGCGGTGAAGCAGCCGTGCCCGAAGTTGCGGACCGAGGCGCCGACGGCGCGGTCGTCGCGCTCGACCACGAGGACGGACAGGCCGCGGCCGACGGCCTCGACGGCGTGCGCGAGGCCGACGATCCCGGCGCCGACGACCACGAGGTCGACGCGGGCGGGGAGGTCGTTCCCGGTGGACGGGCTGCGCGTGCCGGGGTGGCCGGCGGGGAGGGCGTGGGTGCGGCCGGACGGGGCGGGGCGTCGAGGTGCTGTGCTGCTCACGACACGGACACTGCCGTGCAGAACGAGCACGGAGCAAGCGATTCCAGGACTTGTCCAGACAAGTTTCCGGAGTGTTCACCTGGCGTTGACGCTCCGTGCGCGGGGTTCACGCGGCCGTCATCGGTACGCCGTTCTCGGTGCGGGAGCGGCCTGTATGGTCAAGTCATGGCTCCGTCCTCGTCGTCCCCGCGTACCGCCCCGTCCCCGCCGAACCAACAGGCCCGGCCGTCGTCGTCAGCCCGTCCGCCCCACCCGCCCCAGCCGTCGAACGGCCCGCTGCACCAGCACGTCCTGGGCGAGCTGCGCCGTCGGATCGTGTCCGGCACCTACGCGATCGGCGACTCCCTGCCGTCCGAGTCCGCGCTGTGCGCCGAGTTCTCGATCTCGCGCGGCACGGTCCGCCAGGCGCTCGGGACGCTGCGCAGCGAGGGGCTCATCGGCGGGGGACAGGGACGTCCGCCGGTCGTGCGCTCGCGCGCGGTCCCGCAGCCGTTCGAGACGTTCCTGTCGTTCAGCCGCTGGGCCGCGGGGGTGGGGCGCGTGCCCGGGCAGCGGACGGTCGAGGTCGCACGACGCGGTGTGCACGGCGTCGCGGCCGACGCCCTGGGGCTCGAGGAGGGCACGCCCGTGGTCGAGGTGCTGCGCCTGCGCCTGCTCGACGGGGTCCCGGCGATGGTCGAGCGCGACACCTTCATCGAGCCCGTGGGGCGCCTCATCTTCGAGTTCGACCCGGACACCGGTTCGATCTACGACCACCTCATCTCGCGCGGCGCGGACCTGCACGCGGCGCGCCACGTGATCGACGCCGTCGCGGCCGACGAGACCGACGCCGACCTGCTCGAGGTGCCCGCGGGCGCCCCGCTGCTGCGCGAGCGCCGCACCACGCGCAACGCCGCGGGCGTCCCCGTCGAGTACGCCGACGACCGCTACCTGCCCGAGCTCGCGGCCTTCACGATCGACAACACCCAGGACACGTCGCTCTCGATGGTCCGCTTCCCGACGGCGTCGGTCGCCGCGGCGTCCCTCGTGTCGCCCACCACCGGCACCACCGAAATCGAACCGACCCAGGAGCCCTCCGCATGACCAGCAACAGCACCAGCACTCCCGGCACCGTGCCCGCCCCGCGCCCGCCCCTCGCGATCGAGCTCGTCGCGCTCGACGTCGCGGGCACGACCGTCGAGGAGGGTGGCGCGGTCTACGACGCGCTGCACACGGCGGTCCTCGAGCACGGGAGCGGTGCGACGTCGTCGGACATCCAGCACTGGATGGGGGCCGAGAAGCGCGCGGCGATCACCGCCCTGCTCGCGATCGGTGCCAGCACCTCCGGCGCGCCGGGGGACGCTCCCGACGACGCGACGGTCGACGCCGCGTTCGCGCGCTTCACCGCGCTGCTCCACGAGGCCTACCGATTGAACCCGCCGACCCCGGTCCCCGGCGCGCCCGAGGCCTTCGCGGCCCTGCGCGCCGCGGGCGTCAAGGTCGCGCTGACCACGGGCTTCACGCGCGACGTGACCCGAGGGATCCTCGACGTGCTCGGTTGGACCGTCGCGTCCGGCCCTGAGCAGTGGCTCTCGCCCGAGGTCACGCTCGACGCCGTGACGTGTGCCGACGAGGTGCCGCTGGGCCGCCCGGCGCCCTACATGGTCCACCGCGACATGGAGCGCACGGGCGTCCTCGACGTCGCGCGCGTCCTCGTCGCGGGCGACACCGTGCTCGACCTGCGGTCGGGGGTCAACGCGCGCGCAGGGGCGGTCGTCGGGGTGCTCACGGGCAAGCTCGGCGCGGCGGACCTGGGGCGCGAGCGCCACGACTTCCTGCTCGACTCGGTCGCCGACCTGCCGGAGCTCGTGGCGCGCCTCAACGCCTGACCCCCACCCGGCACCCCGGAGCGCGGGGGTCTCAGCCCCGGGTGACGACCCAGCCGTCGCCCGTGCCGCGGGCGACGTGCAGGCTCGCGCCCGGGCTCAGGACGCGGTTCGCGATCGAGAGGTCCTCGGAGCACACGTCGGCCTGGGCGAGCCGCAGGTCCGCGACCTGCGCGACCTCGTCGTCGTTGACGAACACGAGGTAGCCCGTGCCGACGTCGACCGTGCTCGGGAGCTCGCCCTGCACGGGGCCGTCGGCCCCGGCTGCCTCCGCGACCTCGGTCGGATCGTCACCGGGGCACACGATCACGGCCTTCTGCCAGTCGAAGTGGGTCGTGGAGATGAGGTCGAGGTCGCCGTCCGCGCGGCCGGCGGCGGCGATCCCGGCGAGCACGGTGTCGTCGAGGTCCTGCGCGGGCTCGGACCCGCACCCGGTCAGGAGCAGCCCGACGACGGCGCTCACGGTCAGGGGGAGGAAGGGAGCCTTGGGCACGGGTCCAGTATGCGCTGCTCGGCACCGAGGGCGGGGCGTCGTGATAGGACGGTGCAGTGACCACTGACGACGCAGACTCCGTCCCGACCCCCTTCCACGACCTCGACCGGTACGTCGCGATCCCCCGCACGGGCGGCCTCGTGATGTCGCCCGACGGGCGGCGCCTCGTGACGAGCGTGTCGACGCTCGACGCCAAGCGCACGGCCTACGTCTCGGCGCTGTGGGAGGTCGACCCGACGGGTCAGTCGCCCGCCCGTCGCCTGACGCGCAGCACCAAGGGAGAGTCGGGCGCCGCCTTCACGGCCGAGGGGGACCTGCTCTTCACCTCGGCCCGGCCCGACAGCGACGCCTCGGCATCGACCGAGGGCGACCCGACGTCGGCCCTGTGGCTCCTGCCCGCGACGGGTGGCGAGGCGCGCGTCGTCGCCTCGGCCCCCGCCGGGGTATCGGCCCCGCTCGTCGCGCGCAGCGCGCCCGTCCTCTCGCTCGCGGCCGACGTCCTGCCGAGCGCGCGCGACCTCGCGCACGACGCCGAGCTGCGCACGGCCCGCAAGGACAAGAAGGTCGCCGCGATCCTCCACACGGGCTACCCCGTGCGGTACTGGGACCACGACCTGGGCCCGTCCGAGCCGCACCGCTTCGTCGCCGACCTCTCGCACCTGACCGACGAGCCGGCCCGTCCGCTCCCGGCGGACGACAGCACCGCCGAGGACGCCGCCCCCGACCTCCCCGCAGGACGCGTCGAGCTGCGCGACGTGACCTCCGCCGTCGGGCCCGCGCTGCGCGAGCACTCCGCGGACCTGTCCGCGGACGGGACCACGCTCGTGACGACCTGGACCGTCGCCGGACCGGGCGCGTCCCAGCGCTCGATCCTCGTCGCGATCGACACCTCGACCGGGGAGCGCCGCACGCTCGTCGACGAGCCCGGCGCCGAGGCGTCCTCGCCCGTGATCTCGCCCGACGGTGCGTGGGTCGTGTTCGTGCGCGAGACCCTCTCGACCCCGCAGGACGCGCCCGAGCAGGGCCTCGCCGTCGTGCCGCTGCGCCCGGGCGACGGCTCGGACGGCGACCCCGACGACGGTGGCGCGAACCACGGCCTGCGCTCCCTCGCGGCGAGCTGGGACCGCTGGCCGACGTCGGCCGCGTGGCTGCCGGACGGCTCGGGCCTCCTCGTGACGGCCGACGACGACGGGCGCGGCCCGGTCTTCCACGTCGCGTTCACGCCCGACGGGTCGGGGGCCGACGGCACGGTGTCACGCCTCACCTCGGACGACGCGACGTTCACCGACGTCCGCGTCGCCCCCGACGCCTCGGCCGCGTACGCCCAGCGCACGAGCTACCTCGAGCCCTCGCACCCCGTGCGGATCGAGCTCGCGGACTTCCTCGCGGCCCCCGCCGGCGAGCGCACGCCCGTCGCGGCGACCGCGCTGCGCGGGCCCGTGGAGAGCCCGGACCTGCCCGGCACGCTCACCGAGATCGAGACCGCGGCGTCGGACGACGTGCGCGTCCGGGGCTGGCTGGCCCTGCCGCACGGCGCGAGCGCCGAGAACCCCGCGCCGCTGCTGCTGTGGATCCACGGCGGGCCGCTCGGCTCGTGGAACGCGTGGAGCTGGCGCTGGAACCCGTGGATCCTCGTGGCCCAGGGCTACGCGGTCCTGCTGCCGGACCCCGCGCTGTCGACGGGGTACGGGCAGGACTTCGTGCAGCGCGGCTGGGGGTCGTGGGGTGCGGCGCCCTACACGGACCTGCTCGCGATCACCGACGCGGCCGAGGAGCTGCCCGAGGTCGACGAGACCCGCACCGCCGCGATGGGCGGCTCGTTCGGCGGGTACATGGCGAACTGGGTCGCGGGACACACGGACCGGTTCAAGGCCATCGTGACGCACGCGAGCCTGTGGGCCCTGGACCAGTTCGGTCCCACGACCGACGCGTCGTACTACTGGCAGCGGGAGATGACGCCCGAGATGGCGGCCGAGCACTCCCCGCACCGCTACGTCGGGGACATCGTGACGCCCATGCTCGTGATCCACGGCGACAAGGACTACCGCGTCCCGATCGGCGAGGGCCTGCGCCTCTGGTACGAGCTGCTGTCGGCGTCGGGGCTCCCCGCGGCCGCGGACGGGAGCACCGACCACCGGTTCCTGTACTTCCCCGACGAGAACCACTGGGTGCTCCAGCCGCAGCACTCGATCGTCTGGTACCAGGTGGTGCAGGCGTTCCTGGCCGAGCGCGTGCTCGGCCAGGCCCCGGGCGAGGGTGCGGCCCGGCTCCCGTCGACGCTGGGCTGACCGGGTACCCGCGGCCGCGCGAGGTAGGACGTGCTGGGGCGAGGCAGGGCGCGTCGCGCCCTACCTCGCCCCAGCACGTCCTCCCTCGGCGGGGCGCCGGCCGTCTGCGACCCGACCTCGCGGTCAGTGCGACAGGCGCCGGTGCGGCGGGAGGCGCCGGTCGTGCGCGGCACGGACCAGCTCGACGACCATGAACACGATGATGGACGCGACGAGCACGATGCCGAAGAGCAGGAACCAGTTCGCGGGGCCCGACCCCGTGGGCACGTAGACCGCGGCGTCGACGCTGGCGGCGAGCGTGAGACCGGACATGACGTTCCTCCCTGAGCGGGGAGCTCCGGGCGGAACCCCTTCCTTCCAGGATGCACCCGTTCGGCGGTGCTGCACCCGGTGGGACGGCTCGGCCCCGGAACGGCTCGGGACTACGCCCTCGCCGCCCGGACGATCTCGGCCGCGAGGTCGGCGGGCCGCGAGAACATGGGCCAGTGCCCGGTCGGGAGGTCGACGTACGTGACGTCGAGCTCGCCGAGCTCGGTGTGCAGGGGCGGCCCGGGGTGCGCCATCTGCTTCAGCACCTCCGAGGGCAGGCTCGTGCAGATCGCGGTCGCCGGGACGTCGAGCCGCCCGGGGTCGCTCACGTGCACCCGGCCGCCGGCGACGCCGCCCGGGTGGGGGACGGCCCGTGCGCGGAACCGGGCGAGCCCGGCCTCGTCGATCCCGTCGAGGCTCGACCCCGCGGCCGCGAGCTCGTCCCACGAGGGCAGGGGGACCTCGACCGTCCCCGCGGGCAGGTCCGGGGAGAGCGACGCGCCGTCGACCAGCGGCCCCGTGTCGACGTGGATCGTGCGACGGATGCGCGCGGGGTCGCGGTCGACGACCTCGTGGATCACGGGCCCCCCGCCGCTGTGCCCCACGAGCACGACGTCCCCGTCGAGGGGCGCGATCACGTCGCGCACGGCCTGGACGTGGTCCTCGCGGGTGAGGTGGCTGCGGTCGGTCGCGACGTCGTCGAGCCCGGGGAGCGTCACGGCGTGCGGTACGAGGCCCGCGGCCTCGAGGTGGGGGACGACGTCGTCCCACGCCCACGCCCCGAGCCAGAAGCCCGGGACGAGGACGACGTGGACCTGCTGGTCTTCGCTGTGCTGTGTGGTGGTCATGCCCCCAGCCTGCCGGGGCGCTGGTGACACCTGTCTGTCACCATTGTTCGAGGGGTTCCGGGCGAGATGCGTCCGCTGCCCCGGACCCGACGGAGGCGGCACGTGAACAAGACCGAGCGGCTCTACGCCGTGGCAGAGGAGCTGCGCCGCGCAGGGCCCGGCGGGACCACGGGACCCCGGCTCGCACGCCTGCTCGAGGTGAGCGAGCGCACGATCAAGCGCGACGTCTCGGCGCTCCAGCAGGCCGGCCTGCCGATCTGGGCGCAGGCCGGGCCGGGCGGCGGCTACGTGCTCGACCCGTCCGCGTCCCTGCCACCCGTCAACTTCACGCCGCAGCAGGCGGTCGCGGTCGCGGTCGCGCTCGCCGCCCTCCCACCTGGCAGCCCGTTCGCGGTGGACGCAGCGGCCGCGCAGGGCAAGGTCTGGGACGCGCTCGGTCCGCAGGCGCGCGAGCGGGCGGCGGCCCTCGCGGCGAGGGTGTGGATCGACCGGGGTGCCGGGGCGCGGCCTGCCCCGGACGGGACGATCCCCCCGCCCGGCGGCGCGACGACCGACGGCGACGGCACGACAGGCGGACCCGTGCCGCGCGCCCGGGTGCACCTACAGGTCCTGCGTGCGGTCGAGCAGGCCCTCGCGCGGTCGCTCGTGCTCGCGATCCGGTACCGCGACGCGCGGGGCCACGAGTCGGCCCGCCGGGTCGAGCCCGTGATCCTGGCGCACAGGGAGGATGCCTGGTACCTCGTCGCGTGGTGCCGGTCCCGGGACGCCGTCCGCTGGTTCCGCCTGGACCGCGTCGAGCGCGCGGACCTCACGGGCGAGACGTACGTGCCGCGGCCGGTCGCGGAGGTGGGGACCCCGCCGTCGGGCGCGGTGCCCGTCGCCTGAACGGTCGAGGGTTTCGCGTTCCAGGAGTCCGCGCGATGATGGCCACCTGCCGACCCCGAGGAGACCTGCCGTGAGCACCGACCGCACCCGCGCCTTCTTCGACGCCCAGGCCCCCGACCTCACGGTCCTCGACACGGGCGAGGACACCGCGACGGTCCAGATGGCCGCGGCGACGCTCGGGGTCGAGCCGGGGCAGATCGCGAAGACGCTCGCGCTGCGCGACGGCGAGCGCAGCTTCCTGCTCGTGACGCGGGGCGACGCACGGGTCGACAACGCGAAGTTCAAGGCGACGTTCGGGACCAAGCCGCGCATGCTCGACGCCGAGAGCGCGACCGCTCTGACGGGGCAGCCGATCGGCGGGGTGGGGCCGTTCGGGCACAGCGGGCCCGTGACGGTGTACTGCGACGTGTCGTTGCAGGGCTTCGAGACGGTCTACCCGGCGGCGGGCAGCCCGACGAGCGCGTTCGCGATCACGCCCGGACGGCTCGCGGAGCTCGCCGGGGCGCAGTGGGTCGACGTCAGCCGGTAGACGGCGGAGGTCAGAGGACCTTGTCGCCCAGGAGCCGGTTCACGGTGTAGATGTCGACGCCGCGCCCGAACTCGAGCGTGACCCTGCCCAGCCCCGAGAACCACAGGACGAGCTCGGAGTCGAGGTCGATCGTCCCGGCGGTCTCGACCGAGTACGCCTGGATCTTGCTGTACGGCAGCGTCGTGAAGTCCTTCTTCCTGCCCGTCATGCCCTGGACGTTGAGCGCGAGGATGCGCTTGCTCGTGAACGTCACGGAGTCACGGATGCCCTTGAAGGCCAGGTAGACCTGCTCGTCGGCGTGCAGGATCTGCTGGAGGTCCTTCTGGGCGCTCGTCAGGTCCCAGGGGCTGAGCTTGACGAACGAGGCGTTGTCGAAGTCGATCACGCGGTCATGCTGCCATGGCCAGGGAGCTGGTCATGACGGACGACACGGCCGAGGCCTCGAGCCAGCGGCGCACGAGGCGGGCGTCCGCGGCCCGGCGCACCGGGCTGCGCAGGTTGAGGTGCGCGTAGGCCCGGTGCTCGACGAGGGCGGCACGGTCGTGGTCGAGGGCCCAGAGGATGGCGCAACGGAGCTCGTCGGTCGAGGGCCGGAACGCGTGGTCGAGGTGCATGATCACTCTCAAGGTGAGGGCCGCGGGTCTCGCGGCGGAGAAACTGTGTACACCTCTCAAGAGGGGCGAACCCGGACTTCATGACGCGACTTCACGGAAGAAGTTTTCCTGACAGTCTGTTTTGTGAAGCGAACGGCCTCAGCGACACGGTGACGCTCGTCACGTGCGTGTCGGTGGACCGTGCCACTCTCGACGCATGGACAGGGACGAGGCACGGGAGATCAAGAGCCAGCTCGCGGACTTCGCGCGCGATCTCGCCGCGGGCACGCACGCGACGGCGAGCGCGGCGCAGCCGGCCGGTGACGGAGAGCAGGAAGCACCCGACGGCCGGGACGCGTGGGCTCCCACGCTCGCGCTCGGGCTGGCGCCGCGCGAGGGCGGCGGGTACGGCATCGCGGTCCGCTACCGCCTGGGGGTCCCGGCCGTGCGCAGCATCGCCCGACGCGTCGCGTCCGAGGCGGGCCCGGTCGTGGACGTCCGCCGGACGGGGCGGATCCGTGCGCTCTCCCGGTCGACGGGCACCGGCCCGCGTCCGCCGGTCGTGACCGCCTTGGCGGCGGGGGAGACCGGCCGGGTGCGGCCGTTGCGCCCCGGGGTCTCGATCGCGCACGTCGACGTCACGGCAGGCACGCTCGGCGCGTTCGTCCTCGTCGGGGACACGTTGCACGCCCTGTCCAACTACCACGTGCTCGCGGGCTCGCCGCGCGCGCAGGTGGGGGACGCCGTCGTGCAGCCCGGGCCCGCCGACGGCGGACGCGCCCCCGCCGACCAGGTGGGCACCCTCGCCGCGACCGTGCCCCTCGCGCGCGGGCGGACCGCGACGGTCGACGCCGCGGTCGCCCTGCTCGACGACCCCGACGTCGACCTCGACTACCCCGTGGGCCTCATCACGACCACGGCCGTCGCGCTCGGCGGCGAGACGGTCGGCAAGATCGGCCGGACGACCGCCGTCACCGCGGGGCGTGTCACCGCGATCGAGCTCGACGACGTCGTGGTCGGCTACGGCGAGGACCTCGGCGCCTTGCGCTTCGACGACCAGATCGAGGTCGAGTCGACCGGTACCGGACCGTTCTCGCGCGGCGGCGACTCGGGGTCGCTCGTGTACCGCGCGGACGGCGTCGCGCTCGGGCTGCTCTTTGCCGGGTCGGAGACCGGGGGAGAGAATGGGACCGGGCTGACGTACGTCAACCCGATCGACACCGTCCTCGCCGCGCTCGACGCCCGGCTCGCGCGCTGAGCCCGCCTCGACCCGCGGCGGACGGTCGGAGGGTGGTACCGGTGGCGAGCATCGAGCAGGCCCGCGAGGCCAAGGCCGCGCTCAAGCAGGCCCTCGCGGGCCAGGACGGCGTGACGGGGATCGGCCTGAGGCACGAGGGGGCTGACGCGGCCGGGCGTTCCGGTGCTGCGAAGGCACGGTCAGAGGCCGCCGACACCTGGTGCCTCCAGGTCAACGTCGTCGACGCCGCCGCGACGGGCGACGTACCGCAGGAGGTCGACGGCGTCGCAGTCGTCGTGCGCGTCACGGGGCGGATCGACCGATCGGGCTAGGGCTCGTACTGCTCGTCCGTGGGTAGCCGCTGCCGACAGGGCGAGGTCGAGCGCTGCCCGGCGTGCGAGCAGAATGGTCCGGTGACCTCCACGACCCCCCACGCCCGCCTGCCCCGCGTCCGCGCCTCCGAGCTCGTCGGCCGGGGGTGGCTCAACACCGGCGGCCGTGACGTCTCGCTCGCGGACCTGCGCGGGCGGGTCGTCGTCCTCGACTTCTGGACGTTCTGCTGCGTCAACTGCCTGCACGTCCTCGACGAGCTGCGCGAGCTCGAGGAGGCGCGCCGCGACGACCTCGTCATCATCGGCGTCCACTCGCCGAAGTTCGAGCACGAGGCAGACCCGGTCGCGCTCGCCGCCGCGGTCGAGCGCTACGAGGTGCGCCACCCCGTCCTCGACGACCCCGAGCTCGTCACCTGGTCCGCGTACACCGCGCGGGCCTGGCCGACGCTCGTCGTGATCGACCCCGAGGGCTACGTCGTCGCGCAGATGGCGGGCGAGGGGCACGCGTCGGCGCTCACCGCGCTCGTCGACGAGCTCGTGACCGAGCACCGCGCCAAGGGCACGCTGCGCTCGGTGGCCGCGGGGGCGGGCGACGTCTACGTGCCTCCCGCGCCGACGTCGGGCACGCTGCGCTTCCCCGCCAAGGCGATCGCGCTCCCGGGAGGCAACCTTCTGGTCGCGGACGCGGGGCACCACTCGCTCGCCGAGCTCGGGCCCGACGGCGAGACGCTCGTCCGGCGCATCGGCTCGGGCGAGCGCGGGCTCGTCGACGGCGGGCCGGACGTGGCGCGGTTCAGCGAGCCCAACGGGCTCTGCCTGGTCCCGACCGAGCTGCGCGCCCACCTCGGCTACGACGTCCTGGTCGCGGACACGGTCAACCACGCGCTGCGCGGCGTGCGCCTCGCGGACGGCCGGGTGACGACGGTCGCGGGGAACGGCCAGCAGTACATGGTGGGGGCGGTCGACAACGTGCTCGCGGCCGCTGACGGTGGTGCGCCGGTCGGTGGGACGCTCGCCGAGGTCGACGGTCCGTTCGGGTCGCGACTCACGGTCCTCGTCGGCGCGAACACGCCGGAGCAGCCCAGGCCCGCGGGCCTGCCCGCGACGATCGAGAACGCGGGCGGCGCGGTGCTGCAGAAGCTGTCCTCGCCCTGGGACGTGGCCTGGGTCGAGCAGATGGGGGCCTTCCTCGTCGCGATGGCGGGCAACCACTCGCTGTGGGCCTTCGACGGCGAGCAGGGATCGATCGACCTCGTCGGCGGCACCATGAACGAAGGTCTGCTCGACGGGCCGCTCGTCGACGCCTGGTTCGCGCAGCCGTCCGGGCTGGCCGTCGGCCCGGACCGGCGCGTGTGGGTCGCGGACTCGGAGACGTCGGCGCTGCGCGTGGTGACCCCGGTCGCCGGGACGACGCAGGGAGAGGTGCGCACCGCCGTCGGGCAGGGGCTGTTCGACTTCGGGCACCGCGACGGGGCCGCCGACCAGGCGATGCTCCAGCACCCCCTCGGGGTCGCGACGCTGCCCGACGGCAGCGTGGTCGTCGCCGATACCTACAACGGGGCGATCCGTCGCTACGTCCCCGCGGACACCGGGGTGGACGCGTCACCGGCCACGGTGACGACCCTGGCGACGGGCCTCGCGGAGCCGAGCGACGTCGTCGTGCTCCTGGACGGGGAGCCCTGGGCTCCCGGTGAGGCCACCGCGGCGGGGGCGCGCGTCGACCTGCTCGTCGTGGAGTCCGCCGCGCACCGCATCACGCGCGTCGCGCTCCCGGCGACGCTCGCGGGAGAGGTGCTCGACGGCGGCGCGCACCGCACGCAGCGACCCGTCACCGACGTCGTGGCCGGGGAACTGCGGCTCGACGTGCCGTTCTCGCCCGCACCCGGGCAGAAGCTCGACGACCGGTACGGGCCCTCGACGCGCCTGACCGTGAGCGCGACGCCGCCCGAGCTGCTGCTCGACGGCGCCGGGACCGGGACCGACCTCGTCCGAGCCCTCGTCGTGAACCCTGCGGTGGGCGAGGGCGTGCTGCACGTGACCGCCCAGGCCGCGTCGTGCGACGTCGTGCCGCTGCTCGACGACGGGACGCCCGACCCCGACGTGTTCCCTGCCTGCCACCTCGCGCAGCAGGACTGGGGCGTGCCGGTGCGGGTCGTGGACGGTTCCCCGGACGATCGGGTGCTGACGCTCCCGCTCCGGGGGTGAGCCCGCGCCGTCGGACAGGCTGAGATCGGACGGGGACACGCCCAGGGCCGGGCTTCGGCGACGAAGCCCGGCCCCGGGGATGAGTACGTCAGAAGCAGCCCGGCGTCCACTTGTGGCTCAGGATGTGACCCGCGGTGCTGAAGGTCTTGGACTGGCCGCTGTTGACGGCATAGGTCGAGTTGAACGGGCCGCCACCCCCGGCGTTGACCCAGGTGACCACGAGAAGACGGCAGCTCGAGGCCGTGTTCGTGTACGTCTTGGTCTCGGCGGCGTTGGCGGCGGTGGGTGCTGCCAGCATCAGTGCGGCGGTCGTGGCGATGACGGCGATGGCCTTCTTGAACTTCATCGTTCTCCTTGAAGGGTCGTGATGCACGAGGCATCGTGACACCATGCTCGCCCCCTGTGGACGTGGCGTCGATCACAGAGCCTGGCATAAGGAAGGACCGCGCACCA
The DNA here is from genome assembly GCF_016907365.1 of Oerskovia paurometabola. Taxonomy (NCBI): domain Bacteria; kingdom Bacillati; phylum Actinomycetota; class Actinomycetes; order Micrococcales; family Cellulomonadaceae; genus Oerskovia; species Oerskovia paurometabola. The sequence continues at coordinate 4,099,803 of NZ_JAFBBV010000001.1, read as the reverse complement.
TTTATAGGCGCGCGACCGCTCGGCCGCCGGTCCAGCGCCACGGGCGCAGACATGCCAGAACGAGCGTGACCTCGAGGTCACGCTCGTTCTGACGCCAGCATCACTCCCAGATCAGGAGCTCTTCGCCGCGCGCGACCCAGGTCCCGACCGGGGCCAGCGGGGTCACGGCGTCGGGCTTGCCCTCGAGCGCGACGACGGGGCAGACGGCCGAGCGGCCACCCTCCTCGATCGCGGCAGGGTCCCAGGTGACCAGCGTCGTGCCCTGGTGGACCACGTCACCCTGGGCGACGTGCAGCGTGAAGCCCTCGTCCGCGAGCTGGACCGTGTTGATGCCCAGGTGCACCAGCACGGCCTGGCCGCTGTCGTGCTTGATGACGAACGCGTGCGGGTGGACCTTGACGACCGTCCCGCTGACCGGGGCCGACACGAGGCCGCCCTCGGCGGGGTCGGGAGCGATCGCGGTACCCGGACCGACGAGTCCCGCGGAGAACACCGGGTCGTCGACGTCCGACAGGGCGACGACGGTCCCGGTGACCGGGGAGAGGACGGTCAGGGGCGCTGCGGTCAACGGAGGTCCTCGATGTCCGAGGCGAGGTTGTCGGCCTCGGGGCCGACGATCACCTGGATCGCGTTGCCCGTCCGGACGACCGCGATGGCCCCGGCGCCCGTGAGGGTCTTCTCGTCGACCAGGCTCGGGTCCTCGACCTCCACGCGCAGACGCGTGATGCAGGGTTCGAGGTCGAGGATGTTCGCATCCCCGCCGAGGCCCTTGAGGATCTGCTCTGCCTTGCTCATGTCGTGCTCCTTCGTGTGCTGGTGCGGACGTACGTCGAGGTGCCCGCGGACAGCGGGCACGGGGTCACATGAGGTCTGCGAGGTCCGAGGCGATCGTGTCGACCTGGGGGCCGACGACGACCTGGACCACTCGTCCCGTCGTCATGACCCCGAAGGCGCCGGCGGCGCGCAGGGCGGCCACGTCGACGAGGCTGGGGTCCTTGACGAGCGACCGCAGTCGGGTGGTGCAGGGGTCGATCTCCTCGATGTTGCTCACCCCGCCGAGGCCGGCGAGTATCGCGGCGGCCCGTGCTGCATCGGCTGCAGTCATCGTTGCATCCTCTCTGGTGCGTGGGTCGTGGGTACGGCGTCGGTCGCGCCGGTCGTGGGGGTCATGCGGTCTCGGCCGTGCCGGACCCGGAGGTGGGCTCGGCCTCGAGCTCCGGTGCGGGGGCGGGCCGGGGGACGATCGTGGGCCGCGCCTCGCGGAGCGGGACGACGACCGAGTACCGGTCGCCCCGGTAGCACATCTGGGAGTACATGCAGGCGCCGTCGTCCGAGTAGGTCTTGCGGTGCGCGCGCAGGACGGCCCGGACGCTCGTCATGGCGAGGATCGTCTGCTCGGCCGCGCTGGCCTCGGCCGCCATGATCGTGTCCTCGCCCCAGGTCGGGGAGTGGCCGCGCTCGCGCAGTGCGCCGTACAGGCTGTCGGGGACACCGTTGTCGAGCAGGTCGGGGGCGAGCGTCACAGGCACCCACGCGCGCTCGACGGCCATGGGCGTGCCGTCCGCGAAGCGCAGGCGCTCGACGTAGTGCACGCGGTCCTCGGGAGCGATGCCGAGGGCCTCGGCGACGACCCGGCCCGCGGCGAGGGTGTCGCTGTCGATGACCTGGGTGCTGGGCACCAGACCGAGACGTCGTGCTTCCTCGCCGAACGTCGTCAGGCGCATCTCGAAGTCGGTGTGCTGCGGGGCGACGAACGTGCCGCGGCCCTGCTCTCGCTGGAGGACGCCGTCGGCCACGAGGGACTCGAGGGCCTGGCGGACCGTCATGCGGGAGACGCCGAACTTCTCGGTGAGCACGCGCTCGGAGGGGACGGCGTCGCCGATGGTCAGCTCGTTCGCGATCAGGTCGCTGAGGTAGGCGCGCACGATCTGGTGCTTGTGCCCGCCTTTAGGTGCTCTGGCCTGCGTCGTCGCTGCCACGTGTTCCTCGCTCTCGGTCGCCCCGGAGTTGCCGGGGCTTGACACATCATGATGTCTAGACCACTCTGTCCGCAAGTGGTCCAGACAACTATCCCACCACAGACGGTGGTGATGGCTCGGGTTACAGCAACGACGCGCTCCAGAGTCCGGGCCGGCGTCGTGATCAAGGCAGTTCCCAGTTCAAGCGGTGCGGTCCGACGGCCTCGGATGCACCCGATCAACGAGGAGTGAACATGACGTCCGTGGCCGAAACACCCAAGGTGAAGAAGGGGATTCCCGGCTTCGCCCAGCTGCAGAGGGTCGGTCGATCCCTCATGCTGCCCATCGCCTCCCTGCCCGCCGCAGCACTGCTGCTGCGCCTCGGTCAGGCCGACATGCTCGGTGCCGACGGCGCCGCGGGCACCTTCCCCTGGCTGCAGCCCGTCGCCGACGTGTTCGCGTCCGCCGGCAACGCGCTGTTCGCGAACCTCGCGCTGCTCTTCGCGGTCGGTGTCGCGGTCGGCTACGCCAAGAAGGCCGACGGCTCGACCGGCCTGGCCGCCGTCATCGGGTACCTGGTCTTCAAGGGCGTGAGCGACGCGCTCTCGCCGTACGTGCTCGGCAAGCCCGACACCCCGGCCGCATGGCTGGCCGGGGCCGACCCCGACGCCATCACCGCGGCGCAGGACGGGAACTTCCTCGACCTGGTCACGGCGGCCATCACGGGCGGGCCGGAGCAGAAGCTCATCAACTACGGCGTCCTCGGCGGCATCGTCATCGGTCTGACCGCCGCGATCATGTTCCAGAAGTACAGCCGCATCAAGCTGCCGCCCTACCTGGCCTTCTTCGGTGGCCGCCGCTTCGTGCCGATCGTCACCGCGGGTGCCGCAGTCATCATCGCCGTGATCGGCGCGCTCATCTACCCCTGGTTCGACGCGGGCTTCACGGCCATCGGTGACTGGGTCACAGGCTCCACGGTCCTCGGGGCCTTCGTCTACGGCACGGCCAACCGCCTGCTCGTCCCGATCGGCCTGCACCACCTGCTCAACTCGCTGCCCTGGTTCCAGTTCGGCAGCTACACCGACGCGAGCGGCGCCGTCTGGCACGGCGACATCGCGCGCTTCCTGCACGGCGACCCCACGGCCGGCACCTTCATGACGGGCTTCTTCCCGATCTTCATGTTCGCCCTCCCGGCGGCCGCGCTCGCGATCATCCACACGTCGAAGCCCAAGAACCGCAAGCTCATCGGCGGCATCATGGGCTCGGCCGCGCTCGTCGCGTTCGTCACCGGCGTGACCGAGCCCCTCGAGTTCGCGTTCGTGTACGTCGCCTACCCGCTGTACGCGATCCACGCCGTCCTCACGGGCACCTCGCTCGCCCTTGTCAACGCCCTGGGGATCAAGTCCGGCTTCGGGTTCTCGGCCGGTGCGATCGACTACATCCTGAACTTCCGCATCGCGACGATGCCCCTGTGGATCATCGTGATCGGCCTCGGGTACGCGGTGATCTACTACTTCCTGTTCCGGTGGGTCATCACCAAGTGGAACCTGCGCACGCCGGGCCGCGAGGACGACGACTCGGCCGTGGGCGCCGACCCGACCGCAGACCCGGTCCTGGTCGCCGAGGAGAAGAAGGCGGCCGAGGCCGACCTGTCTCCCGCGGAGCTCGATGCCCGAGGCTCCGGGGCGAAGGCCGACGGCGGAGGCGGCAGGTGACCTCCGTCCTCGACGGTGTGGGCGTCAGCCCCGGGCGGGGGGCCGGTGTCGTCGTGACGATGCCGGCCCCCGTGCCCGAGCCCGCCGCGGCGACTCTCGGGCCGGACGCGGACGTCGAGGCGGCGGTCGCCGCGATCGACGACGCGGTCCGCAGCGTCCAGGCGGACCTCGCGGCACGCGCCGCGAGGGCGACCGGCACCGCCGTCGAGGTCCTCACGGTCACGGCCGCCATGGCCGCCGACACCACGCTGTCCAAGGAGTCCGCCCGCAAGGTCCGCGACGAGCGGACCGTCCCCGAGCGGGCCGTGTGGGAGGCGGCCGGTGATCTCGCGGCCCGCCTCGAGTCGCTCGGCGGCATGATGGCCGAGCGCGCGCACGACGTCCGTGACGTGCGCGAGCGCATCGTCGCGGCTCTCACGGGCCGCCGGGCGCCGGGTGTCCCGGACCTCGACCACCCGTTCGTGCTCGTCGCGACCGACCTCGCGCCCGCCGACACCGCGACCCTCGACCCCGCGCGGGTCCTCGCGATCGTGACGAGCGGAGGAGGCCCGACGTCGCACACCGCGATCCTGGCCCGCTCGCTCGGGATCCCGGCTGTCGTCGCGGCGCCCCGAGCCACCGAGCTCGCGGACGGCGAGACCGTGCTGGTCGACGGTTCGCAGGGCACGGTCGAGCGCGACCCGTCGCCCGAGGACGTCGCCCGTGTGCTCGACCGCCCGCGCGGTCCGCGTGCGTTCGACGGCCAGGGCAGGACGGCCGACGGCGTGCGGGTCCAGCTCCTCGCCAACGTCGCGGACCCGGCCGGGGCCGAGGCCGCGGTGGCCGCAGGCGCGGAGGGGGTCGGTCTGTTCCGGACCGAGTTCTGCTTCCTGGGACGCACCGAGGAGCCCGGTGTCGACGAGCAGGTCGCGGCGTACCGGGCCGTGCTGAGCGCGTTCGGGGGCCGCAAGGTCGTCGTCCGCACGCTCGACGCGGGCGCCGACAAGCCCCTGCCGTTCGTCACGGCCGACGACGAGCCCAACCCCGCGCTCGGCGTCCGTGGGCTGCGCACCGCGGTGCGCCACCCCGAGGTCCTGGCGCGCCAGCTCGACGCGATCGCCCAGGCCGCTGCCGCCGAGGAGGCCGACGTATGGGTCATGGCCCCCATGGTCGCGACCCCGGACGAGGCCCAGGAGTTCGCGGCAGCCTGCCGTGAGCGGGGTCTGGCGACCGCGGGCGTCATGATCGAGGTCCCCGCCGCGGCCATCCAGTCGCGCTGGGTCCTGGAGCAGGTCGACTTCGCGAGCATCGGCACGAACGACCTGACCCAGTACACGATGGCCGCGGACCGGGAGACGGCGGACCTCGCCGCGCTCTCGACGCCGTGGCAGCCCGCGGTGCTCTCACTCGTCGGTGCCGCGTGCGCGGGCGGGGCCGAGCACGGCCGCCCGGTCGGCGTCTGCGGGGAGGCTGCGGCCGACCCGGCCCTGGCGCCGGTCCTCGTGGGCCTCGGGGTCACGTCGTTGTCGATGACGCCGCGCGCGCTCGGCGACGTCGCGGCCGTCCTCGCGGCGACGACCTCCGAGCAGTGCGCGGCGCTCGCGAAGATCGCGGTGGCCTCGCCGACCGCGTCGGCCGCCCGCGACGCGGTCCGTGCGCAGCTGCCCGTGCTGGAGGAGCTGGGGCTGTAGCCCTGCGGCGGTGCTGCCTCACCGTCCGCCACTCAGCACTCAGCCCGTGCCCCCTCGGACGAGGGGCCACGGGCTGAGTGCTGTCGTGCGTGGGCCCGGCGACGGCGCCGGGACGAGAAGGTCAGACCGTCTCGCGCCCGAGGAACTCGGCGAGGGCGTCGAGGGCCGCCTCGGCCTCCGCGCCGTCGGTCTCGGTCGCGAGCACGACCTGGTCGCCTGCTGCCGCGCCGAGCGTCATGACGCCGAGGATGCTCGCGGCGTCGACGGTCTCGGCGCCTTCCTTGGTGAGGGTCACGGCGACGGGCTGCTTGCCCGCCTCGGCCACGAACAGCGCCGCGGGGCGTGCGTGGAGTCCCTCGGCGATGGCGACGGTGACGGTTCGTTCCATGACGTGCTCCTCCTGGAAGTGGTATAGACCAGTCCACTGTAGCGGAGGCGGACGACGGCGGCGGCCGGAGCCCGGCCCGACCCGCCCGCTCAGGCCGAGTCCTGCTCCAGGTACGCCACGAGCGACTCGAGGGCGGCGAGCGCGCGCGCGTCGTCGGTCTCGGTCGAGAGGACGACGTCGTCGCCCGGGCCGAAGCCCGGACGCGTCGTACCGACGGTCGAGGACGAGACGGCGTCGGGACGGTCCATGCGCACTCCAGTGCTCCGGGAGGTTCGGTCGAGCAGCATCCTGCCAGAGTTCGAGCGGCGCCCAGGACGCCCCTGTGAACACCGCTCACCCGCTGGGTCTAGGGTGTCGGACATGCGTGAAGCGACGACGCCCGACGCCCAGCCGCCCGCCCAGGGCGAGGCCAGAGGGGGTGAAGCAGGCAGGGGAGAGGAGCCCCGGATCAAGGTCACGCTGTCCAGCGCCAGCGTCTACCCGCGCAAGGCGCCGTTCGCCTTCGAGGCCGCAGCCCACCTGGGCTACGACGGCATGGAGGTCATGGTCTGGTCGGACACGACCACGCAGGACGCGAAGGCGCTCGGCAAGCTCTCGGCCGACGTCGGCATCCCCATCCGCAGCGTCCACGCCCCGACGCTCCTCGTGAGCCAGCGCGTGTGGGGACGGTTGCCCGGACCCAAGCTCGAGCAGACCGTCGACCTGGCGCTCGAGCTCGGGGCGCAGACCGTCGTCGTGCACCCGCCGTTCCGCTGGCAGGGCCTGTACGCGCGCGGCTTTGCCGACCACGTGCGCGAGCTCAACGCCGCCACCGGTGTCACGGTCGCGGTCGAGAACATGTACCCGTGGCGAGGGCGCAAGCGCGAGGTCCAGGCCTACCTGCCCGGCTGGGACCCGACCGACCACCCCTACGACGCCGTGACGCTCGACCTCTCGCACGCGGCCGTCGCCCGGCAGAACAGTCTCGACCTGCTCGACGTGTTCGGTGACCGGCTGGCCCACGTCCACCTCGCCGACGGCACCGACTCCATGAAGGACGAGCACATGGTCCCCGGGCGGGGCACCCAGCCGTGCGACAAGGTGCTCGGCGAGCTCGTGCGCCGCGGCTGGGAGGGGGACGTCGTCGTCGAGATCGCGACCCGGCGCGCCCGCACTGCCGCAGAACGCTACGAGGACCTCGCGGCGTCGCTCGCGTTCGCGCGCACCTACCTCCAGCCCGAGCCGCACGCCGACTACCAGCCGCCGCCCGGCCACGAGCACCGGCACCTCGACGCCTGGTAGGACCGACGTGCCGAGCACGGGGTCGAGGTCGTCCTGTCGCCGATCCCGACCTCGACCCCGTGCTCGACCGCTCACCCGCCAACGGGCTCGACCGCTAGCCCGCAGGGGTCGGCCCCGCGAGGGCCGCCTTGGCGTCCTTCGCGGCCGTGCTCTGCGCGAACGCGGCCACCAGGATCACGACGCCCGTGACGACCAGGTACAGGCCCAGCAGCACCGTGATGGTCTGCAGCCCGGTCACGGGGCTCACGAGCACCAGGACGCCGAACACGACCCACAGCGCGGCCGTCGCTAGCTCCCAGTCCCAGCCGGGCTCGCGCGTGCGGCGAGCGCGCAGCGCCCCGACCAGGCCGATCACCCCCGCGACGAGCGCCCAGACCCCGACGAGCCGCAGCACGAGCGTCACGCTCGCCGACGGCCAGAACGCGAGGACGAGACCCACGACGATGCTCAGGCCGCCCACGACCCAGCGCCACACCGCGCCCTCGCCGTCCTTGCGCTGCCGCCCGGCCTCGACCAGGAAGAGGATCCCCTGGAGGACGGCCATCGCCGCGACGAGCCACGTGAGCCACTGGATGCCGCGGTCCGGCGCGACGAACAGCACGACGCCGATCACGAGGAACAGGGCTCCGCGCAGGTAGGCGAGGCCCCACAGGCGTCGGGCGATCTTGGTGGTGCGTCCGGTGAGCGTCTCGTCCTGCTCGGTCATGGGATCCACCGTCCTCGCGCGGCCGGCCCCGCAGCGGGTCCGTGGGGCGTCGCAGACCTCGTCCTCGGAACGTAGCGCGCGGGTGCGGCGGGCGCGCGGCGGACCCGTCGAAAGGCTGCCCCGCCGACCACGAGGTTCCCTGCGGTCGAGAACGGGGTAGAGGTCGCTACGGGCGCCAGGACGACCTCAACCTCGTTCTCGGCACCCGGGTCAGGCCCGGTCGATCGTCATCTCGACGCCGTCGAGCAGCCGGTCGAGCGACGCGTCGAACGGGTCGCTCGGCGCGTGGAACCCGCCCTCCTCCCAGATGCGCGTCATGACGGGGTACCGCTCGACGTCGAACCAGTCGGCCCAGAAGCTGCTCATCGACGTCCAGTACTCGTCGCTGCTCATGCCGCTCGCGTCGTTCTCGACGGACTCGGCGACGGCTGCCCGCGCGAGCCCGCGCACGAACGCGTCGACCAGCCCCAGGATCTCGACGACCCGCTCCGCGGACAGGCCGGTGTCGACGAGCGTCCGCAGCCCGGCCTCCTGGGCGTCGAGCACGTGCGGCGCGAGGGGCAGGCGCCACATGTTGGTCTGGAGGATCCAGGGGTGGCGCTGGTACAGGTGCCAGACCTCGCGCGCGTAGCGCGAGAGCCCGTCGCGCCAGGGGGCGTCGGCCGCAGGGAGGTCGAGCTCGGCGAACGCCCGGTCGATCATGAGGTCGACGAGCTCGGTGCGCCCGGGGACGTACGTGTAGAGGGACATCGCGCCCACGCCCAGGCGGGCGGCGACGCGGCGCATCGAGAGGGCGTCGAGGCCGACCTCCTGCGCGACGGCGATCCCGGCGGTCACGACCTCGTCGAGCGTCAGGCGTGCCTTGCGGCCGCGGGTCGGCGGAGCGGGCGGGTCCCACAGGAGTGCGAGGCGCCGGGTCACGTCGGCGGGTCGGGGGACCTGGTCGGTGGGGTCCGGGGCGGTGTCGTCGTCGGGTGCGTCGTCCTCGGGGGTGCCGAGCGAGACGTCGAGCGGCGCGTCCGCCGATGAGTCCTGGGCCCGCGCGGAGTCCACCCCGTCGGAGGGGACCGGGGCGACGGTGTTGCTGGCCATGGTGCCTGATCCTCCCACTTTCGCGCTGTGCCGGGGACCCTTCAATTCCCGTACACCGTATGCTAGCGTGAAAACCTATTCCAGTACACCGTACGCGAGAGGCGTGAGCCATGATCCACACCGAAGGGCTGGCCAAGACCTTCCATCGCAAGAAGGAGGTGGTCGAGGCGGTCAAGGGCATCGACGTCGACGTCCGTGAGGGCGAGCTCGTCGCGTTCCTCGGCCCCAACGGCGCCGGCAAGTCCACGACGCTGCGCATGCTCACGAGCCTCCTCGAACCCACGTCGGGCCGGGCCGAGGTCGCGGGCTTCGACATCCGCACCCAGCCCGCCGAGGTCAGGTCGCGCATCGGGTACATCGGCCAGGGCAACGGGGGAGGGTTCTCCTACCGCGTCGCCGACGAGCTCCACAACCAGGGCCGTTTCTACGGCCTGGCGGCCTCGGAGTACCAGCGCCGGGCCGCGGACCTCCTCGAGGCGCTCGAGCTCGACGGCCTCGGCAAGCGCACGGTCCAGAGCCTGTCGGGTGGTCAGCGTCGCCGCCTCGACGTCGCGCTCGGCCTCATGAACCACCCGCCGCTGCTGTTCCTCGACGAGCCCACCACGGGCCTCGACCCGCACAGCCGCGCGAACCTGTGGGAGCACATCGGCGTCCTGCGCGAGCGGTACGGCATGACGATCGTCCTCACCACGCACTACCTCGACGAGGCCGACTCCATGGCCGAGCGCGTCGTCGTCATCGACCACGGCACGATCGTCGCCGACGCCCCGCCCGCCACGCTCAAGCGCGACCACGCCGACGACGTCGTGACGCTCGTCGTCGCCGGCACGCCCGGCTCCCAGGGCGAGGTGCCCGACGACGTCACGCGCGTCCGCGCAGCCCTCGCCCCGGTCGTGGGCGAGGGCGGGGCAGGCGACGGTGCCGAACGTACCGAGGACGGGAGGCTGCAGGCGACCGTCGGGGCCGGGGGAGACGTCACGGTGACCCTGTCCACGACGCACGGCGCGGACCGCCTGCCCGAGGCGATCGAGTCCCTGCGGGTCGCGGGCCTCTCGGTCCGGTCGGCCGGGCTCAAGCAGGCGAGCCTCGACGACGTGTTCCTCAACCTGACCGGTCGGAGCCTGCGCGAGGAGGCGGCGTGATGGACGAGCAGACGAACCCCGGCCAGGGGGCCGAGCCCGAGGTCGGGCAGGGCACCGGGCAGGCCACCGGGCAGCGCAGCCTGACGCACCCCGGGCTCGACACCCGGACCGCACCACAGGCCACGGCGAGGCAGGCGACCGACCGGCGCTCCGACGTCGGGCGCTCGGGGGCCGCGAAGTTCCTCGGCGACACCTGGGCGGTCTTCACGCGCGAGATCCTCCTGGTCCTGCGCGACCCCTTCACCCTGATCTTCTCGCTGCTCCAGCCGCTGATCTTCCTGGGGCTGTTCGGGCCGCTGCTGACCGGCGCCGTGGGCGGCGGCATGGGCGGACCCGGCGGGTCCACGGCCGCGACCCTCCAGTGGTTCGTGCCCGGCGTGATCGTCATGATCTCCCTGTTCGGGACCTCCATGACGGGCTCGAACCTGCTCTACGAGATGATGACCGGCTCGTACGAGCGCGTCCTCGCGACCCCGCTCGACCGGTCCGCGATCCTCGTGGGCCGCGCGCTCAAGGAGTTCGCGCCGCTCGTGGTCCAGGGCCTGCTCATCGCGCTCGTGTGCATCCCGTTCGGGTTCACGTTCTACCCGCTGCACGCGCTCGCGGGGCTCGCCCTCCTGGGGCTGTTCGGGGTCGGCGTCGGGGCCCTGTCCTGCGCGCTCGCGCTCGCCGCGAAGAACCGCGAGTGGCTGTTCTGGGGCGTCCAGCAGTCGCTCCTGTTCCCGCTGCTCATCCTGTCCGGCATGATGCTCCCGCTCGAGGCCGGGCCGTCGTGGATGCAGACTGCCGCGAAGTTCAACCCGCTGACCTACATGGTCGACGCCGAGCGCGAGCTGTTCGGCGGGACGTTCGCGAGCACCACGGTCCTGTGGGGCGTCGTCGCGGCCGCGGTCACGTGCGCCGTCGGTCTGTGGGTCGGCATCCGTCGGACTAGGAAGTCGGTGTGAGCGCCGTGGGCAGGGTCACGTTCGACGTCGGGCTGTCCCTCGACGGGTTCGTCGCGGGACCGCACCAGTCCCTCGAGAACCCGCTCGGCGAGGGCGGTGAGCAGCTCCACCGGTGGATGTTCGAGGAGCCCGAGGCCAACACGGCCGCGCTCGAGTCCGTCGCGGCCCCCACCGCGTTCGTCATGGGGCGCAACATGTTCGCGCCCGGACGCGGCCCGTGGGACGAGTCGTGGCGGGGCTGGTGGGGCGACGAGCCGCCGTACCACGCACCCGTGTTCGTGCTCACGCACCACCCGCGCGACCCCCTCGTCATGGAGGGCGGGACGACGTTCTTCTTCGTGACCGACGGGATCGAGTCCGCGCTGTCGCAGGCGCTCGCCGCGTCGCGGGACGGGCACGTCGGGATCGCGGGCGGCGCCTCGACCATGCGGGCGTACCTCGCCGCGGGGCTCGTCGACGAGTTCGGGCTGCACGTCGCCCCTGTGCTCCTGGGGGCGGGCGAGCGGTTGCTCGAGGGCCTGGGAGGCCTGCGCGTCGAGCCCGGGCCGGTGAGCAGCAACCACCTCGTCACGCACCTGTCGTACCGCGTGGTGCGGGGGCTCGTCGGGGAGTGACGGGTGCTTGACTGACGCGATGATCACCGCGACGCCGCGCACACGCAGGCCCGAGATAGAGGTCGGCGCGGGGCGTTGCGACCGCGCGGTGGCCACGCCAGGATGTGCGGCATGACGCCGCCCGCACCCGCCCCCGCCCCCGCCCCCCGTCCTCGTCCCCGCAGCCGTGGCGCCGTGCTCGGGCTCGCGGGCGGGGTGCTCCTCGTGGGCGTGGGGGCGTGGCTCGCGTCGCGGTCCTACTGGTGGACCTCGTTCGGGTGGTTCGCCTACGCGCCGCTGTCGGGCGAGACGTTCGCGCCGCCAAGGCCGTGGGCGCAGACCCTCGGGATGGTCGCGGTCGGCGTCGGGCTGCTGGTGCTCGGCTTCGTCGCCGGGTGGGTGGTCGCGAGGCGTCGGGGCGGACAGGCTGAGCCGAGCGACCCGTCGAGGTAGAGGGCCGCGGGAGAATCGTCCCGTGACCACCGTGAACCCTCCCTACCGACTGGCCCTCCTCGACCTCGACGGCACCCTGACCGACTCGGCCCCCGGCATCCTGTCCTCGGTCCGCCACGCCTACGCGACCCTCGACATCGAGCCGCCGACCGACGAAGCCCTGCGCCTGTTCGTCGGACCGCCGCTCGCCGAGACGTTCGCGCGGCACGGTGTCCCGGCGCACCGCGTCCCCGAGGCGGTCGCGGCGTACCGCGACGTCTACTCCGCCGGTCGCATGATGGAGAACTCCCTCTATCCCGGCATCCTCGAGGGCCTGACGGCGGTACGCGACGCAGGCGTCCGGCTCGTGGTCGCGACGTCCAAGCCCGAGGTCTACGCGCGCCGCATCACCGCGCACTTCGGGATCGACGACCTGGTCGAGGGCGTCTACGGCGCGACCCTCGACGGTTCGCGTGGCACCAAGGCCGACGTGATCGAGCACGCGCTCGCATCGCTGGCCGAGTCACCTGCCGGTGCAGCGGCGCGCGAGGAGACCGTCATGGTCGGCGACCGGGAGCACGACGTGCTCGGGGCCGCCGCGCACGGCATCGGCTGCCTCGGCGTCTCGTGGGGCTATGCGGTGCCGGGCGAGCTCGAGGAGGCGGGCGCCCTCCGGGTCGTGACGACCACCGAGGAGCTGGCACGGGTCCTGCGAGGGGAGTGACGCCGTCGGAAACGGGGTTGACCTTGACGTAACGTCAACTTCTAGGGTCGATCGTGCTGCCTCACCCGAGGCGTCCAGCACCCAGGAAAGGAGGAGAGCGCATGACCGCACGCACACCGGGGACCGCGACCGACTGGTCCATCCAGGAGATCGCCCGCCTCGCCGGGACCACGAGCCGCACGCTGCGTCACTACGACGACGTCGGGCTGCTCGCGCCCAGCAGGGTCGGGCACAACGGCTACCGGTACTACGACGGGCCTGCGCTCGTCCGCCTCCAGCGGATCCTCCTCCTGCGGGACCTCGGCGTGAGCCTCCCGGCCGTCGCCGAGATCCTGGGGCGGGACGACGAGGAGAGCCCTGCCGTGCAGGCGCGGGCTCTGCGTACCCACCTGGACGCCCTCCGGGCCGAGCAGCAGCGGCTGGCGCGACAGATCGCGTCGGTCGAGCGCACGATCACGACCATGGAAGGAGGTGGGCGACTCATGGCGGACGACATGTTCGACGGGTTCGACCACACGAAGCACGAGGCAGAGGTCACCGAGCGGTGGGGGGCCGAGGCCTACCGGACGGGCGACACCTGGTGGCGCGGGCTCTCCGCGCAGGACAAGACGGCCTACCAGGAACGGACCCGGCAGCTCGCGGCGGACTGGACGGCCGCCGCGCAGGCGGGCGTCACCCCGGACAGCGACGAGGCGCAGGCGCTCGCGCAGCGCCACGTCGAGTGGCTGAGCAGCATCCCGGGCACCCCGGGCCACGGTGGGGCGCCGGTCAAGGAGTACGTCGTCGGGCTCGGTGAGATGTACGTGGCCGACGAGCGGTTCGCGGCGAACTACGGCGGCGAGGAGGGTGCGCGCCTGGTTCGCGACGCCCTGGCGGTGTACGCGGAGCGGAACCTGTAGGCACCGAGGTAGAACGTGCTGCGCGAGGTAGAACCCGGGGAGTTCTATCTCGCGCGGCACGTTCTACCTCGGCCTCAGGACGTCAGAGACCGCGTCGGCAGGATGATCGGCGCACCGCCGTCGGGGTGCTCGACCACCTCGACCGGGTAGTCGTACACCTCGCTCAGCAGCTCGGCCGTCAGGACCTCGCGAGGAGAGCCGTCTGCCACGACGCGCCCGCCGGACAGCAGGGTGACCTGGTCCGCGTAGGCCGACGCGAGGCCCAGGTCGTGCACGACCACGACCACGGCGCCACCGGCCGCCGCGTGCCGGCGCGCGATCTGCAGCACGAGCTCCTGGTGCTTGAGGTCGAGCGCGGCGGTCGGCTCGTCGAGCATGAGCAGCCCGGTCCGCTGGGCCAGGACGCGGGCGAGCGCGACGCGCGCCTTCTCGCCCCCGGACAGCGACGGGAAGTGCCGGCCCGCGAGGTGCGACACGTCGGTCGCGGCGAGGGACTCGGCCACGACCTCGTCGTCGAGCTCCTCCAGGGGCGTCCCGCGCCAGGGCGCGCGACCCATCTGGACCACGTCGAGCGACGTGAACGGGAAGCTGAGGTGGATCTGCTGCATGAGCACGGCCCGGCGCATCGCGAGCTCGGTCGGCGTCCAGGACCGCAGGGGTGCGCCGTCGACCAGCACCGCCCCGCCGTCGAGCGGCAGGTCGCCCGTGAGCGCCCCGAGCAGCGAGGACTTGCCCGCGCCGTTGGGGCCGAGCAGCGCGCGGACCTCGCCCGCGCGCACCTGGACGGACACGTCGCGCAGCACGGGCGTCCCGTCGAGCGAGAGCGTCGCGTCGCGCGCCTCGGTCACGACGTCGCCGGCCGCCGCGACAGAGGGCAGCCGTGAGGAGCGTCGCCGCCCCGTGACCGCGGTCCGCAGCGACGACAGGAAGCTGCTGCCCTCGTGCCGCGAGTCGAGCTCGACCAGCGTGCGGCTCATGCCCAGCCTCCTTGCCGCGAGCGCGTGCGGCGCAGCAGGTAGAAGAAGAACGGCCCGCCCACGAGCGAGGTGATCATGCCGAGCGGCAGCTCGACGTTCGCGACGAGCGAGCGTGAGACCAGGTCCGCGAGGAGCAGCACCACGGCGCCGCCGAGCGTCGAGGCCGGGATGAGCCAGCGGTGGCTCGGCCCGCAGACCATGCGGACCAGGTGCGGCACGACGAGCCCGACGAACGCGATGATCCCCGTGAACGCCACGCCCGCGGAGACGAGCAGCGCGACGAGGACGATGACGATCTGGCGCAGCCGCTCGACGTCCACGCCCAGGTGGTGCGCGGCGCGCTCACCGAGGGACAGGAGGTCCATCTGGCGGCGCAGCAGCATCGCGCCGGTCACGCCGACGACCGCGATGGGTGCGACGACCGCGACCGACCCCCACGTGGCCCCACCGAGGGAGCCGAGCTGCCAGAACACGATCTGCTCGCGCGCGGCGGGGTCGGCGACGAACGTGAAGAACGCGAGCAGCCCGCCCGCGAACGCGTTGACCGCGATGCCCGTGAGCACGAGCGTCACGACCTCGGTCCGGCCTCCTGAGCGGGAGAGCGCGTAGACGAGGAACGTCGTGATCAGTCCGCCCAGGAAGGCCGCGGCGGCGACCCAGGTCCCCGACACGAGCGAGCCCGCGGTGACGATGACGGCGCAGGCGCCCACGGCCGCGCCCGCCGAGACCCCGATCACGCCGGGCT
Organism: Oerskovia paurometabola; assembly: GCF_016907365.1. NCBI lineage: Bacteria > Bacillati > Actinomycetota > Actinomycetes > Micrococcales > Cellulomonadaceae > Oerskovia > Oerskovia paurometabola. The sequence goes on along the minus strand of NZ_JAFBBV010000001.1, from coordinate 4,084,534 downwards.
CGGCGAGCGGGTTGCCGAACACGCCCTGCATGAGCGCGCCCGAGCACGCGAGCGCGGCCCCGACCAGGATCGCGAGGACCACGCGCGGGAAGCGCACGACCCACAGCGTGTTCTCGCCCTGCGGGTGCGAGGGCATGGGGCCGATGTTCAGGCCCATGTGGTGCATGAGCGAGCCGAGGACCTCCGACGGGGACACGGGCACCTGCCCGGTCATGCCGGACAGCACCGTGAGCACGACCAGCGCGACGCCCAGCCCGATCATGAGCCAGGTCGCGGCACTTCGCCGCGACCTCCCTGCGCCGGGGAGCGCGTCCTGCGCACCGGCGGCACCCGCGGCACCCGGCCCGACGGCGCCGCTCACCGGTCCGTCCGGCGCGCCGCCGGTGGTGCTCGTCGCGGGCGGGGTGCGCTGCTCGGTGGTGAGGGAGCCCGCGGTGGTGCGTGACGTCGTCGGGCCGGCGGGGCGGGTGCCTTGCGTCACGGGGTGGTCGACCCTGCGTCCGCCGCGGCGGCGGCCGAGCCGACCGTGCTCAGGTCCGGTGCGGGCACGCCGTAGAACGCCTCGACGAGCGACGCGATGGTCTCGCCCGTGCGGGGGCCGAACGTCAGGAGGCGGCTGCCGTCCATGTCGATCACGCGCTGGTTCTGGCCCGCAGGGGTCTGGGCGAGGCCCGGGATCGCCATCATGGCGTCGAGGCCGCCGCTCGACTCGAGGCCGTCGGTCATGACGAGGTACGCGGCCGGGGCCGCGGAGATGATGGCCTCGCTCGTCACGGGGGCGTACTGCTGGGTGAGGCCGATCGCGGTGCCGGCGTCCTGGCCGCCGATCTCGCGGACCAGGTCGTCGGCGCCCGAGCCCGGGCCGAACAGCATCTTGATGTTGGAACCACGCAGGTACAGGAACGCGACGAGCGGGTTGCCCGTGTCCGCCGGGACGCCCGCGAGGGCCGCGCAGACCTGCTGGTCGGTGCGTGCGACGAGCGCCGCGCCGGCCTCGGGGACGCCGAGCGTGGTCGCGACCGCGACGATGCGGTCGTCGATGCCGTCGAGCGTGCGGGCCTCGTCGAAGTAGACGACGGGGATGCCCGAGGACTCGAGCTGGGTGCGGGCGGTGTCCGTGAGGAGCGTGGCGTCCGTGAGGATGACGCTCGGGTTCAGGCCGAGGATGGTCTCGATGTTGAGGGCGTGCCCGGCGCCCGTGACCACGGGGACGTCGGCGGCCTCGGGGAAGCCGGTCGGCAGGTCGCGACCGACGACGTTGTCGCCGAGCCCCAGGCTGTAGACGATCTCGCCGAGCGTGCCGTACAGGTCCACGGCGATGATCCGGGAGGCGTCGGTGACGGTGACCTGGCGGCCGTCGTGCGACTGGACCGTCACGGGCAGCGTCGGGGCGGGCGCCGTGGTGATCGGGTCGATCACGTTGTCGGCGAACGTCGCGGTCGTGGGGCCGGTCGGGAACGTCGCGGGGTCCACGGCGGGGCGCTCGCCCGTCTCGAGGGCCGCGCACGCGTCGAGGGTGACCGCCTCGGCCTCGGCGGGCGCGGAGTCGGTGGTGGGTGCGGACGTCGGTGTCGGTGCCTCGTACGGGAGCGGCGCGCAGCCTGCGGCGAGCAGCACCGCGGCGAGCGTCGCGACACCGGCGACGGACGAGCGGCGCAGGCCACGCGTCAGCGGACGGCGTCGCTGCTCGGGGGACGGGACGCGGGCAGGGTGCGACATCACAGGGCTCCAGCAGAGGTCGGCCGCCCACGCGAGAGGGCGGCTTCGGGTAAGTTGAGGCTAACCTACGCAGCCCGTCAGGAGGCATGCCGGTCCCCAGGATCTTCTGTGATCTTGGAGACGTCGGGCGCGGCCGCCCCCGGTGCCGAACATGCGGTTGTGGTCGAGAATCCTGGGAATCTCGACCACAACCGCATGCTCGGCCGACGCCAACCGCATGCTCGGCAACCGCGAGGGCCGAGGGGCCGGGGTGAAGCGGCAGCAGCGCTCGGTGGTGCCCGGTGCTGCTCAGTGCGCAGTCAGCAGTGGACCGCGCCGAGCTCCGCGAACAGTGCGCTGTTGAGGCGGAACGCCAGCTTGGCCTCCTCGACCGTCTCGGCGATCTGCTCGTCCGTGAGGTCGAGGGCGTCGAGGCGCTCGCGGTAGACGTCCTTGAAGGGCTTGGCCTTGGGGATCTCGTCGAACGTGTAGAACGCCAGGCCGTCGGGGCCGAGCCCGTAGTGGCGCTCCATCATGCGCTTGATGATCTGGCCGCCCGATAGGTCGCCGAGGTAGCGCGTGTAGGCGTGCGCCGCGTAGGCGGACAGCGACGTGCCGACCTGGAGGAGGCGGGCCACGTAGGCCTCGGTCGCGGGCAGGATGCGGATCTCGGTGGCCCAGTCGGGGCCGACGAGGAACGCGAGGTCCTTCTCGATCGAGGGTGTGCGGGTCAGCTCGTCGAACACGAGGGTCGCGCCCTGGGCGTCGTCGCGGATCTGGGCGCTGGCCTGCTCGAGCGCGCCGTAGATCGCGTACTGCTGCGCGGCGAGGTCGGTGTAGGCGGCGACATCGAGCTCGCCGCCCATGAGCTTCTCGACGAAGCCCGTGGTCTCGGCCTGCTCGTGCTCGGGGCGGGTGCCCTCGCGCAGGCGCAGCGACAGGGACGCGGGTGCGGCATCCACGGGGGGAAGGGTCTCGGCGGTCATCTCAGCGGGCTCCTGCGGTTCGTCGTGTCACGTGCACGACGTCGGCACGTGCGCCAGGGGGTCGGCGCCGGTCCGCGGTGTGTCGTGACACATCGTCATGACGTCGTGTCAGGAACGATACAACAGTGAGGTGAGGTTTACCTATGCTCTGTGGGGGAGGTCTCACGGAGTGGGCAGGCGGCGACGGAGCCTCACCGCGTGGGCAGCGCGTGCTCTGCGACGTCCTCCGGGTTGGGCAGGCCGTGCAGGAACCGGTAGCCGACGGCCGCGACGACGACAGTGAGCCCGCCCGCGACGAGCAGCGGCGTCGTGAGGTCGACGCGTGCGAGCAGCCCGCCCAGCAGCGAGCCGAGCGGCATGGTCCCCCACAGCAGCGTGCGCCACGTGCCGTGGACCCGGCCCAGCAGGTGCCCCGGGATCGCTGCCTGCCGCAGCGACATGACCAGGACGTTCCACACCGACGTCGAGCCGAACGACACCGCGAAGCACACGACCGCGACCGGGACCGTCGGGAAGAACCCCATGACCACGAGGGCAACCGGCCCGACGAAGTTCGCCGCCGCCATGACCGGGCCCGCCCCGAACCGGACCTTGAGCGGGCTCACGACCACGGCGCCGACGATCCCGCCCACGGCCCCCGAGAGCATGAACACGCCGAACCACCGCTCGGGCACGTCGAGCCGTTCGAGCACGAACAGCACGTCGGTCGCGATGGCCGCCGCGAAGAACAGCGCGATCAGGATGCTGAGGAACCACAGCGGGCGCAGCATGGGGTGGCTCATGATGAAGCGGAAGCCGTCGGTGAGCTGGCGGGCGAAGGTCGTGCGGACGGGCGCGAGCACCGCGGGATCGCCGGGCCCGTCGGGTCTGTCGGCGCGGCGCAGCCGGTTCCGGTGCGCCCGGTGGGCGCCGGCCGCCGCGGCGGGAAGGAAGAACGCGAGCACCCCCGCGACCGCGTAGGACAGGGCACCGATCCCGAGCGGGATCACGACGGCCACCGCGAACAGCGCCGACGTCAGGGGCACGGCGAGGAAGTTCTGCACCACGAGCTCGCCCGCCTCGATGCGGGAGTTGGCGCGCGGCAGGTCGGGGCGGCGCACGATCGCGGGGACGACGGCCCGGATCGCGCCGTCGTACAGCGTCTCGAGCGCGCCGTACGCGAAGATCACGACGTACAGCCACCAGATGGTCAGCGTGCCGGTCGCGAACAGCGTGAGGAGCAGGGCCGCGAGCAGGGTGCGGGCGCCGTTGGCGATCACCATGGCGTGGCGGCGGTCGATGCGGTCGAGCAGCACCCCGGACGGGATCGCGAAGAACAGCCAGGGGAGCATCGCGACGGCCGCGATGCCGGCGATGAGCAGCGGGTCGTCGGTGAGGCGGGTGGCGAGGAGCGGCGCGGCGACGCGCGCGATCCCGTCGGCCAGGCTCGAGCTGATGTTCGCCGTGAAGACGTTGGTGAAGGACCGGCCGAGCCCCCGGCGGGTGGGTTCCTCGGGGCGCCCGGGGGGCGTCGGGGTGTCGTCAGGGGGGAGCGGGGGGAGGGCTGGGGGCACCGGAAGACTCTAGGCGCCCGTCGGCGCGAGCCCGCGACGGCCCGACGGCGGAGCGCCGGCCGCGTCGGTCGGGTGCGGTCCTGCCGCGCCACGGCAGCGGATCCTGACGGCTCCGGGAGGGTTCGTCTACTGCGGGGCCGCAACAATTGTTGCGGCTTCGTAGAACCACACCCCTGGGGGAGGGCCGTGTGGCGAGCGACGACGGTGGGCGCCGGTGAGACAGGCCGAAAGCGGTCGGGACGGCGACGAGGGCACTGGCTCGCTCGGAGCGGTGAGCCGACGGCGGGAGGCGCGCTCCGTCGTCGGGCCGGGACACCGCGGCCCGCTCGCGCCGGGCGTGCGACCTATGCCGCGACGTCCTGCGTCCGGCGTGCCACGAGCGCGCTCCTGCCGCGCTTGCGCTGGGCCGCGGCGAACATCGCCATGAAGACGGCCGTGGTCACGAGCGCGGCGACCGCGTTGGCGATCGTTCCGTCGGGCGTCCCGTGCCGGTCGCCGAGCGTGACGAGCAGCGCGAGGTTCACGAGCCAGTGCACGAGGGTCGCGAGCGCGACGCGCTGCCGCACGGTTCCGCGGCCGAAGTGGCCGAGGAGCACCGACAGGGCGACGGTCGCGAGGAGGAAGCCCACGATCACGACGGGGCCGGCCGTGAAGATCTGCACGTGCCACACGCCCCACACGAGGCCCGTCACGATGCTCGCGACCAGGAGCGAGAACCGGTTCTCGAGCAGCGGCTGGAGCATGCCGCGCCACCCGATCTCCTCGCCGGCCGCACCCACGAGGTACGTGAGCGTCAGCACGACGAACGGCACGCCCGCGACGCCGTGCGCGCCTTCGAGGGGCTCACCCTGCACCAGGAGCACGGCCACGAGCACGCCCCAGTAGAGCAGGCACGCGGCGAACGCCAGGACCAGGTGAGCGACGACCTGACGGCGCGGGACGGCGTCGGGCAGGAGCGGTGCGAGGCGGCTGCGGAAGATCGCGAACGTGACCCCGGCCCCGACCGCGGGGGCGAGCTGGACGAGCGCGAGCACCGACGGGTCGATCCCCGAGGCCGGCTGGAGGAGGAGCAGCGCGCCCGACGCGACGAACGTCGCCAGGACGAACGTGAGGGTCGGGGCGAGGAAGGCGCGGGGCGCTGGGGTCGGGGCGGTCGAGGTCACGCCGCAGGCTCGCAGCCTGTTGCGCGGGGTGTCAACCCTCAGCCGGCGACGAGCTCCTGGGTGCCCACGGCCCGCAGGACGAACGCCTCGGTCGCCTCGATCGCGCGCTCGCGCTGGGCGGGGTCCTCGGGGATGAGGCGGCCCGAGAGGCACGCGTTGACGAGCTGGACCGTGGTGCCGAGGTCCTGCTCGGGGAACTCGCCGCACGCGATGCCCGCGGTGAGGATGCGGCGCAGCGTGTCCTCGACGATCACGGCGTGCTCGCGCAGGCGCTGCTGCGTACCGCGCGAGAGCACGGTGCGCAGGTCGGGTCCGGGGGCCAGGTGGAAGACGCGCTTGAGCTGCGCCTGCTGGCGGATGTAGGTGCGCAGCTGCTCGACCGGGTCGTCGACGCCTTCCAGCGCACGCTCCAGCGTCCCGACGTACTGCTCGGTCTCGTGCGTGATGAACCCCAGGAGCAGCGACTCCTTGTCGGGGAAGTGGTTGTACACCGCGGTGCGTCCCACGCCCGCCGCGGCGGCGATGTCCGCGAGGGAGATCGCGTCGAAGCCGCGGTCCATCATGAGGTTCGAGAGCGCCGCGAAGAGCTTCTGACGGGTCTGTGCGCGGTGCTCGTGGAGCGAACCGCCGATGATCTTCGGCATGCTGACATCATAGGCACTACGTGTCAGATTGCTAATTCGCGTCGTTCCGCGGCCCAGGACGCCGCGCCCCGAGCCACCTACACTGGGCCCCAGGACCGGCAGGACTCGACGAAGGCGTCGAAGGAGGCGATCATGACCGACCCCACGGCCGTGAGCGCCGCGCACGCCGCCTTCCTGAGCACGGGAGCGCTCCCGCCCGGCGTCCGCCCCCTCGTCGCCGCGTCGTGGCGGCGCAGCGCCCGCAGCGGCGTCGACCCCGACGTCCCGCACCCCGACGTGTCCATGTCGGACGCCGACCTCGGCCCCTACCGCGCCCGGCACCCGCTCGCGCGCGCCATGCCGATCGTGCGCGACCTCCTCGTCGCGGGGCTCGCGGGGGAGAGCGCGGTCGTCGCGATGACCGACGACGCCGGCCGGTTGCTGTGGGTCGAGGGCAGCGCCAGCGTGCGCGACGACGTCGGACGCATCGGCTTCGTCGAGGGCGCGGTGTGGCGCGAGGAGCGCGTGGGGACCAACGCACCCGGCACGGCCCTCGCGACGGGCCGTCCCGTCCAGGTCCTCGGTGCCGAGCACTTCACACGCCCCGTCCAGTCGTTCAACTGCGCGGCCGCCCCCGTGCGAGACCTGCGCACGGGGCGCATCCTCGGGGTCCTCGACGTCACGGGCGGCCAGGTCGCGGCGTCAGGCCTCGTGCTGTCCCTCGTGCGCGCCTCGGTCGCCGCGGTCGAGCGCGAGCTCGCCGAGCGGTCCGAGCAGTTCGAGCAGAGTGCCGCCGGCTCGCCGATCGGCCCCTTCGCGCCGCGCCTCGACGTGCTGGGCGTGTCCAACGGGGTGCTCCGCGCCGCGGCGGGCGCAGCAGCGGGCTGGCCCGCACCGGGCACCTACGCGTCCGCGCCCGACGGCGGCACGCACGCTGCGCCGTCGGGCCGGCTGAGCCTTCGCCACAGCGAGATCCTGCTGCTGCTCGCCGCGTCGCCGCGGGGGCTCGGCGCCGACGAGCTGGCCGTCCTGCTGCACCCCGGCGAGCTGTCCGACGTGACGGTGCGCGCGGAGGTGTCGCGGCTGCGGCGGGCCGTCGGGCCGTTGCTGGGCGGGTCGCGGCCCTACCGGCTCGGGGCGCCGCTGCGCACCGACCTCGACACCGTGCGGGACCTCCTCGCCGCGGGCGACGTCCACGCCGCGCTCACCGCGTACCCGGGCCCGGTGCTGCCGCGGTCGGTCGCGCCGGGCGTCGAGCGGCTGCGCGACGAGCTGTCGGCCGAGGTGCGCGGGGCGGTCGTCGCGTCGGGCGACGTCGGGGTGCTGGGGCGCTGGCTCGCGAGCGACGAGGGCGCCGACGACCACGCGGCGTGGCGCCGGCTCGCGGCGCTCGCGGCCCCCGGGACCCCGGCGGCGGCCCGGGCCCGCGCGCGCCTCGCGCTGCTGGACCGCTCGCTGCGCTGACGCCGGGATCGTTCTGACACCGTGACTGCAACCCTCCTGCAACCCTGCGCTGCGTAACGTCCGGTGCACCCGGGCGCAACGGTGCGCCCCGGGATGTGGATCGCGCCGGACGGCGGGCAGACGGCAGGCGGCGGGCCACGCACGGCACAGAGCACTGCAAGGAGGCAGACGCACATGACCGTCTACGCTGCCCCGGGCACCCCCGGAGCCATCGCCGAGTACAAGTCTCGCTACGACCACTGGATCGGCGGCGAGTACGTCGCCCCGGCGAGCGGCCGCTACTTCGAGAACCCGAGCCCCGTCACGGGCCGCACCTTCACCGAGGTCGCGCGCGGCACGGCCGAGGACATCGACCGCGCCCTGGACGCCGCGCACGGCGCCGCCCGGACCTGGGGGAAGACGACCGCGACCGAGCGCGCCGTGATCCTCAACAAGATCGCCGACCGCATGGAGGCGAACCTCGAGAAGATCGCGGTCGCCGAGACGTGGGAGAACGGCAAGCCCGTGCGCGAGACCCTCGCCGCGGACATCCCCCTCGCGATCGACCACTTCCGCTACTTCGCGGGCGCGATCCGGGCCCAGGAGGGGTCGATCTCCGAGATCGACGAGGACACCATCGCCTACCACTTCCACGAGCCGCTGGGCGTGGTCGGGCAGATCATCCCGTGGAACTTCCCCATCCTCATGGCGGTGTGGAAGCTGGCCCCGGCGCTCGCTGCGGGCAACTGCGTGGTCCTCAAGCCCGCCGAGCAGACGCCCGCGTCGATCCTGTTCCTGATCGACATCATCGGGGACCTGCTGCCGCCGGGCGTCCTCAACGTGGTCAACGGGTTCGGGGTCGAGGCAGGCAAGCCGCTCGCGTCGAGCCCCCGCATCCGCAAGATCGCGTTCACGGGCGAGACCACGACGGGCCGGCTCATCATGCAGTACGCGAGCCAGAACATCATCCCGGTCACGCTCGAGCTGGGCGGCAAGTCGCCCAACCTGTTCTTCGAGGACGTCGCGCGCGAGAAGGACGACTTCTACGACAAGGCGCTCGAGGGGTTTACGATGTTCGCCCTCAACCAGGGCGAGGTGTGCACGTGCCCGTCGCGTGCGCTCATCCAGACGTCGATCTACGACCAGTTTTTGGGCGACGCGATCGAGCGGACCCGGGCCGTGAAGCAGGGCAACCCCCTGGACACCGAGACCATGATCGGCGCGCAGGCGTCGAACGACCAGCTCGAGAAGATCCTCAGCTACATCGACATCGGCAAGGCCGAGGGGGCCAAGGTCCTCACGGGCGGCACCCGGGCCGAGATGAGCGGCGACCTCGCGGGCGGCTACTACGTGACGCCGACGATCTTCGAGGGCAAGAACTCGATGCGCATCTTCCAGGAGGAGATCTTCGGGCCCGTCGTCGCGGTCACGGACTTCGCGGACTTCGACGACGCGATCACGGTCGCGAACGACACCTTGTACGGCCTGGGTGCGGGCGTGTGGTCGCGCGAGGCCAACATCGCCTACCGCGCGGGCCGCGAGATCCAGGCGGGCCGCGTGTGGACGAACTGCTACCACGCGTACCCCGCGGCGGCCGCGTTCGGCGGGTACAAGGGCTCGGGCGTAGGCCGCGAGAACCACAAGATGATGCTCGACCACTACCAGCAGACCAAGAACCTCCTGGTCAGCTACTCGGCCACGAGGCTCGGCTTCTTCTAGGCCGTGCCCGCCGTCGTGGGCGGGGCCAGAAAGCACGGCCCCGCCCGCTCGTCCAGTCAGCGGCTCCGCCGTCCAGTCCGCCACGAGGGGAGAAGGATCATGCCCGACGACGTCACGTCCGGCCCGCAGGTCACCGCACCCGGGGCGGTGGGGTCCTCGCCCGGCCGGGTGCTGCCCGAGCGGGTGGCGCTGACCCCCGCCGCGGCCGAGCTGCTCGCCCGCCTGCGGGTCCAGTACGGCGAGCTCATGTTCCACCAGTCCGGGGGGTGCTGCGACGGGTCGTCACCCATGTGCTACCCGCAGGGCGAGTTCCTCACGTCGGAGGCCGACGTGCACCTGGGCGACCTGGTCGTCGTCGACTCGTTCTCGGAGCTCGCGGAGCCCGAGCTGGCAGACGTCGCGCTGAGCGGCCCCGCGGGTCCGCTGGGTGCCGGGATCGTGCTCGACGGGGGCGCGGACGCCGTCGACCTCGCGGGGCCGACGTTCACCGTGCCGTTCTGGATGAGCCGCAGCCAGTTCGAGTACTGGAGCCACACGCACCTGACGGTCGACGTGGTGCCGGGGCGCGGCTCGGGGTTCAGCGTCGAGGCGCCCGAGGGCGTGCGGTTCATCATCCGGTCCCGGCTCTTCTCGGACGAGGAGTCGGCGGCGCTCGCGGGCCAGGTGCTCTGAGGTCCTGTCAGGACGCGCGTGGTCCCGGGGGCTCGCCGGTTCTGGCACGTGCGACCGCGGCGAGGATCACCCGCCGTGCGCTGCACCCGGCCCGCCACCCCGTGGCAGTGTTCGGACCATGAGCAGCGAACGGTTCCGACCATGACCACCGACACGCAGCCGCGACCCCGCGTCCCCGGCAAGGTCGTCCTCGCGTGCCTCGCCGCGGCGCTCGGCGGGCTGCTGTTCGGGTTCGACACCTCGGTCGTGAACTCGGCGGTCGGTGCGCTCAGCGAGCACTTCGAGCTGAGCGCGAGCCTGCGCGGCATGGTGGCCTCGCTCTCGCTGCTCGGGTGCGCGGTGGGTGCGTGGTTCGCCGGGTCGGTGTCCGAGCGTCTGGGGCGCGTGCGCGTCATGCTGCTCTCCGCGCTGCTGTTCGGCCTCTGCGCGGTGGCTGCTGCGTTCGCCCCGTCGGTGGGCGTGCTCCTGCCCGTGCGCTTCCTCGCGGGCGTGGGGATCGGCGCGGCGTCGGTCATGGCCCCCGCGTACATCGCCGAGATCGCGCCGCCGCGCTCTCGCGGTCGCCTCGGCGGGCTGCAGCAGCTCTTCATCACGATCGGGATCTTCGTGGCCCTCGCGGTCGGGCTGGCGATGTCGCGCGCGGCCGGGGGAGCGGTGCACGACCTCTGGGCGGGCATTCCCGCGTGGCGGTGGATGTTCCTGGCCGAGCTCGTCCCCGCAGCGCTGTACGGGCTTGCGGCCCTGCGACTGCCCGAGTCGCCTCGCTACCTCGTGGGCCGTGGTCGCGAGATCGAGGCCCAGCGCGTCCTGCAGGGGTTCACCGGCCTCGGCGACGACGAGGTGGACGAGGAGGTCGACCGCCTTCGCGCCTCGATCGGGGCGCACGCCACGTCCTCGCTCCGGGACCTCCGCGGCCCGGCCCTGGGGCTTCGGCCCATCGTGTGGATCGGCCTGGGCGTCGCTGCCCTCATCCAGCTCAGCGGCATCAACGCCGTGTTCGTCTACTCGACGTCGCTGTGGGAGTCGGTCGGCTTCACCGAGTCCGAGGCCCTGACGATGTCGCTCGTGACGGCCGGCGTCAACATCGCGGTCACGGTCGTGGCGATCGGGCTCGCGGACCGGTTCGGGCGCCGGCCCATGCTCGCGGCCGGGTCCGTGGGCATGGCGGTCGCGCTCGCGGTGACCGCGTTCGCGTTCGGGCAGGCGACGACGTCGGCCTCGGGCGAGCTGGTCTTCCCGATGGCGTGGGCGATGACGGCGCTCGTCGCGGTCAACCTCATGGTCGTCTCGTTCGGGCTCACGTGGGGCCCCCTCGGCTGGGTGCTGCTCGGGGAGATGTTCCCGCCCGCGATCCGGGCGACGGCGCTGGCGGTCGCGACGGCCGTGCAGTGGTTCGTGAACTACGCCGTGACGCGGTCGTTCCCCGTGGTCAGCGAGGCGTGGGGGCTGCCCGCGACCTACGGGACCTTCGCCGCCGTCTCGGCGTTCGCGGTGTTCTTCGTGCTGCGGTTCCTCCCGGAGACCAAGGGACGGTCCCTCGACCAGATGGGCGACGGGGCCCGGGCAGCATGACGTTCAGGACATCACCCTGTCGTACTCTTCCCAGGGGTCGCCAGCGGCTCGTAGCGTTGAAGCCGAGACCGGGGAGGACCGATGTTCACGCAGGTCGTCGTGCACCGTCCGCGCCCCGAGTTCCGCGACGTGACGCTCGCCTACCTCCAGCAGGCTGCCCTCGTCACGCGGTCGATCACCGGGCTCGTACAGGCAGCGGTGTGGTCCGAGGGCGACGAGGAGCGGCTGGTCCTCACGACGACCTGGGAGTCGTCGGAAGCCTTCACCGCGGGCGAGGACGCGTTGTTCGACCTGTTCCGGAGCGTGCCGTTCGAGGAGTGGATGCTCGAGCCGCTCGACGTCCTCCTCCTCGACGAGATCCCGCCACCCGCCCCGCAGGAGTGAGGCCCACGGGATGGACCGGGGGTTCCGCGCCGCGCGACGGGGCCCTAGCATCCCGGCATGACGACGCCTCAGCAGCCCGGCCCGGCCGACCCCTCCGGCATCACCCCTGACACCAAGGACTGGACCTGGGTCCTGGACCGCCCGTGCCCCGAGTGCGGGTTCGAGTCGGGGACGGTCGACCCGGACAGGGTGGGGCCTACGGTCCGTGCGACGATCCCGCGCTGGCTGGACGTGCTGGCTCGCCCCGACGTCGCGGTGCGCCCCGACGAGCGCACGTGGTCCCCGCTCGAGTACGCGGCGCACGTGCGGGACGTGTTCGGCATCTTCGACGTGCGTCTCGCGTCGATGGTCGAGGGCGACGACCCGCTGTTCGCGAACTGGGACCAGGACGCGGCGGCGCTCGCGGGCGACTACGAGCACCAGGACCCGCAGCTCCTCGCCCGGGAGATCGAGATCGCGGGCGACCGGGTCGCGGGGCGGTTCGACGCCGTCGGGCCCGACGACTGGGAGCGGCCCGGCCGCCGGTCGAACGGCTCGGTCTTCACGGTGCGCACCCTGGGCCAGTACTTCCTGCACGACGTCGTCCACCACCTGCACGACGTCGGCGCCCCCACCTCCTGACCCGAGCCCGGCGCCCGCACCCGACCCACGCCCGTAACCTCCCGGCATTCTGCGCGGTCCTCGGGGCGCCTAGCGTCACGTCATGACGCTTCCTCCGACGGGGTGGGTCCCCGACCTGTACCGCAGTGACCACCTGCTCGCGCTGCCGCGTTCGCGCGGCGTCGCGCGTCCGGGGATCGAGGTGCTCGCGCGAGCCTGGTTCCCGGAGGCGGGTTGGGTGAGCGAGCCGACGAGCGGCCCGGCGGAGCGACCCATGGCGGGCGCACGCTTCCGCGGCGTGGTGCCCGACGACGTCCGTCGCCCCGGGGTGCTCCGGCTCACCGAGGGCGTCGAGGTCGTCGGGCCGTTCGTGGTGCTGTCGCCCGGCGCGCAGGACCTGGGCCTGGCCTCCTCGGCCGCGGAGGTGTGGGCGGTCCGGGTCGCGCGCTCCTCGCGGGGGCGGGTGCCGCTCGACACCGAGGACCGCGACGGCCTCGGTCGGGTCTTCGCGACGGGCCTGCCCGACGACCTGGAGCTGCGGGTCGTGCGGTGGGCGGTCGCGGCGGCACGCAAGGTCGGCGGCAGCGTCGCGGTGGACGGGACGCAGGTGCTCACGCCGGACCCGGCCCGGGGGGTGGACCTGACGGTGTTCAGCGCGCACGCGCTCACGCCCGACTCGGCCCTGGGGGTGCTGCGGACCTTCGTCCCGGGCGCGCGCGTGGCGGCGGTCGAGGAGCGGGAGGACAGCCTGGTCGACTTCGTGCTGGTCGGGGAGACGGCGTACGACGGCGCGGTGAAGGTCGTGGTGCAGAAGGTGGACAGGGTGCCGGCGGCGTTGGCGCCGCTCGACTGGCGCGAGTACGGCCCGTTCGCGTACCGGCTGCTGTGGCTCCCGACGGACGTCTACGAGCTGGAGGTCGAGGAGCCGTCGGGGCTGCACCTCATCGCTCGGGCACGCATGCGGGCGTCGCTCGCCCGCCTCGCGGCCGTGCTGCAGGGCCGGGTCCAGGGCGTCCTGGTCGACGACGGCGGCTTCGAGGTGTCCGCGGCGGAGGTCGAGGAACGCATCGCAGCGGAGAGCACGGCGAGGTTCTGGGTGTGAACAGCCCCCAGAGTTATCCACAGATTCTGTGCACAAGCCTGTGGGTGGCGACGTGAGGACGGTGTTCTCGTTGTGGACGAACCTGTGGTGAACGAGCCCGCCGAAAAAGGGTCCGTCGACCTCTTGCACGGTCGGCCCGAGCAGGACTAGAAACGTCACTATCGGCTTCGAAGGGTAAGGCAGCAGCCCCCAACGACGCCCTCCCGTACGGGAGGACGGACCGGCAAGGACGCTGGAACCACATCCCCCGAGAGCCCCAGGCTGACCGGAGAACGGTGAGACGTCCCGCGGGTCCCAACAACCCCGGGCTGCGGGTGACGACGCAGGTCCCGACCGGAACCGGAAGGCCGATCGTGAGAGGCGCCTTCCAGGAGAACAGGACGAGCACCCGCTCGTCCTGGGGAGGGCGCCGAGCCGCGACGTCGACGCGGAGCCCGGCCGGACCGTCAGGTCCGGCCGTCTCAGGGCACACGGTCATCAGCGAGGCTCCCGGCCCCCGCCGGGAGCCTCGCTGAGTACCCGGGTGACGCCAGGCCTAGGCTCGTCCCATGAGCAACCTCGAGACCCGGCCCCGCGAAGAGGTGTGTGCGGCGGGAAGCCACGCTGCGCCGTCGGGCACCCCTGTGGACGGAGCGCCCGCCGACCGCACGCCCGTCGAGATCCTCGACCACCGCCAGGTCCCGCTCGGTGGGACCCGCGCCATGGACGTGCGCCGCACGCTTCCGCAGCGCGTGCGCTCGCTCGTGGGGGCATGGTGCTTCCTGGACCACTACGGGCCCGACGACGTCCGCGCCTCCGACGGCATGCAGGTCCCGCCGCACCCGCACACGGGCCTCCAGACCGTGAGCTGGCTGTTCGACGGCGAGATCCTGCACCGCGACTCGGTCGGCTCGTTGCAGACCGTGCGGCCGGGCGAGCTCAACCTCATGACGGCCGGACGCGGCATCTCGCACTCGGAGGAGTCGCCCGCGGGCGTGCGCCCGCCCCTGCTGCACGGTGTGCAGCTCTGGGTCGCGCTGCCGGGGGACCGGCTCGGGGACGAGCCCTTCTTCGAGCACCACGGCGACCTGCCCGCGTGGAGCGGGGCCGGAGGCGAGCGGGTCCAGGTGCTCGTGGGTTCGCTGAGCGTGGGCGGTGTCGCGCTGCGGTCGGCCGCGACGGTCTTCACGCCGCTCGTCGGGGCGCAGGTCGACCTGCCCGCGGGCGCGTCGGTCGAGATCGAGGTGGACCCGGGGTTCGAGCACGCGCTGCTCGTCGACACGGGAGACGCGTCGTTCGAGGGCGTGACCGTGCCAGTCGCGTCGCTCGGCTACGTCGAGCCCGGCCGCTCGGTCGTGACCGTCTCGGCGGGAACCTCGCCCGTGCGGGCCGTGCTGATCGGCGGCGAGCCGTTCGCCGAGGAGATCGTCATGTGGTGGAACTTCGTGGGCCGCTCGCACGACGACGTCGCGGCGGCGCGTGCGGACTGGATGGCGCAGGTCGAGGTCGCCCGGGGCGACGGGGCGGAGATGCCCGGAGCGGGCGGTCCCGAGGTCCCCGTGCCCGGGGACGGCGGCACGCACTACGCCGCAGGGGCGTCGGGCCGAAGGTTCGGGCAGGTCCTCGGGTACGACGGCGGGCCGCTGCCCGCCCCGGTGCTGCCGGACGTGCGGCTCAAGCCGCGCAGACGGCCGGCCTGAGGGCGCCGACGACCTACCGCTTGGTACCCGGCCGTTCCGACGGGTCCCACCCCGGCCGCGGCTCGCGGGACGCCACGGACGCGTCGCGCGAGCGGTACACGATGTAGGGCCGGAAGATGTACGGCACGGGTGCCGAGAACGCGTGCACGAGCCGCGTGAAGGGCCACAGGATGAACAGCAGGTTCGCGGCGACGATGTGGAGCTGGAACGCCGCGGGCACGCCTTCCATGAGCGCGGGCTGGGGCTGGAAGTACCAGAGGGACCTGAACCACGGCGAGATGGTCTCGCGGTAGTTGTACCCGTGGTTCTCGGCGAGGAGCTGGGTCTGGACGGTCGCCCACGCGCCGAGCAGGATCGATGCGGCGAGGAACACGTACATGACCTTGTCCATGCGCGTGGTCGCGAGGAACACGGGCCCGGTGGTCCGCCGCCGGTAGACGAGGATGAGCAGCCCGGCGACGAGCGCGAGGGCCGCGAGCGAGCCCATGTAGGTGGCCACGAAGTGGTACGCGCCCTCGTCGATCCCCACGGCCTCGGTCCAGGTCTCGGGGATCACGAGCCCCAGGACGTGGCCGAGGATGACGAACAGCAGGCCGAAGTGGAACAGCGGCGACCCGAGCCGCAGGAGCTTCTTCTCGTAGAGCTCGCTCGACCGCGTGGTCCACCCGAACTTGTCGTAGCGGTACCGCCACACGGACCCGACGACGAACACCGCGAAGGTCACGTAGGGGAAGACGACCCACAGCAGGATGTCGCCCGTGCTCGCTCCGGTCATCGTCGTACCTCCTCGGGCGGCGCCCCTGCGGGGGCGAACGGTTCGAGCGGCCCCATGGCCGACAGCCCGACCATCTCGGTCGGCGGGCCCGACGTCACGAGCTCGAGGTACCGGCGCTCGGTCTCGGCGTCGAGCGGGGGCAGGGTCAGGCACACGGCCTCGACCACGAGCGCGTACGGGCTGGCCATCGCGGCGAGGGCAGAGCGCAGCACCTCGATGCCCTGGCGGTGCGAGCCGAGCAGCCCCGCGGCGATGCGCTCCTCGTCGCGCGTGGTCGCGCGCGCGGAGAACTCGAGGGCCATGGGGAGGTAGTCGGGCAGCTCCTCGCCGTCGACCTCCCACCCGGCGGCCCGGTAGGCCTGCACGAACCGCACGAGCGCCATGCCGCGCTTCCGGGTGTCCCCGGCGGCGTAGTACGACAGGTACATCGAGCACTTGCGCTTGAGGTCGAACGTCGCGACGTAGCGCGCCTCGAGGGCGGCGGGCTCGCCGGTCTCCAGGTCGTCGAGGAACGTGTCGAGCCGCGCCTGCACGGAATCGGGAAGCTGCCCGACGACGTCGCGCACCTCGCGCGCGGCGGCGAGCGTCCCGGCGTCGGGGTAGTCGAGCAGGAGCGAGGCGGCCATGTGGGTGGTGCGCCGCTGCGCGGGCGTGGCCCGGACCGGCGTGAGGGGCTCCAGGAGGGGCGTGCGCGCCGTCGGGCGGGGCAGGAAGGTCGTCGCCGGGGACTTCGTGAACAGGCCCATCATCGGGCCGCCGTGCCGTCGCCGGACGTGTCCGGCCCGGGGCCGTCCGAGCCACCGGGAGACCCCGGCGGGAACAGGCCAGGGGGCCGGCCGTTGCCGTCCCAGTTGAGCAGGTTGACGCGCCCGGACGTCGACGGCCCGTTGGGGGAGTCGGCCGTCTGACGGGCCTGGAGCACGTGGAAGTTCTCGACCGCGACGGGCACCGGGGTCCCGCTCGACGAGCCGAACGGCCCGGCGCCGCCCATGCCGCCCATCCCGGGGCCGCCGTCGAAGTCGAGCGAGCAGCTGATCTCCTCGAGCTCGCGCGCGATCTCCTGGTGGGCGGTCGGGATGACGTAGCGGTCCTCGTACTTGGCGATCGCGAGCAGGCGGTACATCTCCTGGATCTCGGTGCCCGTCATGCCGACCGCACGGGCGACGGCCTCGTTGGGCTCGTCGCCCAGGTTGATGTCGCGCATGTAGGTGCGCATCGCGGCCAGACGGCGCAGCGTGCGCTCGACCGGCACGGTGTCGCCCGCGGTGAAGAGCCCCGCGAGGTACTCGAGCGGGATGCGGAGCTTGGAGATCGCCGCGAACAGGGTCCGCGGGTCCTCGCCGTCGTTGCCCGACGACCCGACCACGTCGACCACGGGCGACAGCGGCGGGATGTACCAGACCATGGGCATGGTCCGGTACTCGGGGTGCAGCGGCAGGGCCACGCGGTACTTCTGGATGAGCGCCCAGATGGGCGAGGCCTGCGCGGCCGCGATCCAGTCCTCGGGGATGCCCTCGGCGCGCGCGGCCTCGACGACCGCGGGGTCGTTCGGGTCGAGGAAGACCGAGCGTTGCGACTCGAGGAGGTCGTGCTCGTCCTCCACGGCTGCGGCCTCGGTCACGCGGTCCGCGTCGTACAGGACCAGGCCCAGGTAGCGCAGGCGCCCCACGCACGTCTCGGAGCAGACCGTGGGCAGGCCGACCTCGAGGCGGGGGTAGCACAGCGTGCACTTCTCGGCCTTGCCGGTCTTGTGGTTGAAGTAGACCTTCTTGTACGGGCAGCCCGTGACGCACATGCGCCACCCGCGGCACTGGTCCTGGTCCACCAGGACGATCCCGTCCTCGGCCCGCTTGTACATGGCCCCCGACGGGCACGAGGCGACGCACGCGGGGTTGAGGCAGTGCTCGCAGATGCGCGGCAGGTAGAACATGAACGTCTGCTCGAACTCCGAGGCCACGTGCTCGCTCATGTGCTGCAGGATGGGGTCGTCCTGCATGGTCTCCTTGGACCCGCCCAGGTCGTCGTCCCAGTTGGCCGACCACTCGATCTTCATGTCCTCGCCCGTCAGGAGCGACTTCGGCTTGGCGACCGGGGTGTGCGGGCCCTGCGGGGCCGAGAGCAGCATGTCGTACTCGTACGTCCACGGCTCGTAGTACTCGTGGATCGACGGGAGCTTGGGGTTGGAGAAGATCGTCGCGAGCTTCTTGGCCCGCCCGCCCGCGCGGAGCTTGAGCTTCCCGCGCCGGGTGCGGACCCAGCCGCCCTGCCACTTCTCCTGGTCCTGGTAGGTCCGGGGGTAGCCGAGACCGGGCCGCGTCTCGACGTTGTTGAACCACACGTACTCGACGCCCGTACGGTTCGTCCACGCCTGCTTGCACGTGACCGAGCACGTGTGGCACCCGATGCACTTGTCGAGGTTCATGACCATCGACATCTGAGCCATCACCCGCATCAGTACGTCACCTCCTGCGAACGACGACGGATCGTCGTGACCTCGTCGCGCTGGTTGCCCGTGGGGCCCAGGTAGTTGAACGCGAAGGCGAGCTGCGCGTAGCCGCCCACGAGGTGGCTCGGTTTGAGCAGCACCCGCGTCAACGAGTTGTGGATGCCGCCACGCAGCCCCGACGTCTCGGCGAGCGGGACGTCGATCGTGCGGTCGGTCGCGTGGTGCATGTACACCGTGCCCTCGGGCATGCGGTGCGAGACCACGGCCCGCGCCACGACCACGCCGTTGCGGTTGTACGCCTCGATCCACTCGTTGTCGCGCACCCCGATCTTGTCGGCGTCGCGCGGCGACATCCAGATGTTCGGCCCGCCGCGCGACAGCGAGAGCATGAAGAGGTTGTCCTGGTACTCCGAGTGGATGGACCACTTCGAGTGCGGCGTCAGGTACCGCACCGCGACCTCGGCCTGGCCCTCCGAGCCCGGGTAGCCGCTCGGTGAGCGGTCGCCCAGCGGCGGCGAGTCGGGGAACAGGCGGTGCATGTCGAGCGGCGGCCGGAAGACCGGCAGCTGCTCCCCGAGCTCGGTCATCCAGTCGTGGTCGAGGAAGAAGTGCTGGCGTCCCGTCAGGGTGTGCCACGGCTTGAGGCGTTCGACGTTGATCGCGAACGCGGTGTACCGCCTGCCCCCGTGCTCCGAGCCGGACCACTCCGGGGAGGTGATGACCGTCGTCGGGCGGGACTGGACGTCCGGGAACGTGACGCGCTTGCCCTGCTCGTCGCGCGCGAGGTCCGCGAGCTCGACGCCCGTGCGCTTCTCGACGTGCTCGAAGCCCTGGACCGCGAGGCGACCGTTCGTCGTGCCCGACAGCGCGAGGATCATCTCGCACGCGTGCGTGTCCTTGTCGAGCCGCGGGCGCCCCGCCGCGGGGCCCGAGGGGACGAGGCCGTTCTTCTGCCCCAGGACCCGCACCTCCTCGCCGGGCGAGAACTGCACGCCCTTGGTGACCATGCCGAGCTTCTCGGTGAGCGGTCCGAGCGAGGCCATGCGGTCCGCGAAGGCGGGGTAGTCGCGCTCGACCACGACCAGCTTGGGCATGGTCACGCCCGGGACCAGAGGACGGGACGCGGACCCCTCGCCCGAGTCGACGATCGTGCCGTGCGGTACCGACATGGCGTCGGGGGTGTCGTGCAGCAGGGGAGCGGCCACGAGGTCCTTGCGCACGCCCAGGTGCTCGACCGAGTACTCGCTGATCTTCCGCGCGATCGTGTGGAAGATGTCGAAGTCCGTGCGGGTCTGCCACGGCGGGCTGATCGCCGGGTTGAACGAGTGCACGAACGGGTGCATGTCCGTCGTGGACAGGTCGTGCTTCTCGTACCAGGTGGCCGCGGGCAGCACGACGTCCGAGAACAGCGTGGTGCTCGTCATGCGGAAGTCGAGCGTCGTGAGCAGGTCGAGCTTGCCGCGCGCGCCCTCCTCGGCCCACTCGATCGACTGCGGGCGCCGCGCGGGCGCCGACTCGTCCGCGAGCACCGCCGAGTCCGTCCCCAGCAGATGCTTGAGGAAGTACTCGTTGCCCTTGCCCGAGGACCCCAGGATGTTGGCCCGCCACACCGTGACGCAGCGCGGGAAGTTCTCGGGGGCGTCGGGCGCCTCGACCGCGAACCGGAGCGCGCCGCTGCGCAGCTCGGAGACCACGTAGTCCGCGGGGGCGACGCCCGCCGCCTCGGCCTGGTCCACGAGGTCGAGCGGGTTCCGGTCGAACGTCGGGTAGCTCGGCATCCAGCCGCGCTGCGCCGACTCGACCAGGCAGTCGGCCGTGGTCCGGCCCGCGAAGAGACCCGAGCCCAGCGGTGTCGCGAGCGCGTCCGCCGGCAGCCCGTCGTAGCGCCACTGGTCCGTGGCGACGTACCAGAACGCCGTGCCGATCATCTGGCGCGGTGGCCGCGACCAGTCCAGGCCGCCCGCGTACTGTGCCCATCCGGTGACGGGCCGACACTTCTCCTGCCCGACGTAGTGCGCCCAGCCGCCGCCGTTGACGCCCTGGCAACCCGTCATGGTCGTCAGCGCGAGCATGGCCCGGTAGATCGTGTCGGCGTGGAACCAGTGGTTCGCCCCCGCGCCCATGATGATCATCGAGCGCCCGCCCGACCGCTCGGCGTTGTCCGCGAACTCGCGACCGATCCGTGCGGCCGCCGCGGCCGGGACCCCCGTGAACTGCTCCTGCCACGCCGGGGTGCCGGGCGAGTCCGCGTCGTCGTAGCCCGAGGGCCACTCACCCGGCAGGTCCAGGTCCTCGCGGTTCACGCCGTAGCGGGCGAGCAGCAGGTCGAACACCGTGGTCACCAGGTGCCCGCCCACGCGCCGGACCGGCACGCCGCGCGTGACCGAGCCCGCGCCGCCGGTGTGCCTCCCGGTCTCGCCTTGGTCGGGGTCGGGGGACAGGTCGAAGCGCGGCAGGTCCACGCTGACGGCGGTGTGGTGGGACGCGCCGTGCGTCTCGTGCGCGGCCCCCGGGATCCCCGGAGCGCCCGCCACGCCGTCCGCGACGGACAGCAGCGGGACCACGCCCTCCAGGTCGAGGTTCCACCTGCCCTCGTCGGCCTCGCCGAACCGGTGCCCGAGCGTGCCGTTGGGGATGACGACGCCCCCGTCGGCGTCGAGCAGGACGGGCTTGAAGGCCGCGTTGGCGGCGCTCGCGGCTCCTGGCAGCACGTCGTCGCCCAGGTCGGCCGCGGTGAGGAACTTGTCCGGGACGTAGGTGATGCGTCCCGCGGTGTGAGCTCCGCCGTCGGGCCCCGACGAGGCCGACGCCGGGCTCGGCGTGAGCGTGACCAGGAACGGCGAGTCCGTGTATCTCCTCAGGTAGTCCACGAACGGCGCCGTGCGACGTTCCACGTGGAACTCCCGCAGGATGACGTGCCCCATCGCGAGCGCCAGCGCGCCGTCCGTGCCCGGGTGCACGGCGAGCCACTCGTCGGCGAACTTCGTGTTGTCGGCGTAGTCGGGCGAGACCACGATCACCTTCTGGCCGCGGTAGCGCGCCTCGGCCATGAAGTGCGCGTCGGGCGTGCGGGTCACCGGGATGTTCGAGCCCCACATGATGCAATACGACGAGTTCCACCAGTCGGCGGACTCGGGGACGTCGGTCTGGTCGCCGAACACCTGCGGGGAGGCGACCGGCAGGTCCGCGTACCAGTCGTAGAACGACAGCATCGCGCCGCCCAGCATCGAGATGAACCGTGCGCCCACGCCGTGCGAGACCATCGACATCGCCGGGATGGGCGAGAAGCCCGCGATGCGGTCCGGGCCGTACGTCTTGATCGTGTGGACGTGGGCCGCCGCGACGATCTCCGCGGCCTCCTCCCACGACGCACGCACCAGGCCGCCCTTGCCGCGCGCCTGCTTGTACGCGCGCGCCGTCTCGGGGTTCCCCGTGACCTCGGCCCACGCGCGCACGGGGTCGCCCGTGCGCGCCTTCGCGTCGCGGAAGGCCCGCAGCAGCACGCCCCGCACGTACGGGTAGCGGACCCGCGTCGGGGAGTACGTGTACCAGCTGAAGGCCGCGCCGCGCGGACAGCCGCGCGGCTCGTACTCGGGCGAGTCCGGGCCGACCGACGGGTAGTCCGTCTGCTGCGTCTCCCACGTGATGATGCCGTCCTTGACGTACACCTTCCACGAGCACGACCCGGTGCAGTTCACGCCGTGCGTCGAGCGCACCACCTTGTCGTGCGACCACCGGTCCCGGTAGAAGACGTCGCCCTCGCGACCCCCCTGGAGGAACAGCTGGCGCAGGTCCGGCGAGACCTCGCCGCGGCGCAGGTGCTTGCCGAGCCGGAGCAGGGCGTCCTCACCGCTGCCCCCCGGGGACTCAGGGCGTGGGGCGTCCGCGGCGCGGGCGTCGGTGCCCGGGCCGGGGACGGTGGACTGCGACATGCGACCTCCTGGGGCGAGCAGGACCGTGCGTGTTCGTTCGTCTGCCTCGCAGTATGCCCACGTCCCGCAGGGTTCTGCCCGGGGAGCAGGGCCACGTCGCCCGGTGCGCCCTGATTGTCTACGGTGCTCCCATGACCACGTTCGACGGGCCCCACGCCACCTTCCCCCTCGCCCACCTGCCCGTCACGGTCGTCACGGTCTCCGACCGCGGCTCGCGCGGCGAGTACGTCGACCGTTCGGGGCCGCTCCTGGTCTCGCTCCTGGAGACGGGCGGCTTCGAGCGGGTCACGTCGCGTCTGGTGCCCGACGGCGTCAGCTCGGTCCGCGACGCGCTCACCTCCGCGCTGGTCGAGGGGGCGCGGCTCGTGATCACCACGGGCGGGACGGGCATCGGCCCGCGCGACCACACGCCCGAGGGGACGGCCGAGGTCGTCGACCAGGAGCTGCCGGGCGTGGCCGAGGCGATCCGGCGACGCGGCGCGACCGTCGTGCCGAGCGCGGTGCTGTCACGGGGGATCGTGGGGACCGCCCCGGGGGCCCGTGGGCTGCGGGCGTTCGTGGTCAACCTGCCGGGTTCGCCGGGCGGTGTGCGCGACGGCTGGTCGGTGCTCGAACCGCTGCTGCCGCACGTGTTCTCGCAGCTCGCGGGCGGGGACCACTGAGGGGAAGACGTGTCGTTGAGTGCGGAGCAGTTGTCGTCGATCGGCTCTCCGGACGACAACTACTCCGCACTCAGCGGAAGGTGGGGACAGTCAGCCGCCCGCGAAAGGGGGCAGGACGTCGACCTGCTGGTCGGGCGCCAGCGCCACGCCGTGGTCGGCGGTCCGGATGCCACCCACGAGCACCGAGCAGCGCGGCAGCACGTCGGCGAGCGCGGGGTGGCGGGCGGTCATGGCCGTGAAGAGCTCCCCGACCGAGGCCCCCGGGAGGGACTCGGCCTCGAGCCCGGCGGCCTCGGCCGCACCGGCGAAGTAGCGGACCCGCGGCACGTCACGCCCTCTCGGGGGCGGCGGGCTCCACAGGGTTGTCGGCGTCCGCAGCACCGTCGACGACGACCTCGTCGAGCGTCGGCTCGACCTCCCACGCGAGTGCGAGCTCGGTGGCCCGCTCCATGGCGTCCAGACCCGGGTGGTCGGCGCCCTCCCCGGCGGACAGCCCGGCGACATAGCCCGCGATGAAGGTGGTCAGCGGGGCCGCGGGCCGCTCGACCCGGTGCGCGGCGTCGCGCGCCAGGTCCAGGATGGCCCCGATGTCCACCGCCTCGCGGTCGAGGTCGAACTCGTCGACGAGGGTGTCCACCCAGCGTTCGAGGTTGCTCATGCCGTGCCTCCCGATGGTCCGTGCGGGTCGCCAGTGCCGAACCGCGCGCGCCGCAGCGTGTACGTCTCCGCATCCTGCCACGTGTCCACGTCGGCGCTCAGACCGTCCACGTCCTCGACACGGGTGAGTTGCATCCCCGAGACGAGTCGGCGCACAGGAGCACCCGCGAGGCCGCCCTGCGCGGGGTCGCCCTCGAGCCGGGCCACGGCGTCGTCCAGCGCCTCGCGCCGGTACAGCCCGACGAGCCACTGGTCCCGCCCGTCGTGCGCGAGGTGCACGCCGTCGATCTCCCCGTGACCGGCGGCGGTGCCGGTGGCGGCCGCCACGAGCAGCGGCACGGCCTCCGCGGCCCGCGGCACGTCGCAGGCGAGGAGCAGGACCCAGGGCACTGCGCCGTCGGGCAGTGCGGCGAGGCCCGCCGCGGTCCCCGCGACCGGACCGCCGAACGGCGGGTCCTCGCGCGTGAGGACGTACGCCTCGGACGCCAGGTCGTCGGGCCCGACGACGACCGTCGCCCGGGCGTCGCGGGTCGCGGTGAGCACGTGGTCGAGCAGGCGCGCGCCCGCGACGACGAGCTGCGGCTTGGACGTGCCGAGCCGCCGCGCCCGCCCGCCCGCGAGCACGACCGCGTCGAACAGGGGCCCGCTCACACCGGGCGCACCCACTCGCCCGACTTGCCGCCCGTCTTGGACTGGAGGCGGACGTCGGTGAGCTCGACCGACTTGTCGAGCCCCTTGACCATGTCGACGACCGCGAGCCCCGCGACCGCGACCGCGGTGAGCGCCTCCATCTCGACCCCCGTGCGGTCCGCGGTGCGCACGGTCGCGCGGATCTCGACGCCGTGGTCCTGGACGTCGAGGTCTACGGCCGCGCCGTGCACCCCGATGATGTGCGCGAGCGGCAGCAGCTCGGCCGTCTTCTTGGCTCCCTGAATGCCCGCGATGCGCGCGACCGCGAGCACGTCGCCCTTGGGGACCTCGCCGGACCGCAGCGCCGCGACGATGTGCGGACCGCACCGGACGACGCCGGTCGCGGTCGCGGAACGGACGGTCGGCTGCTTGAGGGTGACGTCGACCATGCGGGCGTGGCCGCGCTCGTCGAGGTGGGTGAACTCGCTCATGCGATCACCATGACACGCACGACCTCGCCCGGCCCAACCGCCTCGACCTCGGGCGGTACGACCGCGATCGCGTCGGCCCGGGTCAGGGCCGAGACGTGGTGCGCGCCGGGCCCGACCGGTGCGACGCCGTCGGCCCCGACGAAGCGCACCGGGAGGAACTGCTGCCGCCCCGCGGGGGAGCGCCAGCCCTCGGCGGCGACGCGCTCGACGAGCGGCTCGACGGGCTCCGGGTGGCCCGCGAGGCGGCGCACCGCCGGGCGCACGAACGCCCGGAACGACACGTACGCGCTCACCGGGTTCCCGGGCACGCCGAGCAGGGGAGTGCCGCGCCAGCGTGCGGCGGCCTGCGGCTTGCCGGGCTGCATCCCGACCGCGACGAGCCGCACCTCCGAAGCCCCGTGATCCTCGCCGTACGGGCCGGACAGGACCTCCTTGACGACGTCGAACGCGCCCGCGCTGACTCCGCCCGAGGTGACGATCAGGTCCACGTGGGGGGCGACGTCGTCGAGCACCGCGCGCAGCGCCTCGGCCGTGTCCGGGACCGCGCCCACGCGCACCGGCACGCCGCCCGCGTCGCGCACGCACGCCGCGAGCAGGAGCGAGTTGGAGTCGGGGATCTGGCCCGGACCGGGGGCGGTGCCGAACGGCACGAGCTCGCTGCCCGTCGAGAGGACCGCGACGCGAGGGACGCGGTGCACCGGAAGGGTCGCGTGCCCTGCCGAGGCTGCGGCCGAGACGAGCCGCGGGGTCGTCGTGGCGCCCGCCGCGGCGACGAGGTCGCCGACCGCGACGTCCTCGGCGCGGCGGCGGACGTTGGGCCTGGACGGCTCGTAGACCTCGATCCGCTCCTCCAGCGGGGCACCGGGTACGAAGCGTCGCGTCGAGGTCCGCTCCACGGGCACGACGACGTCGCACCCGTCCGGCACCGGGGCGCCGGTCATGATGCGGACGGCTTCGCCGGGGGCGCCCAGGCCGGACGACGGGCCGCCGGGGGCGGCGGAGGGTGCCGCCGCGATGTCGCCCACGACGCGCAGCGTGACGGGGGAGTCCGGGGTCGCGGCCGAGAGGTCCGCGCCGCGCAGCGCGTACCCGTCCATGGCCGAGGCGTCGAAGCGCGGGACGTCCAGGAGGGAGCGGACGTCGTGGGCCAGCACGCGCCGGGCGGGGGCGGCGGTCGCGAGCTCGTCGAGGGGGACCTGCTCGGGGGACGACGGCGAGACCAGCGCGAGGACGTGGTCGCGGTACTCGTCGACCGTCGTCCCGGCCGGTGCGGGGCCGTCGCCCGCACGGGGCGACCCGTCAGGACGCGGCCGGTCCACGGGTGCTTGCGACGGCTGGTCCAGGGCGTGGGGGTCCATGGGGACACCGTAGGCCGCCGCGTCGCTCAGACTCGTGTCGCGACCGCGAAGACCCGCCGGAAGGCGAGCGGCGTCCCGTAGGGGTGCGCGGGGTACGCCGCGCGCAGCGCCTCCTGGAGGTCGGCGACGAAGGACGGGCGCAGGACCTCGGGCAGGGCATCGAGCACCGGGCGGGCGCCTGTCGCCGCGATCCAGGCGTAGACCGGGTCCTCGCCATGGAGGACGTGCACGTAGGTGGTCTCCCAGGCGTCGACCCGCCAGCCGGGCCGGGCCAGGTCGCCGAGGTACTGCTCGGCGTCGAAACCGCCCGGACGGGCGGCCGAGCCGGTCGCCTCCCGGTACCGATCGCGTCCGGCGACCTCGCGCAGCGTCACGTGGCTCGGGGCGTCGTGGTTGCCCGGGACGGAGAACGCGAACGACCCGCCGGCGGCGACCATCGACGTCAGGCGTGGCAGGAGGGCGCGGTGGCCAGGGACCCACTGGAGCGTCGCGTTGCTCACGACGAGGTCGACGGGGGCCGGGGGCTCGAACGTGCGCAGGTCGGCGAGCACGTACCGCCCGCCCGGGTCGTCGCGTCGGGCCCGCTCGATCATCGCGGGCGACGAGTCGACCCCCAGGACGTCGGTGCCCGGCCACCGGTGGCGCAGGGCCTCGGCCAGGTGACCGGGTCCGCAGCCGAGGTCGACCACTGTGCGAGGCGTACCCGGCACGCGGGCCAGGAGCTCGACGAAGGGCCGCGAACGCTCGTCGGCGTAGTGCAGGTAGCTCTCCGGGTTCCAGTCCGCCACGACACACTCCTCTTGATGTCAACAGTCTTGACATCAAGATACATCAGCCCCGGGCCGGTCAGCCCCGCGTCCCGCGCCGCACCGGCCCCAGCGTGAACAGCAGCGTGAGCAGGGCCGTCACCGACAGGGCCGCGAAGCCCAGGCCGTAGTCCCCGTTGAGCTGGTACACCGCGCCCATGATGAGCGGCGGGATGAACCCGCCCAGCCCGCCCGCGGCCCCCACGAGCCCTGTGACAGCGCCGACCTTGTCCTGCGGGGCGACCTTGGCCACGAGCTCGAACGTCGCGCCCGACGACGCGCCGAGCCCGACCGCGAGGCCCAGGAACGCGATGGTCCCCAGGGGGACGAGATCCGGCTGGAACGCGACGACCGCGGCCAGGACCGTGACGAGCGCGAAGCACGCGACCGACACCGGGATCCCGCCGAACCGGTCCGAGAGCGTCCCGCCGATCGGGCGGCACGCGACCGCGAGCACCACGAACCCGGCCGTCCGCGCGGCGGCGTCGGCGGCTGTCAGGTCGTAGGCGTTCACCAGGAACGTCGGCAGGTACACGCTGAACGCCACGAACCCGCCGAACCCCACGGCGTACAGCCACGAGAGCTGGAGCGTCGCCGGGAGCCTGAACGTGGCCCACGTGCGCGCCAGGAAGTGCCCGTGCGCAGCCGCCGCCCGGCCCGGGGCGTCGCGCACGAGGAGCCACGACACGACCGCGTACACCGCCAGGACGCACGCCACGAGCACGAACGGTGCGCTCTTGCCGTACGCGTCGGTGATCCGCACCGTCGTGAACGCCGAGATCGCGGTGCCGCCCATCCCTATCCCGAAGATCCCCAGCGCCGTGCCGCGCCGAGCCGGGGGGTACCAGGCGTTGACGAAGGGCACTCCGACCGCGAACGCCGTCCCGCCCAGCCCCAGGAAGAACCCGCCCAGGATGAGCAGCGGAAAGCTGTCGGCGACGAAGCCGATGAACAGCACCGGGACGATCGTCGCCGCGCTGACCAGCGGGAACATGATGCGCGCCCCGAAGCGGTCCGTGAGCGCGCCGACCGGGATGCGCCCCAGCGAACCCACGATGACGGGTACCGCGACGAGCACCGACTGCTGGACCGCCGTCAGGCCGAGCGCCGCGCTGTACGCACCACCGAGCGGGCTGATGAGCGCCCACGCCCAGAAGTTCACCGCGAACCCGATCGTCGCGAGGGCCAGCATGAGCGTCGCGGACCCGCCCGACGGCGCGCCGCCGGTCGAGGCGGCGGCGCCCTGCCCGGCGCCGGGAGCCGTCACCGGCGCGGCTGATTCGTCAGGTTGCGTCACTGTGACTCCCGGGGGTCGGTCGCCCGTCCTCGGGCGAATCGGTGGAGCTCGAGATTCCCGCCCGACCCACGCTATCCGCGCAGGTGACGTGTCGCGCGGGCTGGCGGGGACGCCGTCGGGCCCTAGCGTGGTCCCCACGCCCCCGCCCACGCCGCACCACGAAGGCCCCACCCATGACCCTGCTGTTCCTCGGCGTGATCCTCGTCAACGTCTTCGCGTTCACGCTGATCCTCCTGCGCGCGCCCCTGTTCCGTACCGAGGTCTACCGGCCGATGCTGCTCAACGTCGGGCTGTCGGTGCTGCCCGTGTTCGTGCTGACGGCCCTGATCGTCGTGGACCTCGTGCTCGCTGCGGCCGGGGCAGCGCCCTGGCTCGTCGCGATCCTCGCGGTCGCGGGCCTCGCGATCTGGCTCCTGCTGCTGCCCAACGCCGGATACCTCGTGACCGAGCTCAACTTCAGCCACCGCAAGGACGGCGAGGACGTGCCGCTCTGGTACGACATCGTCGCGGTCCTGACCCTCGCGATGTCGGGCGTCCTCAACACCGTCGTCAACATCTTCCTCGTCCAGATGTTCTACGCCGTCCTGCGCTACCCCGAGGACCTGCGCCCCTTCGAGCGCCCGGCGTCCTGGCTCGTGGTCCTCGTGATCCTCGTGCTCGTCTCGTTCGGGATCTACCTGGGGCGGTACATCCGCTTCAACAGCTGGGACCTGGTGCACCCCGTCGGGTTCCTGCGCAAGCTCCTCGGGTACTTCCGCACGCCCGGCAAGGTGCGCGACGCACTGCTGTTCAGCGGCCTCTACACGGTGTTCTTCGCGCTCATCTACCTGGTCGTGATCGGGTCGCTCCTCGAGACCATCACCGCTGTCACGGGCTGACGGGGCGACCCTCTTCCTGCGGTCGACGTTCTGCCCTACGCTCACCGCTGTGAACGCACCCATCGCCGTGACCGCAGCCGAGTACCTCGACGCCACCCGCCGCCGCATGACCGACGACGGCTGCGAGGTGGGACGGGACCAGGTCGGCCCGGTGCAGGCACTGGTCGGCTACCGCGCGAAGTTCGTCCCCGCCGCGATGTCTCGTGTCCACGTCGTCACCGCGGTCGCGCACTTCACGCCCACCGACCTGCAGGTGGACCTCTACACCCGCGACGTCTCGGCCTTCGCCAAGCGGCGCAGCAACGCGCTGCGCGGTGTCCAGTCGGGGATCGGTGCGTTCGCGGTGATCGTCGCCGACGGCGTCACGCCCGAGCTCGTCGCCGCCGCCACCGTGAAGCCGCGCCTCGAGTTCGCGGTGATCGTCCAGCCCGTCCTCGTGGACCTCGCGGCCCGCGAGATCCACACGTTCCGCGGGCGCCGGTTCATCGGTGCCGCGCTCAACGGCTTCCTGCGGCGCACGCTCGACGCCCAGATCCAGGTGCCCGCCTGACAGGTCGAGGTCCGGGTGCGAGCCGCCGTGCGATCAGCGCGGCGGCTCGTCGCTCCGCTCGGCCGGTGTGCGGGGCGCCTGAGGCGGAAGGTCAGGGGACCGACGGCGGCGCGACCGAGCCGCGGATGACCAGGTGGAGCGGCAGGACCGTGCGAGCGGGCTCCGCGGCGTCGTCGGGGGCGTCGGCCCCGCGGCGGGCCATGGCCCGTTCGAGCGCGTCGACCGCCGCGAGGGCGAGCGCCGCGACGGGCTGCTCGAGCGTCGTGAGCTGGGGGCGCAGCCACTGGCCGATGCGGATGCCGTCGCAGCCCACGACCGACAGGTCCTCGGGGATGCGGATGCCGTGGAGCTCGGCAGCGCCGAGCATCCCGACGGCCACGATGTCGCTGCCCACGAACACCGCGGTGGGGGAGTTCCCGGGCCGCGTCAGGTAGGGGAACGTCGAGGCGCCGAACTGCTCGGTGTACGGGCCGTGGCGGACCAGCTCGGGGTCGACGGGCAGTCCCGCGTCGGTGAGGGCGTCGACGTAGCCGCGCTTGCGCTCCTGGGTCGTGGAGAGCTCGGGCGGGCCGGCGACGTGCGCGATCCGGCGGTGCCCCTGCTGGATCAGGTACCTCGTGGCCTGGTAGGCGCCGCCGTAGTTGTCGACCGTGACGGTGTCGACCGCGAGGTCGAGGTCGATCTCCTCGTCGATCACGACGACGGGCAGCCCGCCCTCGACCGCGCGGGCGAGGCGCTCGTCGGTCCGGCTCATGCCGAGGTAGATCAGGCCGCCCAGCACGTCGCTGCCCCCGATCAGGGGGCTCAGCCCGCCGTCGCGCTCGCCGTGCTTGCCGGAGACGGCGACGACCAGGGGGATCTGGCGGGACGCGGCGAGGTCGGCGCACTCCTCGGCCAGCGTCGTAAAGAACGGGTTGGTGAAGTCGGGTACGACGAGCGCCACGACGCCCTGCCCGGCGTCGGAGCGGGCGTGCGGTCCCGCGCTCGGGCGGGCGGCGCGGACCCCGCGGCTCGTGGTGGCGCCGCGGTAGTCGAGCGCGGCCACGGCGGCGTCGATCCGGGCCGCGGTCTCGGGCTGGACGTTGAGCTGGCCGCGCAGGTAGCGGGAGGCCGTCGACGTCGAGACGCCTGCGTGTTGCGCAACTTGCGTCAGTGTCATCGTCGCCACCTCTCTGCTCGTGCCCCGGCCGTCGGGGTGCTGCCCGAGCCTATCGCTGCGCCGGTGATGGGCAGGCCGGGAGTCCGTAGGGGCCGCGGTTTCCCGGTGCCGTCGGCTCCGCAGCGGCCCGTCGGTGGGTGCCTCGTCGCGACTCGGTTGACACCAGGATGCCGCGCGCCTAGGTTGTTGCGCAACAGCAACACAACATTGCGCAACGTCGCCGATGTGCGGCGGAGCCCGAACCGTCTTGAGGAGAACCGCATGAGCCGCGTGCTGCTAGCCGGAGAGTCGTGGATCAATGCCGCGACGGACTACAAGGGCTACGACGCCTTCCCGCACGCCCAGCTGGAGATCGGCTGCGCCAAGCTGCTCGAGGCGCTCGCCGCCGAGGGCCACGACGTCACGCACCTCCCGTCGCACCTCGTCGCGACCGACTTCCCGTCGACCCTCGAGGAGCTCGACGCCTACGACGTCGTCCTCCTGTCGGACATCGGCGCGAACACCCTGCTGCTCCCGCCCGTCGTGTTCTCCGAGGGACGCCCCTTCCCGAACCGCATCAAGCTCCTCGCCGAGTGGGTGCGTCGCGGCGGCGGCCTCATGATGGCCGGCGGCTACCTCAGCTTCCAGGGCTTCCAGGCCAAGGCGAACTACCACGGCACCGCGGTCGAGGCCGTCCTGCCGGTCGAGATCCTCCCGTACGACGACCGCGAGGAGACCCCCGAGGGCATCAGCGGCGTCCTGACCGACGTCGAGCACCCCGTGACCGCGGGCCTCGATGCCGAGTGGCCCATCCTGCTCGGCTACCAGAAGCTCACGGCCAAGGCCGACGCGACCGTCCTCGCGACGATCGAGGGTCGCCCCCTCGTCGCCGTCCGCACCGAGGGCGAGGGCCGCACGCTGGCCTTCGCGTCCGACATCTCCCCGCACTGGGCACCCCGCGAGTTCATGGAGTGGTCCGGCTACGGCAAGCTCTTCGGCCAGGCGATCACCTGGCTCGCAGGCTGATGAGCGCCCGCCCCGAGGGCGGGGTCACCCCCGCCCTCGCCCCGCAGGTCACGGCCCCCCCGGAGGTGACCGTCGTCGGCAGCCTGAACATGGACATCCGGCTGACCGTCGACCGGATCCCGCGCTCGGGCGAGACCATCAGCGCGGCCGGGCTCAAGCGCTCGCCCGGCGGCAAGGGGGCCAACCAGGCCGTCGCCGCCGCGCGCCTGGGCCGTCGCGTCGCGATGGTCGGGGCCGTCGGGGACGACGACGCGGGCCGCGCGATCACGACCCGACTCGTGGCCGAGGGGCTCGACGTCGCGTCGGTCGCGATCTCCGAGCAGCCCACCGGCACCGCCGTGATCCTCTGGGAGCAGCCCGAGTCCACGATCGTCATCGAGGCGGGCGCCAACGGCGACGTCGACGAGCAGTTCGTCGACTCGCGCGACGCCGCGGTCCGGGCGGTCGCCGACGCACAGGTCGTCCTGTGCCAGTGCGAGACCCCGCTCGGTGCGCTCGCCGCCGTCACGCGCCTCGCGACCGGGACGACGATCCTCAACCCGGCCCCCGCGGTCCCGGTCCCGACCGAGATCCGCGACCGGTTCGACGTCCTGGTCCCCAACCGGTTCGAGCTCGCGACCCTCGCGGGCGCGAACGAGGCCCCCGGGTCGCTCGCCGACGTCGTGGCCATGGTCCGAGGTCTCGCCTTCCCGGGCGACGTCGTCGTGACCCTCGGGGCCGACGGCTCGGTCGTGGTGCCCCGCGACGGGCTGCCGACCCCCGTCCCCGCCGTGCGCGTCGACGCGATCGACACGACCGCCGCGGGCGACAGCTTCTGCGCAGCGCTCGCCGACGGGCTGCTGCGCGGGGAGGACCTCGTCGGGGCCGCCCGCTGGGCAGCCCGCGTCGCGGCCGTCACGACCACTCGCGACGGGGCCATCGAGTCCCTGCCGCTCGCCGACGAGGTGCCCGCCGCACCGCAGGACCCCACGCCGGAGCACTGACCCTCACGACCCGTCCGACCGCACGACCCCCACCCCGCACGACCCCCACCCAGCCCGACCACTCAGCGTCGACCCAGGGCTGGCCGTTCGATCGGTCCACCGATCCGACGTACCGTCGAAAGATGAAAGGCACGGCCAAGCAATGAAGCACACCACGCCGGAGACCGCCTCCCGCTCGGGAGGCGCCCAGACGGTCGCTCCGTCGCAGCGCAACAAGGTCAAGAGCACCGCGACCGCGCTCCTCGTCCTCGCGACCGTCCTCGCCGGAGCCCTCGGCCCCATGCAGGCCGCGGTCAACGGTCAGCTCGGCAAGACGATCGGCGACGGTCACGCGGCCGCCCTCATCTCGTTCGGCACGGGCCTGGTCCTGATGTGCGTCATCGTGTTCGCGCGCCCCGTGACGCGGCGCGAGGCGCTCTCGATCCCGAGCCTCATCAAGGGCCGCACGATCCCGTGGTGGAACTTCCTCGCGGGCCTCTGCGGCGCCGTCATCGTGCTCTCGGAGGGCGTGACGGTCGGCGTCCTGGGCGTCGCGACGTTCCAGATCTCGCTCATCTCGGGTCTGGTCATCTCGGGCGTGATCTGCGACCGCCTGGGCGTCACGGCCTCGGTCAAGCAGCCGCTCACGTTCTTCCGCCTCGCGGGCGCCGTCCTCGCGATCGTCGCGACCGTCATCGTCATCTCGCCGAACTTCTCGACCCCGCACACGATCGCCCTCGCGATCATGCCGTTCGTCGGTGGTCTCCTCGCCGGCTGGCAGCCCGCAGGCAACGCCGCGGTCGCCGACGCCACGGGTTCGATGCTCGTCTCGATCGGCTGGAACTTCCTGGTCGGCTTCACGGCCCTGGGCATCGCCTACGGGATCCGCGCCATGACCTCGGGCGTCGACTTCCAGCTGCCGCCCACGTGGTGGATGTACCTCGGCGGCCCGCTCGGCCTCCTCTCGATCGCGCTCATGGCGCTGCTCGTCCGGGGCCTCGGGCTGCTGCTCCTGGGCCTCGCGTCCACGGCGGGCCAGCTCGTCGGCTCGCTCCTGATCGACTGGGCCGTCCCGTCGCTCGGCCACACGATCTACGCGGCCACGATCATCGGCACCGTGATCGCGCTCGTCGCGGCGGTGATCGGCATGATCCCGTCCGGTAAGTCGACCGAGACCTCGTCCGGCGTGAGCGGTGACGCAGCAGTGGCCGCCGCCGTCGGCGGTGGTGAGGCAGGAGAGGTGAGCCCGCGATGAACGTCACGCCGGCCGGATTCGTCCAGACGGTCACCGGACCCGTCGCGGTGCACGACCTGGGGCTGACCCTGCCCCACGAGCACCTGTTCAACGACCTGTCGGGAGTGCTCGACGCGCCCAGCTACGAGTTCTCCCGGGCCGTGGTCCGCGAGCCCGTGTCGGCGTCGGTCGCCTGGGCCCTGCGCCAGGACCCGTACTGCTGCGCCGACAACATCGCCGACAAGCCCGTCGCCGCGGTCGAGGCGGAGATCCGCAGCTTCGCGGCCCTCGGTGGACGGACCGTCGTGGACGCGACGTCGAGCGAGGCGATCGGGCGCAACCCTGAGCGCCTCGCGGACGTCGCGAGCCGCACCGGCCTCAACGTCGTCATGGGCGCGGGCGCCTACCTCGAGAAGTTCGAGGGCGAGCGCATCACGGCCCAGGCCGTGGAGGCCCAGGCCGCGGCGATCTCGCGCGAGCTGTCGGACGGCGTGCGGGACACGGGCATCCGGCCCGGCGTGATCGGGGAGATCGGCGTCTCGCCGGACTTCACCGCGGGGGAGCGGGCGTCGCTGCGCGCCTCGGCACTGGCGCAGCTCGAGCACCCGCACGTCGCCATGCAGATCCACCTGCCGGGCTGGCAGCGTCGCGCGCACGAGATCCTCGACCTCGTGCTCGACGAGGTGGGCGTGCGGCCGGAGAAGGTCGTGCTGTGCCACATGGACCCCTCGGCCGAGGACCCCGCGTACCAGCGGGCCGTCGCGGAGCGGGGCGTGTGGCTCGAGTTCGACATGGTCGGCATGGACATCACCTACCCCAAGGAGGGCGTCTCGCCCGACCCGCACACCACGGCGGGCGCGGTGCACCGGCTCATCGACGCGGGGTTCGCGGGCCAGGTGCTCATGAGCCACGACGTGTTCCTCAAGCAGATGTGGGTGCAGAACGGCGGGAACGGGTTCGCCTACGTGCCCACGGTCTTCACCGAGATGCTCGCGCAGCGCGGGGTCGAGCGTGAGGTGCTGCGCCGCCTGACGCACGAGAACCCGGCGACGATGCTGACGGCGTGACCGGGTGACCGGGTGACGGTGTGTGACCGCGAGGTAGGACGTGCTGCGCGAGGTAGTGCGCGGTGCGTTCTACCTCGCGCAGCACGTCCTACCTCGGCCCCGTGCTCCGGCCCGACGGCGGGGCGACCGTCGAGCGGTCGGCGCGCCACGTCGTCGGGCCGGTGGAAGACTCGGCCCATGCGATTCCGGACCACGATCCTCCAGAGCGGCAAGACGGCCACCGGCATCCCCGTGCCGGACGACGTGGTCGCCGCGCTCGACGCGGGCAAGCGTGTGCCGGTGCGCGTCACGGTCGGCGGGCACACCTACCGCAGCTCGGTCGCGCCGTACCAGGGCCGGTTCATGATCGCGCTCAGCGCCGAGAACCGGGAGGCCGCAGGGGTGTCGGGCGGCGACGAGGTGGACGTCGACATCGAGGTCGACGACGCCCCGCGCGAGCTCGCCGTGCCCGACGACCTCGCCGCCGTGCTCACGCCCACGGCGCGCGCCGCGTTCGACGCCCTGTCGTTCAGCCGCCGCCGCGCGCTGGTCGAGCCGATCGAGGCCGCGAAGACCCCCGAGACCCGGCAGCGGCGCATCGACAAGGCCGTCGAGGCCATCGCGGGACCGGCTCCCGGCACGTAGGGCCGTCGACGTCGAAGGCGCTGCGCGAGGCCCCCTCTACGTCGAGCCCGAACCCGCCACGCCACCGAGCAGCGCGAAGGCGCTCTCCGCGGTGTCGACCAGCACGGTCGGGTTCGCGAGCACGGCCGGGTCCGTGGCTGCGAGCTGCACGGTCACGACGTAGCTGTCGCCCTCCGCGTCCTCCGCGAGCCACGATCCGGCCAGGACGCCCGGCGCACTGCCACCCTTGAACGCGACGTAGGGCCACGCCTCGGCGTCGACCTCGATGCCGGGGTTGACCGAGAGCACCTCGCGCACGACGGGGTCCTGCTCGCCGCGCTCGTGCAACCAGACGTGTGCGGCGCACAGGTCCGACGACGTCGCGAACCAGTCGACGTCGTCCTGCCAGACGGGCGTGGTCACTCCCGCAGGGTCGACGTCGAGGGGCCCACCGGGCAGCGCGTCGAGCATCGCGCGCCGCTCCGCGGTGCCGGCCGCCGCCCACCCGGTGGCCTGCGACGGCGCTCCCCAGGCGATCGCGAACGCGTCGCGGGTCGTGAGGAACGGGGTGTTGAGCGACGGGTCCACGTGCCCCAGCGCGCCCTGCGCGCGTTCGACCGCGTCGCGTCCCACGGCCTGGACCAGCAGGTCGGTCGCGGTGTTGTCGCTGATCGAGATCATGAGCCCGGCCGCCTCACGCACCGTGACCACGGTGCCCGTGGGCGCGTCCTGGAGCTGGCCCGCGGGCAGCGACCGCACGTCGTCGGTCACGGTGAGCGCGTCGTCCCAGGTCAGCGTCCCGGCCTCGACGGCCTGCGACACGGCGCCCAGCACGTAGAGCTTGAAGATCGAGCCGAGCGGCAGCACCTCGTCCGCGTCCGAGCCGCCGGGGGCCTCCTCGACCGGCCGGCACGTCCCGTCGTCCAGGACCTGGGCCACGAGCAGCGAGCTCCGTGCGTCCACGGCGTCGAGACGTTCGCCCAGCTCGTCCCAGCTCTCGGCGGGCTCACGGTGCGGGTCGTCGCCCGGGCCGAAGAAGAGGGTCTCGATGCGGCTGTCCGCGTCGACCCCGATCTGCATCGTGAAGAACTGACCGCTCGCGCCGACGATCGTCAGCGCGGCCTGCTGCTCGCCCGGGCCGACCGCGTCGAC
Organism: Oerskovia paurometabola; assembly: GCF_016907365.1. Taxonomy (NCBI): domain Bacteria; kingdom Bacillati; phylum Actinomycetota; class Actinomycetes; order Micrococcales; family Cellulomonadaceae; genus Oerskovia; species Oerskovia paurometabola. The sequence goes on along the minus strand of NZ_JAFBBV010000001.1, from coordinate 4,047,676 downwards.
CGAGACCGGCACCCACTCCTGGTCCGCGCGGAGCTGCTCCAGCACGGGCACGAGCTGTGCGGCGGGCACCTGGTCCAGGAACGGCCGCGCGAACCGCCGCTCGAGCGTCGCGGCGTCGGGGGACGCGTCCGCGTTGAGCACCTGGATGACCCACCCTGCCGCCTTGCCGACGGTCCCGCCCGGCAGCGCGACCGCGGTCGGGGCCACGCTCGGCGTGGGCGACACCTCGGAGCCGGGGCCGGGCGACGAGCACCCGGTCAGTGCGAGCCCCACGACGAGGAGGCCTCCTACGAGGGACGAGCGACGGCGTCGGGCAGCAGGAGGGGAGGGCATCGGGACACCCTACGGAACACCCCTCGCACGGCGGGCGCGGACCCGCCGGGGCCGCCCGACCTCGACCTCAGGACGCGCGCGCGACGAAGCGCTTCACGACCCGCTTGGCCTCGCGTCCCGCGAACCGGCGCGCGAACACGCTCGCGGCAGCCGCCGCAGCGGCGAACGTCACGGCGCTGATGATGCCGACCTCCGGGTCGTCCAGGTCCTTGGGCGCGTCGTGCCCCGTCGCCTTGGCCCACGCGTAGCTCACGGCCTTCTGGGCGATCCAGCCTGCGGCCAGCGTCAGTGCGACGGTCGTGACCTTCTCGGCGAGGGTCTGCTCGTTCTCGGCCATGTGTGTTCCTCCGGTGAGGGTGAGGCGGGCGGGGCGGTGCCGCCGTCGTACCCGCAGGCCCGACGGCGAAGCTCACTCCCACCGTAGTCGTCCCCCGGGGCGCCGCGCTCCCCGGGGGACGTCACCCGCGAGAGCCCTGCCCGCGCCGTCGGGCCGCGGTGTAAAGTCGCAGGTGAACGACAGGGGAGCGCCGACCGCCCGGGAGACACCGGGCAACGGGCGCTGAGAGTGCGGACCACCGCAGACCCTCGAACCTGATCCGGTTAGCACCGGTGGAGGAAGTCGGGCTTCTCTAGCCTCGCTCACGGGACCTCCCGTGCGCGAGGTCCCCCTCCTGTGACGTCCAAGGAGGACACGTGAACACCATCAGTACCCGCCGCAGCACTCCCCGCAGGCTAGGCCTGGGGCTCGTCGGCGGGATCGGCGCGCTGGCCCTCGCGGCCTGCGCAGGCACCACTGACGCGGGATCGGGCGAGAGCGGGTCGAGCGCCGCGAGCAGCACAGTCACCCTCGTCACGCACGACTCGTTCAACGTCAGCGAGGACGTCCTCGCCGCGTTCGAGAAGGAGTCCGGGCTGACCGTCAAGCAGGTCGCCCCCGGCGACGGCGGGGCGCTCGTCAACCAGCTCGTGCTCACCAAGGGCTCGCCGCTGGGCGACGTCGTGTTCGGCATCGACAACTCGTTCGCGACGCGCGCGATCGACGAGGGCGTGCTCGAGCCCTACACGCCCGCGGGCCTGGCCGGCTCGGCCGCGCAGTACGCGGTCGGCGACGGCGCGCTCACACCCGTGGACCTGGGCGACGTGTGCGTCAACGTCGACCACACCTGGTTCGCCGACAAGGGCCTCGCGGAGCCCGTGACCCTCGACGACCTCACCAAGCCCGAGTACAAGGACCTGCTCGTCGTCACCAACCCCGCGACGTCGTCGCCCGGGCTGTCGTTCCTGCTCGCGACGGTCGGCGCCTACGGAGAGGACGGCTGGGAAGGTTACTGGGCCGAGCTCAAGGACAACGGCGTCAAGGTCGTCGACGGCTGGTCCGACGCCTACTCGGTCGACTTCTCGGGCTCCGAGGGCAAGGGCCCACGCCCCCTCGCGCTGTCCTACTCCACGTCGCCCGCGTTCACCGTGTCCGAGGACGGGACCTCGACCAGCACGGGCGCGCTCCTCGACACGTGCTTCCGCCAGGTCGAGTACGCGGGCGTGCTCGCCGGCGCCGAGAACCCCGAGGGCGCCAAGAAGCTCGTCGACTTCCTCGTGAGCGACGCGTTCCAGGCCGACATCGCGGACAACATGTACATGTATCCCGCGAACGCGGACGTCGCTCTGCCCGAGGGGTGGGCCGAGTTCGCGCCGCTGTCCCCGGCGCCGTTCGAGGTCGCTCCCGCCGACATCACTGCGCACCGCGACGAGTGGATCAAGGCGTGGACGTCGACGGTGATCGGCTGAGCACGATGCCCGTGAGCCGCGGCGTGCCTGCGGCCGTGCAGCGCGGCGGGCGGGTCCTCCTGTGGGGGCTCGCCGCCGGGCTGCCGCTGCTGTTCCTCGGGGTGTTCTTCGCGTGGCCCGTCGTGACGCTGGTCGCGCGCGGGTTCGTGACCCAGGACGCCTCGGGTGCCTCGCTGGACCTTTCCGGCTTCGCCGAGGTGTTCTCCGAGCCGCGGACCTGGCGCATCGTCGGGCTCACGCTGTGGCAGGGCGTCCTCGGGACCGTGATCTCGCTGCTGCTCGGCGTGCCCGGCGCCTACGTGCTGTACCGGTGCAGGTTCCGGGGGCGCACGTTCCTGCGGGCCTTCGTGACCGTGCCGTTCGTGCTGCCGACCGTCGTGGTCGGCGTCGCGTTCCGCTCGCTGCTCGTCGAGGGCGGGCTGCTCGGGTTCCTGCGGCTCGACGGCACGTTCGGGGCGATCGTCCTGGCGCTCGTGTTCTTCAACTACTCGGTCGTGGTCCGCACGGTCGGCGGGCTGTGGGAGCACCTCGACCCGCGCGCCGAGGAGGCGGCCCGCGCCCTCGGCGCCTCGCCCTGGCGTGCGTTCCGGTCCGTGACGCTGCCGTCCCTGGCCCCGGCCATCGCGTCCGCGGCGTCGATCGTCTTCCTGTTCTGCGCGACGGCGTTCGGCGTCGTGCTCGTCCTGGGCGGCGTCCAGTACGGGACCATCGAGACCGAGATCTGGATCCAGACCACCCAGTTCCTCGACCTGCGCACCGCGGCCGTGCTGTCCGTGGTGCAGCTCGTGGTCGTCGTGGTCGCGCTGAGCGTCGCGAACCGGACCCGCTCCCGGCGCGAGCGCGCCCTCAACCTGTCCGCCGCGACGTCCGCGGCCCGGCCGCTGCGCCTACGGGCCGACGCCGCCCCGCTCGCGGTGACCGCCGTCGTCGTGCTGGGCCTGATCGCGCTGCCGCTCGTCAACCTCCTCGTCCGGTCGTTCCAGACCCCCGCCGGGTGGAGCCTCGCGAACTACGCGAACCTCGGCACGACCGGCGGTCGCAACGCCCTGACCGTGACCGTGTGGGAGGCGACCGCGAACTCGCTGCGCACCGCGGCGCTCGCGACGCTCATCGCGGTCGTGATCGGGGGGCTCGTGGCTCTCGTCGTCTCGCGGCGGCCCCGGTCCCGCACGGCGCGGCGCGCGATCGGCGCGCTCGACTCGGTCTTCATGCTCCCGCTCGGCGTGTCCGCCGTCACGGTCGGGTTCGGCTTCCTCATCACGCTCGACAAGCCGCTCGGCCTCGACGTGGACCTGCGGACCTCGGGGATGCTCGTCCCGATCGCCCAGGCGGTCGTCGCGATCCCGCTCGTCGTGCGGACCGTTCTGCCCGTGCTGCGCGCGATCGACCCGCGCCTGCGCGAGGCCGCCGCGACCCTCGGGGCGTCGCCCGCCCGCGTGTTCGCCGCGGTCGACGGTCCCATCGCCGCCCGGTCGCTGGGCCTCGCGATCGGGTTCGCGTTCGCGGTCTCGCTCGGGGAGTTCGGGGCGACGTCGTTCCTGGCCCGCCCCGACACCGCGACCCTCCCCGTCGTGATCTTCCGGCTCATCGGGCGGCCCGGCGCGGAGAACTACGGGATGGCGCTCGCAGCGAGCGTCGTCCTCGCGGTGCTCACCGCGACGGTCATGATGGTGGCGGAGCGCCTGCGCGGCGACCGCTCGGCAGGAGAGTTCTGATGGACGGAGCCCAGGTGGTGGAGCGAACGACCGGTGGTCCCACGGCGTCGCATGACCCTCACGAGGTCTCGGCGGGCCGGGGGCTCGCGGTGCGTGACGTCGTCGTGCGCTACGCGGACCCGGCGTCCGGCAGAGGACCAGGGACGACGGCGGTGCGCGGCGTGAGCCTCGACCTCGCCCCGGGCGAGGTGCTCGCGCTGCTCGGCCCGAGCGGGTGCGGCAAGTCGAGCCTGCTGCGCGCGGTCGCGGGGCTCGAACCCGTGGCCGCCGGGTCCGTGTCCTGGGACGGGCGCGACCTCGCGGGCGTGCCCGTGCACCGGCGCGGGTTCGGGCTCATGTTCCAGGAGGGGCAGCTGTTCCCGCACCGCGACGTCGCGGGGAACGTGGCGTTCGGCCTGCGGATGGCAGGCGTGAAGCGCCCCGCCGCGGCGGGACGGGTGGCCGAGCTGCTCGACCTCGTGGGCCTCGCGGGGTACGCGCAGCGACCCGTCGCGACGCTCAGCGGCGGCGAGCGCCAGCGCGTCGCGCTCGCCCGCGCGCTCGCCCCGGAGCCGCAGCTCCTGCTGCTCGACGAGCCGCTGTCCGCGCTCGACCGCGGGCTGCGCGACCGGCTCGCGGGCGACCTGCGCGCCGCGCTCGTCGCGACCGGGACCACCGCGCTGTTCGTCACGCACGACCACGACGAGGCCTTCACCGTGGCCGACCGCGTCGCCGTCATGGACGCCGGACGGCTGCTCCAGGTCGCCGCACCCGAGGACCTGTGGCGCGCGCCCGCGTCGCGGCGGGTCGCGGAGTTCCTGGGGTACCAGGCCTTCGTGCGGGCGACGGAGGGTGGGCCCGCGGGCGACGGCGCGCTGCTGGCGATCGGGCCGACGGGGCTCGTGCTCGCGACTCCTCGTCCCGCCGGTGTGCCAGAACGGGCGAGGGGTGGTTCTGACAGCTCGGCGGGGTGGGCCGGCACGGTCGTGCGCAGCAGCTTCCGCCGCGGGCGCACCGAGGTCACGGTCGACGTGGACCTCGGCGCGGGGGCCCAGCGCGTCGTCGCGCTCGGCTCTCCGCTCGGCGGTGCCACGACGACCACGCCCGACGGCGCCGCGCACCACCCGTTCGCGCCTGCACCGGGGGAGCGGGTCCGGGTCGTGCTCGACCGTGCGGGCTGCGCGGTGGTCCCGGGGTAGAGGTGGCACCCGCCCTGCGACCGACCGGCTCCCGCGTTAGCGTCGAACGATGACGAAGACCACGAGCGACCACGTGTCCGACCGCACCGAGGAGCACGGCGGCAAGGCCGCGAAGATCCTGTACCGGCCGTTCGGGCTGGCGAGCTCGATCATCGGCGGGCTGATCGCCGGCCAGGTGTTCAAGCAGGTCTACAAGCGCGTCTCCCCGGGCCACCGCAAGGACGCCCCCACGCCGCTGCAGTCCGAGTACCCGCTGCGCGAGATCCTCGTCGCGTCCCTCATCCAGGGAGCGGTGTTCTCCGGGGTCAAGGCGCTCATCGACCGCGGCGGGGCGCGGGTCTTCCAGAAGTGGACGGGGGAGTGGCCGGGCGACTGAGCGGCTTCACACGGGTCCCGCGTCCCTGACCAGCACCGCGAGCTGCGTCCTGTTCTCCAGGCCCAGCTTGTCCAGGACGCTCGACACGTGGGCCTTGACGGTCGGGAGGCTGAGGTAGAGCTCGCGCCCGATGTCCGCGTTGCTCGCGCCGCGCCCCACGGCGAGCGCGACCTCGCGCTCGCGTCCTGTCAGACGGTCGAGCGACGCCGCAGCACGCGCACGCGCCTCGCCGACCGAGGCGGCCGACGCCATGAGGCGTCGCGCGACGTCGGGCGAGAGCACCGGTTCCCCGGCAGCGGCTGCCAGGACGGCTGCGGCGATCCGGGCCGGGGGCATGTCCTTCAGGAGATAGCCGACGGCCCCCGCGCGGAGCGCGCCGAGCACCTCGTCCTCGGTGTCGAACGTCGTGAGCACGACGACGGCGGGCGGGTCGGTCCGTGCGCGCACCCGGGCCGTCGCGGTGATCCCGTCGATCCGTGGCATCCGCAGGTCCATGAGGACCACGTCGAGCGGGTGGGCGTCGAGGAGGCCGGGGACCTCCGCACCGTCGGCGGCCTCCCCGACGACCTCGATGCCGTGGGTGCCGTGCAGCATCATGCGCAGGCCGGACCGCACCAGGGCGTCGTCGTCGACGATGGCGATCCTCACGGGGTCGGTCATGCGTCCCACGGTAGCGACACCGTGAGCCGGAACCCGGCACCGTCGGTGGCCGGACCGGCGAGGACCTCGCCGCGCAGCAGCCCTGCCCGTTCACGCAGGCCCACGAGCCCTGTCCCCGTTCCCTGACGCGACGGGACGTTCCCGGAGGAGGGACCGTCGTCGGACACGTCGACCCGGACCTCGCCCGGGACCACGACGACCGCGACGCGGACCGCGCTGCCGGGCGCGTGGCGGCGGGCGTTGGTCAGTCCTTCCTGCACGGCGCGGAAGGCCGCGGCCTGCACGGTGGCCGGCACCCCGGCGGGGTCGCCGTGCTGCTCCCAGTCGACGTCGACGCCCGCGACGCGGGACTCCTCCACGAGCCGCGGGACGTCGGCCAGGCCGGAGGCAGGGCGCAGGGCGTCGGGCTCGGCGCGCAGCACGCCCACGACCTCCCGGAGCTCCTCGAGCGCCGCGCTCACGCCCGCACGGACCAGGCCTGCGGCGCGAGCGACCTCTGCGGGCGGCGTGTCCGGCCGGAACTCGAGCGCGCCCGCGACGGTCGCGAGCAGGGAGAGCCGGTGGGCGAGGGTGTCGTGCATCTCGCGGGCGATGCGCGCACGCTCGGCGGCCCGGGCCTCCCTCACACGGAGCTCCTGCTCGCGCTCGGCCCGCCGTGCCCGCTCCCGGAGGTCGGCGACGACCTGGGCGCGGGCCTGGGCGAAAGCACCCCAGCCGACGAGCGCGGCGTGCACGGCCGCGTCGCACAGCAGCCACCAGCCGAGCGGGAGGCCCACCGGGCGCCACAGGGCCTGGACCGCGTGCCCCGCGAACCCTGCTGCGGCGACGAGCACCGCGACCCGCAGCGGTCGGCGACGGGCGACCTCGAGCGTCGCCACGGTCGACGCCGGGGTCGCTGCGGGAGACAGGGCGGCGAGCGCGGCCAGCACGAGGGCGGGTCCGACCGGCCCGGCGAGCACCGCCGTGACGCGCGGCGTTCGCGCTCCCCGCGGCGACCACCACAGGAGCGGGGCGAGGGCCACGGCGACCAGGGCGACCCCGAGGTCGAGCACCACGCGCGAGCCGGACTCCTGCGGCAGCACCCCCCACAGCATCAGTGCGGTGAGCGCGCCCACGGCGAGCACGACCCATGCCAGCACGGCCCGTGAGGGGGCGGGCGGAGGCGAGCATTCCTCGGTCGGAGAGCTGTTCATGCGGCCAGCGTAGGGACGCCCGTCGCCGGGCCACCACCGACTTTCGGAGGGGGGGAGGGGGCCGTCGGTCGGGCCGCTGACAGCCGTCGGGAGGGTCCGGCGGGACCGGTGCGCGGGGCACGGTGGGGAACGCCGGCCACCCGGTCGGCGCAGGCTCCGCAGGGAGCTCTGGCGGCAGAAGGAGGAGTCATGGACGCGAACGGCACGCGGACGACGCGCACAGGCACGAGGAGCACGGGGACGACCAGCGCGGGCACGAGCACCGTGGGCAGGCCGACGCGGCGGCTGCCCGCGTGGTGCGTGCCGCTGCTCGCGGCGGTCGCCGCGGTGCTCGTCTGGGCGGTGGGGACGGCGGCGGGCGTCGAGGCCGTCGTGGGAGACGCTGGCGGCGGCATGGAGGTCGGGCCGGCCGCGGTGGTCGTGACCTCTCTGGTCGTCGGCTTCGCCGGGTGGGGTGTCCGGTCGCTGCTGCGCAGGACCGGTCGGGCGCCGAGGGCGGGGCGCACGTCGGGCGAGCGGGCCTGGACGGTGACCTGCGCCGTCGTGCTCCTGGTGTCCCTGCTCGGCCCCCTGGGCGCGACGAGCACGTCCGCGACGCTGCTCCTCCTCGCGCTCCACGTCACGGTCGGGGCCGTGGTCGCGCTGGGGCTGAGACGCTGAGCGCGCGGGGACGGCGGCCCTGAGCCGCCCGCCGGAGGGCCCGACGGCGCCCGCGCACCTGCGCGCGCCGCGAGCCCTCGCGCGTGCCACGGTGGGACCAGGGACCGATGAGTTCGCGGCCCGGTCCTGGTCCAACCGTCGTACCGGCAGACTCCCGAAGGGACCCATCATGGCCAAGCTCGTCTCGACCCTGTTCATCTCGCTCGACGGCGTGGCCGAGATCGACCCGGCCTGGCACTTCCCCTACTTCGACGAGCACATGGGAGCGGCAGTCGACGAGGACTACACGGGTGTCGACACCCTGCTCCTGGGGCGCGTCACCTACGACAGCTTTGCGGGCGCGTGGCCAGGACGCGAGGAGGCCGGCGAGGAGGACGCCGTGTTCGCGAAGCGGCTCGGGGACGTGCGCAAGATCGTCGCGACCCGGGGCGATGCGGACCTCGGCTGGCGCAACGTCGAGCGGATCGACGGGGACCTGGTCGAGTCCGTGACGACGCTCAAGGAGACCCCCGGCATCGCGAAGGTCCTCGTCGCGGGGTCGCTCTCGGTGGTCCGCCAGCTCCTCGCCGCCGGGCTCGTCGACGAGCTGAGCCTGCTGGTCCACCCCGTCGCCGCGCGCAAGGGCGAGCGTCTCTTCGACGAGGGGGAGCCGATCTACCCCCTGCACCTGCTGCGCTCCGAGGTCTTCCCCACGGGGGTCGTGCACCTGGTCTACGGCCCGAGCGCCCTGCCGGGCAGCGAGGACTACGAGGACGTGAAGGACAAGGTGCCGGGCGGTGCGGAGGGCTGACCGCCCGCCCGGTTCGTGGCGCCGCTGACGCGTGAGCCGCGTCGGCCGCGTCTCGGCCGGACACCTACCGACCATATGGTTGGATTTGACCGGTGAACTCGTTGCGGAGGCATGTCCTCACTGTTGTCCTGCCCGGTGTGCTCGGTGCGACCCTTCTGACGGGGTGCGCGTCACCCACGGACGCCGGTGGAGACGGCCCGGCGACCGGCGCTCCCGCCCCCGCAGCTGCCTCGGAGACCCCGTCGGCGGCCGGGGCGTGCGACCTGATCGGTGGCGACCAGGTGACCGCGCTGGCCGGTCAGTCGCTCGACGGCCCGTTCGAGACGACGGTCGCGGGCAACGTCGAGTTCCCCGCCTGCGTGTGGGGCGACCCGGCGGGCGCCACGGTCCAGGTCTCGCGCATCCCCGCCGCGGACTGGGCGCAGCAGCTGCCAGAGATGCTTCAGCAGCTCGAGGCCACGGGCCTCGTCGACGACGCGGAGAACACTCGCAAGATCCGCGAGGCGTCCGCGCTCGTCGGCACGGGCGAGAAGCTCGACGCGGTGCAGGCGTGCGAGATCTTCTCCACGACGATCGAGATCGCGGGCGGGGAGCCGGGCCGGACCGAGACGGTCAACATCGTGCCCTCGCTCGAGGACCCGCAGGCGCTCACCGGCCAGTCGTGCCGCGACGGCGTCTTCTCGTCGGTGCTCGTCATGAAGGACGGGATCACGGGCGCCCCCGAGGAGGTCGCGACGGTCGAGCAGGCCCTCGCGGCGGTAGCGGCCCACTAGCCGCCCGTCTAGCTGCCGAGCCGCCTAGCCGCCTGCCTAGCCGTCGAGCATGCGGTTGGCGTCGTGAATCAGGTGAATCACGACGCCAACCGCATGCTCGACGGACGACAACCGCATGCTCGGCAGCCGGCAGCCGGCAGCCGGCAGCCGGCAGCCGGCAGCCGGTAGCCGGCAGCCGTCAGCCGGCCAGGAGACGGGTCTGCGTCAGCTCCGCTGTTCCAGGTACCAGCCGATGAGCGCCTGCGTCGACGGGTCCTGCTCGGCGAGCGCGGCCGCGTCGCCGGCGACGGCCGGGGCGATCTCGTTCGCGAGCTTCTTGCCGAGCTCGACGCCCCACTGGTCGAACGAGTCGATGCCCCACACGACGCCCTGGACGAACGTGATGTGCTCGTAGAGCGCGATGAGCTGGCCCAGGACCGAGGGCGTGAGCGCGGGCGCGAGGATCGACGTCGTCGGGCGGTTGCCCGAGAACACGCGGGCGCTCACGAGGTCCTCGGCAGTGCCCTCGGCGCGGACCTCGTCGGCCGTCTTGCCGAACGCGAGGGCCTTGGTCTGCGCGAAGAAGTTCGCGAGGAACAGCGAGTGCACGTCGACCCCGCCCGCCGAGGAGTCCACCAGCGGGTGCGCCGGGTTCGCCACGGCGATGAAGTCCGCGGGGATCAGGCGCGTGCCCTGGTGGATGAGCTGGTAGAACGCGTGCTGCCCGTTGGTGCCGGGCTCGCCCCAGAAGACCTCGCCGGTGTCGGTCGTGACGGGCGACCCGTCCCAGCGCACGGACTTGCCGTTGGACTCCATGGTGAGCTGCTGCAGGTACGCGGGGAAGCGGTGCAGGTACTGCGCGTAGGGCAGCACGGCGTGGGTGTGCGCGCCGAGGAAGTTGACGTTCCACACGTTGAGCAGGCCCATGAGCGCGGGCACGTTCTGCGCGAGGGGCGCGGTGCGGAAGTGCTCGTCGATCGCGTGGAAGCCGGCGAGGAACTCCTCGAAGCGGGCCGGGCCGATCGCGATCGCGAGCGACGTGCCGATCGCGGAGTCGACCGAGTAGCGCCCGCCGACCCAGTCCCAGAAGCCGAACGCGTTGGCGGGGTCGATCCCGAACGCCGCGACCTTGTCGAGGGCCGTGGAGACCGCGACGAAGTGCTTGCCGACGGCCTCGGCGCGGGCTGCGTCGTCCGCGTCCGCGGCGAGGGCCCCGACGGCCGTGAGCTCGGTCCAGAGCCAGTCGCGTGCGAGGCGCGCGTTGGTCAGGGTCTCGAGCGTCCCGAACGTCTTGGACGCGACGATGAACAGCGTGGTGCGCGGGTCGAGGCCCGCGGTCTTCTCGGCGACGTCGGTCGGGTCGATGTTGGACACGAACCGGACGTCGAGGTCCTCGGCCTTGTAGGGCAGCAGGGCCTCGTAGGCCATGACAGGGCCCAGGTCGGACCCGCCGATGCCGATGTTCACGACCGTGCGCACGCGCTCGCCCGTGACGCCCGTCCACTCGCCCGAGCGCACCTTGTCGGCGAACGCGTAGACCTTGGCGAGCTCGGCGTGCACGTCGTGGTCCACGTCCTGGCCGTCGACGGTCAGCTCCGGGGTCGCCCCGGACGGGCGGCGCAGCGCGGTGTGCAGCACGGCGCGGTCCTCGGTCACGTTGATGTGGTCGCCGCGGAACATGGCGTCGCGGCGCCCGACCAGGTCGACGTCGTCCGCGAGGCGCACGAGCAGCTCGAGCGTCTCGTCGGTCACGAGGTTCTTCGACAGGTCGACGTGGAGGTCGGCGGCGTCGAACGTGAGGCGGTCGGCGCGGCCCGGGTCCTGGGCGAACCAGGTGCGCAGGTCGGGGGACAGCGCGGCCTGGTGGGCCGTGAGGTCGGCCCAGGCGGGAGTGGTGGTGGCGTCGATCGGCGGTGTGCTCGCAGTGCTCACGATGGTCTCGCTGCTCCCTGGTCGGTGGGGGTCGTGGGGTGTCGCGGGGTCTTGGCCGGACCCGACCACCGTAGGCCGCGACCTGCAGGGTTGTCCTGGTGGCTCACGGTGCGAGCGGTTGTGAGGTGCGCTGCCGGACAACCGTGCACGCCCGACGCCGGAGCGTCCGTCGGGCGTGCACGTCCCGGCGCGGCGTGGCCGCCGAGGATCGGGTCAGGCGAGCTTCTTCTGCCACACGGCCGCGACCCCGACGGGCTCGAAGCCGAGCGCGACGTTGATCGCGAGCATGTGCTCGTTCTCCTGGGCGTTCCACGTGTTGATGCGCCGCTCGCCGGGGCGTCGCTCGGCGTAGGCGCGCAGGTTGGCGACCTTGACGAGCATCCCGAGGCGGTTGCCTCGGTGCTCGCGCAGCACGAGCGTGTCCTCCTGGAAGGCGAACGGGACGTCCGACACGGGGATCTGGAGCACCGAGAACGCGGTGAGCGTCCGGGTGGCGACGTGCTCGGCGACCGTGACGAGCACGTGCTGGTGGCGTCCGGCCATGTCGGCCAGGTAGGAGCGGACGCGGGCCGCGTCCCACGGGCTCTCCTCGACGTCCAGGTCCGCGGAGGGGACGTCGGTGCTCATGCGGGTCCACAGGATCGCGACCTGGTCCTGCCACGTGGTCGGCACCTCGTCCCACCAGGTGTGCAGTCGGTAGTCGTCGCCCGCTGCCCGGGTCGCCTCGTGCTCGAGCGTGTCGAGCCGTGCGGGGTCGACGGGCAGGCGCAGCACGGAGGCGCGCTCGACCTGCTCGAGGGCGTAGCCGTGTCCCCGGGCGAAGCGTGCTCCCCGGGAGTCGGCGGGCACACGGCCTGCGCCGGTGGGGGCGTCGAGTGCGCCGGGGCCGGGCGGGGGCTCGGGAGAGTGGTTGCTCGGGACGATGACGGTGGTGCGCCCGTCGGCGCGGGCGATCTCCTCGGCGCGGGCCAGGAGCGTCTCGCCGATGCCTCGGCCCTCGAGCGTGGGGCGGACCATGAGAGTGACGTACGCGAGGTGGGGGTTGGCGTCGGTCGCGAGCCACACGATCGCGGCACCGCCCACGTCCTGCGGCCTGGGCGTGGCCTCGCCGTCGGGCGTTCCCGGGACCACCTGCTCGGGGAGCGCGAGGACCAGGACCTTGCGCTGGTACTCCTGGTGCTGGAGGACGCCCAGCATCACGGGCAGCGGCGCCCACCAGTCGGTCCAGCCCCAGGTCGCGAGCTGCACGTCGTGCTCGATGTCGGTGTACGCCCGCACGGCCCAGACGTCCGGGTGGTCCAGGGCGGGAGCGACGGGCGGTGCGTCGACCGCGCGCCATGTCGTGGTCGGCGGTGCGGGCGGCGGGGTCGGGCTCGCCGACCAGGGGTCCTCGTGCCCAACGGCGGTGTCGGTGGTCGTCATGCGTCCACCCTGGCGGGCCGCCGCCCGCCGCCGCCACGGATTTTGCGTGCCTCCCGGGCGGGCACCGTCACACCAGCCGCAGCTGCCACTCCGCGGTGACGCTCGCGACCTCGAACCCGAGGGCCTCGTTGATCGCGAGCATGTGCCGGTTCTCCTGCGCGTTCCAGGTGTGGATGCGTCGCGACGAGGGGCGTACGCGGGCCAGCTCGTCGAGCACGGCGATCTTGGCGAGCAGCCCGAGCCGGTGGCCGCGGTGCTCGCGCAGGACCAGGGTGTCCTCCTGGATGACGACCTCGGGGCGGTCGTGCGGGTAGGACACCATCGAGAACGCGGCGAGCCGCCCCGACGGGACGTGCTCGGCCACCGCGACGAGGTATCCCTGCCCGCGGTCGGCGAACGACTGCGAGGCGACGCGTACCCGGTCGGCGTCCCACGGGTCCTCCTCGAGGTCGAGCCCGCCGCTGGGGGCGTCGGTGCTCATGCGGGTCTCGAGGACCGCGAAGTCGTCGATCCACTCCTCGGGGACGGTGTCCTGCCAGAGGTGCACGCGGTAGTCGTCGCCCGCGGACGCCAGGGCTGTGTCGCGCAACGGGTCCACGACGTCGGCTCGGGGAGGCAGCGTGATCGTCGACTGCCGCATGACCTGTTCGAGCGCGAAGCCGCGCGAGAGCGCGAAGCGCGTGCCCGGGTCGTCGAGAGGCACGCGCCCGCTGCCGGTCGGCGAGTCGAGCGCACCGGGGCCGGGAGGGGGCTCGGGGGCGTGCGCGGAGTCGGCCAGGAGCACGGTGCGCCCGGCGTCGCGCGCGATGCGCAGGCACTCGTCCCAGAGCGCCGCCCCGACCCCCTGGCCGCGGTGCGCGGGGTCGACCCCGACGTACACGATCGCGAGGTGCGTGTTCCCCTTCTGGGGAAGGCCGACGAGCCCGCGCCCGACGACGTCGCCCGCCACCGGGGCCGGGTCCGGCCCGCCTGTGGACGAGGCCCCGTCGGCCACCGCGACGAGCCGGACGGTGCGCTTGTACTCCTGCTGGGCCGTCATCGTGACGAGGACGGTCGCCGCGTCGAGACCGAGGTCGGCGTGCCCGTGGATCTCCCGGTCGATCACGTCGCCCACGCGCACGGTGCCGTGTACCGCCCACGCCTCGGGCGCGTCGAGCGAGTCCGGGACGGGCGCGCGCACGACGCGCCACGCCGTCGGGCCGGAGAAGGATGCCGGAGCCGCGGCCTGCGACGGGCCGCTCACGCGCGCACCCGCTTCTGCCAGCCGGCGTACGCGCCCGCGGGCGCGAAGCCCAGGGCGACGTTGATCGCGAGCATGTGGTCGTTCTCCTCGGCGTTCCAGGTGTGGATGCGCTCGGTCGTGGGGCGTCGGGCGGTGAGCTCGTCGAGGTTCCGGACCTTGACGAGCATCCCGAGCCGGTGGCCGCGGTGCTCGCGCAGGACCAGCGTGTCCTCCTGGAACGCGAAGGACGGGTGGTCCTTGGGGTAGGCGAACACGGAGAACGCGGCGAGCGTGCCCGACGGGACGTGCTCGGCGACCGTCATGAGCAGGCCGTCGCCCTTGCCCAGGAGCTCGTCGGCCCAGACGCCCACGCGTCGCGCGTCCCACGGGTCCTCACGGAAGTCGATGTCCCCGTTCGGGGCATCGGTGCTCATGCGCGTGAACAGCGTCCCGACCTGCTCGCGCCACTCCCGCGGCACGTCGTCCTCCCAGACGAGGGTGCGGTAGTCCGGTCCCGCGGCGGCCTCGGCCTGCGCGCGCAGCCGGTCCAGCAGCGCGGGGTCGACGGGCAGCGGCAGGATCGAGTGCCGCTCGACCTGCTCCAGGGCGTACCCCCTGCTCCGTACGAAGCGAGGTCCGGGGTCGTTCGCCGGGACGCGGCCCGCGCCGGTCCGGGCCTCGAGGGCGTCGGGGCCGGGCTGCGGCTCGGTGCCGTGCTGGGTGTCGGTGAACAGGACGGTGCGCCCGGCGTCGAGCAGGAGGCGTTCGCCCAGGTCCCACAGGTCCGTGCCCAGTCCCTGGCGGCGGGCCGCCGGGCGCACCTGCACGTACAGCTCGCCCAGGTGTTCGTTGCTGCTCGTCATCATGAGGACGAACAGGTGGCCCAGCACGTCCTGCGGCCGGGGTGTCTCGGGTGCGTCCGCGCGGATCGCGACGAAGCGCTGCTTGGTCGCGTACTGCTGGTTGTCCATGCCGGCCAGGACGTCGCGGGCCTCGTTCGCGAGGTCGTCGTAGCCGTGGGCCTCGATCATGACCTCGGCCTCGATCTCGGCCACGCCGTGGTACGCCCACGCGTCGGGGGAGTCGAGGTCCGCGGGGTGCGGGGCCCGGGCGATGCGCCAGGTCGTCGTCGACTCGGTGGGAGGGCTCATGCCCTCAGCGTCTCGCGCGAGGCGCGAGCGGTCCACGGGTTTTCCGAGGTCGTCGGGGGAGGCGCGGCCCGGTCGACCGGGCCGCGCCTCCTCAGGACGCCCGACGGCGCAGCGTGCGTCAGGCCTTCGACCTGCGCCCCGCGATGAGTCCCCAGATCAGCAGGACGACGAGCGATCCGATGAACGCCCAGAACCAGGTCGAGAACGACCAGAACTCCTGGTTGGGGTCCGAGCCGAACGCCCGGCCGATGAACCCGCCGACGAACGCGCCGACGACACCGACGATCAGGGTCACGACCCACCCGCCCGCTGCCCTGCCCGGCATGATGGCGCGGGCGATGGCGCCCATGATGAGTCCGATCACGATCCACGACAGAAACCACATGGTCCACTCCGTTCGTCGAACGAGCTCGCCGGCCGACGACACGGTCGAGGCCGGACCGGCGCCGTCGCCGGTCGGTTCCACCGTGGCACGAACGGGCCGGGCACGCACGGCCGACGCTTCGAGGCCCGGGCCGTCGGACCGCTGCGACCGGTCCCGCGGGAGCCGCGAGCCACCTACGCTGGGGTGGTCCGACGTCGGGAAGGGAAGTGAGCATGCGGGTCGACAGCTGGCTCTGGGCGGTCCGTCTGACCAAGAGCCGTTCGGTCGCGACGGCCGCGTGCCGTGCCGGTCACGTGAAGGTCGACGGGGTGCGCGTCAAGCCGTCCGCGACCGTGCGGGTCGGGAGCACCGTGACCTACCGCGGGGGCGAGCGCGAACGTGTCGTCGAGGTCGTCGAGCTGCTCGCCAAGCGGGTCGGGGCGCCCGAGGCCGCGAAGGCGTACGTCGATCACAGCCCGCCCGTGCTGCCGCGCGAGGCCGTGCCGTTCGTTCCCGTGCGCGACCGCGGCGCAGGGCGACCGACCAAGCGGGAGCGGCGCGAGATCGACAAGCTGCGGGGCCGCGAGCTGCCACCCGTCTGACCCGTTGCGGTGAGACGGGTGTCTCGGTCCGACACGGGGCTCCCGGACGCTGGCGCGGGCACCCGTCTCGGGCCGGACCACCCGTCTCGCGGCTCAGACCCCGCCGAACCACAGGTGCGGGCGCCGCTCGACGTCGACCGACGTGCCCGGCGGGAGAAGACGCAGCACACGCCGGACGAGCTCAGCGCCGTCCATGAGGTCCCGCATGGTCACCCGGAGGACCCGCCAGCCCTCCTCCTCGATGCCCTCGTGGCGCCGCTTCTCCTCGAACAGCACCTTCGCAGGGTCGCCCTGGGCGAGCGTGGAGTACTTCACGAACCCGTCGAACTCGACGAGCACCCGCCACTGCGGCCAGCCCAGGTCGGCGCGGAACGTCCCGAGCCGGGTCACGACCGGGATCTGGGTCGTCGGCACGGGCAGTCCGCGCCGCAGCAGGTGGAACCGGACTGCCGACTCGCCGGGCGACTCCGCGCCCCCGCTGCCGAGGCCCACGAGGACCCGGGCCCGCGCGGTCCCTCGCCCGCCCCCGACCCGGTCCAGAACGTGGCTGAGCTCCTCGGGCAGGACGCCGCGCCGGAGGGCGGCGTCGACGACCACGAGCGCGTCGAGCGCCGGCAGCGTCCGAGCGCAGTCGACGACCGTCCGGGCGAGCGACGTGACGAGACGTCCCCGGCGCACCGTGGTGTCTGCAGGGGTGAGCACCGTCAGGTGCCGCACGAGGTCCGCGCCCGGCCTCGGCGTGCCGGGACGGTGCTGCTGCACGACGTGCACGCGGCCGGGCACCCGCCACAGCGGCAGGTCCCACACGAGGGCTGCCGAGTCCTGGCACAGGACGAACGCGCTCTGCAGCTGGCGCGAGACCGCCTCGATCCGCGCGACGGCTCGGAGCCTGTCGAGCGCGTGACCGGGAGCAGGCTCGTCCGGGGCCCTCCAACGGTAGGCGCCATGACGGACCTTCTCGAGGAGGTCATGGGAGAGCGCGGCGCGCAGGACGGGGCGAGGGAGCTGCGCGGTCAGGAGCACGCCGCCCTGCCGGGAGGCGAGCGCGGCCAGGGCGTCGGTGTCGTGGGTCGGTGAGGTCATGGTCGCGATGGTGCCCGCGGCAGCGGCCTGACGGCGTCGTCCGGGACGGGCTGTGGACGACCCGTCGGTCTGTGGTCGGGCTCCGGGCGGTGGACGGTCTGACTCCACGGGACCGCCGGTGTACGACATCGTCGGTGCGATCGCGCACGAGCCAGGGGCGGGTAGACCGCGCACGAGATGGGTGCTCCGGCGCCAGACGGGTCTCCCGGACGCTGGCGCGGGCACCCGTCTCGGGCCGGACCACCCGTCTCGGGCCCGACCACCCGTCTCGGTCCGGACCACCCGTCTCGCCCGGAGGCGTGCGACCGGGGCGGGCGGCACGACGCCCGGGCCTCCTGGTGGTCCAGGGGCCCGGGCGCGGTTCTGGTGCGGTGCCGGTCAGCCCCTTCTCCCGCGGGCCGCCGGTTCGGTGCTCACGTCAGCAGGCGCCGAGGTCCTTCCAGACGCCCCACTGGCCGCTCGTGCCGGGGTTCTCCCCGGTGTTCCACCACTTGGCCTCGTAGGTCTTGTTGTTGTACGAGACGCGGGTACCGCCCGTGTAGACCGAGCCGGCCGCCCAGGCGGGAGCCGTGCAGACGCCCGTCCCGGTCGTCCCGCCGGTCGTGCCACCCGTGGTGCCACCCGTGGTGCCACCGGTCGTCCCGCCGGTCGTCCCGCCGGTCGTGCCACCCGTGGTGCCACCTCCGTTGACCGTGAGGTCGACGCAGTTGTAGAACGCGTTGACGGTGTTGGACACGTTCCACCGGGCGAGGATCGTGTGGTTGCCCGAGGGCAGGTTGGTGAGCGTGTGCGAGATGTTGCTCGGGGGCTGGGCGCCGCCCTGGCTGAACGTCTGGTGCAGCTTGCCGTCGACGAAGTACTCCCACGTGCTCGTGTTGTGCGCGGCCGTGAGCTTCCACTGGAACGTCACCGAGCTGCCCACGCTCTTGCGCGGCCACGGCTTGCTGTTGTCGTCGAGGATCGAGAACCCGCTGCCGCCCGAACACTGCATCGAGCCCTTGGGCGCCTCGACGGACTGCGGCTCGTACTTCACGCCGCCGCAGTCGAAGGACGTGGCGCCGGTCGCGCAGTTGTCCTGCCGGCTGGGTGGTGACGTGATCCAGCCGTGGGCCGAAGCGGCCGGGGCCATCACGACAGGGGCCGCGATCGCGGCCACACCGAGGACGGCGGCAATCATTGCCGCGCGTAGTCGTCTCATCTTTTCTTCTCGCTCTCCATGGCAGTCGGTAGGGCCCCATTGCCGGGCGACCTACACATGTCGAATCGGACAACTTCGACGCTATGCAATGAAAACGCACCGCACAATCCGGTGAAGCACGTAGGGGGTCCTACGTAGCCGCGGGAATTTCCATCGGCCGGAAAAGCAAAAAGTGACGCCGGGTCAGGAATTCCTGACCCGGCGTCACCGGCGACGCATCACGCGTCACGCATCATGCGTCGTGCAGTCCTCAGCAGGCGCCGAGGCTCTTCCAGGGGCCCCACTGCGCGGCGACGTCGGGCTTTTCGCCCTTGGTCCACCACTTGGCCTCGAAGAGCTGGCCGTTGAGCGAGACCTTGGTGCCACCCGTGTAGGCGACGGCCGCGTCCCAGGGGCCGGCGGCGCACTGGGGCGTGCCCGTCGTGCCACCGGTGGTGCCGCCGGTCGTGCCACCGGTGGTGCCGCCGGTCGTGCCACCGGTGGTGCCACCCGTGGTGCCGCCGGTGGTGCCACCCGTGGTGCCGCCGGTGGTGCCACCCGTGGTGCCGCCGGTGGTGCCACCGGTCGTGCCGCCACCGGT
This sequence comes from Oerskovia paurometabola, assembly GCF_016907365.1. Classification (NCBI taxonomy): domain Bacteria; kingdom Bacillati; phylum Actinomycetota; class Actinomycetes; order Micrococcales; family Cellulomonadaceae; genus Oerskovia; species Oerskovia paurometabola. Next base: position 4,028,680 of record NZ_JAFBBV010000001.1, on the reverse strand, counting down.
CACGGTGAGGTCGACGCAGTTGTAGAAGGCCATCGGGGTGTCGGCGACGTTCCAGCGAGCGAGGACCGTGTGGTCACCGGCAGGCAGGTTGGTCAGCGTGTGGGAGATGTCCTTCGCGGGCTGGGCGCCGCCCGAGCTGAAGGTCTGGTGGAGCTTGCCGTCGACGAAGTACTCCCACGTCGTCGTGGCGTGGTTGGCCGTGAGCTTCCACTGGAACTTCACGGAGGAGGCCACCGTGGTGCGCGGCCAGGGCTTGCTGTTGTCGTCGAGGATGGCGTAGCCGCTGCCACCCGAACACTGCATCGAGCCCTTCGCGGCCTCGACGCTCTGCGGCTCGAACTTGATGCTGCCGCAGTCGAAGGACGTCGCGCCGGTGGCGCAGTTGTCCTGACGGCTCGGCGGGGAGGTGACCCAGCCGTGCGCGGAGGCGGCGGGGGCCAGCACCACGGGGGCAACAATGGCGGTGGCGCCGAGCACGGCGGCGATCATTGCCGCACGTAGTCGTCTCATCTGCATCTCGCTTTCGTTGTGGTGGACGGCGAGACACAAGGCCCCGGGTCCACCTCGACCAGAACGCTGCGACGCTAAGCCAGAGTTCGTTGAGTCTTCAAACAGCGACGCGGCATAAGGGTAAACACGTAGATGCCCGGGAGGTGCCCGGGAACTGGCGTCCTGGCGCGCCTGGTGAGCGCCGCCGTCGGGCAGATGAGAAGCGCGTGAGAGGAGGGTCACCTGGAATCGTGTGGAGAACCCCTATGTGGACAGATCGCCCCATAACACGCGAGGCAGCCTTCGTGCTCGTCGAACGTTCGTCCGACCCCCGCCCCGAGCGCAGACGACTGTCCGTCCGGAGCGCCGAGGAGGTCGGGACCCGCGTCGGGGGACGAAAGTCCCACCGCGCAGGGACCGTCGCCCGTGGTTCGCGAGAGCCCGTCCCGGGGAGCCTGGGAGCATGTCGAACCACGAAACGAACCTGACTGCTGCCGTCGTCTTCGAGTCGATGTTCGGGAACTGTGAGAAGGTCGCCCGGCAGATCGCCGCCGGCATGGCGACCGGCGTCCCGGTGAAGGTCGTGGACGTCGCCGACGCGGTCGCCGACCCGTCGATCCTGGACGACGTCGCGCTCGTCGTCGCCGGTGGACCCACGCACTCCATGTCGATGAGCCGCCCCGGCACGCGCGCCGAGGCCGTCCAGCGCTCGGGCGGGACGGTGCCCGCCCGCAACGTCGGCCTGCGCGAGTGGTGCGTCGCCCTCCGGGACCGCTCGGACGAGCACGGGCCCCGCTGGGTCACGACGTTCGACACGCGCACCTCCCTCGGTCGTGCCATCCCCTCGTCCGCGTCCCGCGCGGCCGCGCGCATCGTCACGCGCAAGGGTTACGAGATGCTCGTGCCGCTCCGCTCGTTCCTGGTCGAGGACGCGGCCGGGCCCCTGGTCGACGGCCACCTCGAGGAGGCGTACGTCTGGGGCGAGAAGATCGCCGCGGCGTTGCGCGCGCAGGTTCCGGTCGCCGTCTGAGACGGTGTGCGGACGATCGTCCGCAGCTGAGCACGGACGGGGAAGACGGGCTCAGCCGCGGTGGTCCCCTCCGCCGTCCGACGATGCCGCGCTCCCACCACGGGAGCGCGGCATCGTCGTGCCCGGGGCCCCCGCGTCGGCGAGGATGGTCTCCTGGAACCCGGCAGAAGGAGACGGCGCGATGACGAAGTACCTGATCTCGTTCCCGAGCGGCGCCATGGACGTCCCCGCGGAGGGCCTGCACGTGGTCGCGGACGCGTCCCACGCGGTCGTGGAGGAGGCGAAGAAGGCGGGCGTCTGGGTGTTCGGCGGAGGGATCGACGAGAGCGTCCCGCCCGTCCTGGTCGACGGGGACGGCACGGTGACCGAGGGCACCTACCCGCAGACGAGGCAGATCGAGGGCGGCTACACGGTCCTCGAGGTGCCGACGCGCGACGAGGCGTTGGAGTGGGCCGCGAAGATCGCGGTCGCCTGCCGGTGCCCGCAGGAGGTGCGTGCGTTCCAGCACGACCCCGCCAGCTGACGGGGTCGCCCGACGTGCGTCCGGGCGAGCCGGGCGGCGTCGGCCGTCCGGTCAGCGCTGCACGGGTGTCGCCGGCGCGTCGACCGGTTGCTGCAGGAGGCCCGCGACGACGTCGAGGATCGCGGAGTCGTCCAGCCCGAGCTCGCGGCCGCGGCCGACCATCCGCGTGGCGAGGTCGGCGAACGACTGCTGGTCCGCGACCGACGACCGTCGGTGGGCGGGGGCCGCGACGACGGTCCCCGTGCGTGGCCGTGACGAGACCGCGCCCGACGCCTCGAGCTCACGGTAGGCGCGCTGGACCGTGCCCACCGCGACGCCCAGGTCACGTGCGAGGGCGCGCGACGAAGGCAGCCTGTCGCCGGGGTTGAGCGAGCCCAGCGAGACGAGTGCCGCGACCTGGGTCCTGATCTGCTCGTAGACGGGGACGGGCGAGTCCAGGTCCACCGTGAGCGTCTTCATGCCTGGGGCTCAGGCGTCACAGGCGTCACAGGCGTCACGGGCTGCGCGGGCCATGCCGACGAGGTGGAGGCGCCGGGCGGGGCGGGGAGGGCCTGTCGGGCGAGCACCGAGAGCCCCACGACGACCGACGTGATGCCGATCGCGGACCCGACGGCGAACGCGAGGACGGAGGCTCCGGTCCGGTCGGCCCCGAACAGGGCGAGGGCAGCGGTGAGCATGACGGCGGCCGATCCCAGGCCGACGAGGAGCTGGGTGCCGGCCAGGACGTGGGCGGCGCTGAGCCGGCGCAGCGAGTCGTCCTCGTGCGCCGTGGCGCCGCCGACGGCGCCGCGGCGCGCGATGAGGTGCAGCACTCCGAGCAGCCCGAGGGTGACGACTGCCAGGAGGACGAGGAGGGGGCCGGCGTACGGCCAGCCCGGGTACGGGCCGGACGTGCCGGTGATCCATCCGTCGACCGTCACGAGGAGCGGTGCGTCCACCGTGCCCCCGCCCTCGCCCGCGGTGACCCCGAAGACGACGAGGGCGACGGCCGTGAGCGCCGCCGTCGCGAGGAAGAGGGGCAGCCGCCACTCGCCGAGGCCGCGTACGGTCCGCCGGGTGAGCGGGGCTGTGCGGACCGTCCCCTGGGGGCGGGGCCAGGCGAGCTCGCCGATCGCGCGGACGACGAGGACCATGACGACGGCGATGAACGGCGAGAGGGCCACGAGCAGGCCAGGGGTGGTCGTGACGCTCGTGAGGTTCGGGAGCCCGGCGGGGGAGATCACGTACGCGATCAGGGACAGGGCGACGATGCCCGCGACGACGGACGTGGTCCGCTCGTGCCGGAGCGCGGCGTCGAGCACGGTGCGCCGGGGATGGCGCCGGGACCGGACCGCGTTGGCCGTCGTCAGGGCCGCGGCGGCAAGGGCGCCGAGCACGGCGAGGGCGACGAGCGACAGACCGGTCATGTGGGCTCCTCCGAATGGATCAATGAATCAGAGTATTGACTCATTGGGCTCGCGTTGTCCACCCAGGGTGCCCGTCTCGCGGTCTGCACACCGGGCCAGCGGATGAAAAAGAGGGGCCGTCGACCCGTTGCCGTCACACGCGCGGTCCCAGCGTGTCTTTCCCGGGTGACCTGCCCAGAGGGGCGGGCGCGGCCGTCGAGGAGAGGAGGCCGTCGAGTGGGACGCTACGAGGAGCGATGGTGGCAGGGCCATGCCCACCTCGTGCAATTCGTCGCCGCGAACGGTCACTCACGGGTGCCCGTGAGCCACCGCACCGATCCGGACGGCTTCACCCTGGGGGCCTGGGTCAAGGTCCAGCGCCGCGAGCACGCCGTGGGGACGCTGAAGGACGAGCGCCTGCAGGCCCTGCGCGAGGCCGGGTTCGCCTTCGAGGTCCGGCAGCCTCTCAAGCAGTGGCAGCGCAACGTGGACAGGCTGGCCGCGTTCAAGGACGAGCACGGGCACACCCGCGTGCCGTACTACTTCGAGGCGGCCGACGGATTCGGGCTCGGGACGTGGGTCGGGCGCATGCGTCGTCGTCGTGCGGCGGGTGCCCTCACCGACCTGCAGGTCGAGAGCCTCGACGCGGTCGGGATGGACTGGACCTTGCCGGCCGAGACGTCGCGACGACGCAGCCACCGGGCGTTCGCGGCGTTCGTCGCCGACCACGGGCACGGCCGGGTGCCGGACCCGTACCGCACGGGCGACGGCTTCGACCTGTCGGGCTGGGTGGCGCGGGTGCGCCGCGACCGGCGCGCCGGGAGGTTGTCCGCCACGCAGGAGCGGGAGCTGCGCGACCTCGGGTTCGAGTTCCCGAGCGTTCTCGACGCCGACGACTGGGACGCCCACCTGGCGTGCCTGTCGAGGTACATCGTGCGCAACGGCCCCGACATCTCCACGACCTTCGAGTGCGAGGACGGGACCCGCCTGGGCCGCTGGGTGTCGAGCCAGCGCGCGTCCAGGCAGGCGGGCACGCTCTCGGGCGAGCAGGTCGCGCGGCTCGACGAGGTGGGGTTCGTCTGGCAGGCGCGCGACGAGGACGACGACGGTTGGCTCCAGGGCATCGGGCTGCTCGCGCGGTACGTCGAGGAGCACGGGCACAGCCGGGTCCCCGGGGACTACTGCACCCCCGACGGCACGGCCCTGGGCGCCTGGGTCGCCCGACGCCGGTGGGAGCACCGCCACGGGCTGCTGCGTGCAGAACGGGTCGGTGAGCTCACGGGCCTGGGGTTCGAGTGGACCGTGTCGCCACAGCCGGGGGTGACGCGCGCGACGGACGACCGGGCGTTCCGCACCTGGGTCGCCGCGCTCGAGACCTACCGGGCCGACCACGGGCACTGCCGTGTCCCCGCGAGCTTCGTGACCGCGGACGGCAAGCGCCTGGGCGACTGGGTCGCGTACGTGCGAGCCCGGTACGCCAAGGGCCTGCTCGCCGCCGACCGCGTCGAGGCCCTCGACCGGCTCGGCTTCGCGTGGCGCGTCCGCGACAACGACGCCCTGTGGCAGCAGGGCGTCGACGCCCTCGCCGCGTACGTCGCCGACCACGGGCATGCGCGCGTGCCGATCAGGCACCGGCGCGACGACGGGTTCCGGCTGGGACAGTGGGTGCGCAGCCGGCGCAGCGAGGGGACGGGCGGGAGGCTGAGCCCCGAGCGGACCGCGGCTCTCGATGCGCTGGGCTTCGTCTGGGACCCGACGGCGCCCGCGACCTAGGTCGCGGCCCGGCCCTGAGCGGTTCGTGACGGGCGCCGGGCCGGCGCGACACGACCGTACTGTTGACGCTCGTGAAGGTCCTCACCACGACGCTCCAGATGCTCCAGGCACCCGACCGGCCGCCGCGCGCGGTCCCCGACGGGGTCCGGCTCGAACGGACCGTGGGGGTCCGCCCCGAGTACGCACGGTTCCTCTACGGTCTGGTCGGCGGCCCTTGGTCCTGGACCGACCGCCTCGGGTGGACGCGCGAGCAGTGGGCCGCGGAGCTCCAGGTGCCGGGCACGGAGTTCTGGATCCTCTACGGCGAGGACGGGCCGTGGGGCTACGTCCAGCTCCAGCCCGTCGTCGCCGAGGACCGCACGCACGTCGAGGTCCGGTACTTCGGGCTCGCGGAGCAGGCGATCGGTCGCGGGCTGGGCGGGGTGCTGCTCGAGCACGGGGTCGCGGCCGCGTGGTCGCTGCCGCGGCGGTTCGACCTCCCGCGGGTCGCCCGGGTCTGGGTGCACACGTGCTCGCTCGACGGACCCGCGGCCCTGGCGAACTACGAGGCCCGGGGCTTCGTGGTCTGCGGGACCAAGGAGACGGACGAGGACGTACCGTCGCAGCCGCTCGGTTCCTGGACGTCGACGGGCGGACCTGCCGCCGGCGCGCAGCCCGCAGTCGGTGGGGAGCCCGGGGTCGGCGCGGAGCCCGCGGCCTGAGGCCGGGCCGGGCGGCGCGTCAGTCGTCGAAGGCGTCCCAGCAGATCGCGCTCCGGCGCCGCTGGTCGTCGAGGACCAGGTCCCGGACGGCGTCGGGGAGCTGGTCGCGCTGCCAGTCCCTCTCGGCGAGCCGGGCCGCCTCGCCGTCCTCGCCGCGCGCCGCCGCGTCGGCGGAAACGGACCGGATCGCATACGCAGCGGCTCCCAGGTCGTGCGCGGCGACGTGGGCCACGGCGACGGCCTGGCCGGCCGCGAGCGCGGCGTACCTCGCCGGGGCGGGCAGGTCCCGTCCGGCGGCGTTCGCCGGGAACGCGGCCCGGTGTGCGTCCTTCATGGCCACCTCGCCGCGGATCCAGGCGCGTCCGACGTCGAGGGCCTCGCGCGGACGCGGGTCGTCGGGTGCGGCCTGCTCGAACAGGGGCAGGACGTGCTCGGCGCAGACCGCGGCCCACTCCGCAAGGAGGTGGTGGTCGTCGTCGGTGAGGGTGCCGCCTCGGCGCACGGTGACCAGCCGTGGGTCTCGGTCGGTGGGCAGGATCGGCATGGGCCGATCCTCCGGCACGCACGGCGCCTGTGCCAACGGGTGCCAACGGGTGCCAGCGGGTATCTACGGGTGCCAACGGGTGCCGGCCGCCCCTCCAGGGCGACCGGCACCCGTCAGCCGTCAGTCGACCGTGACGGCGTCGAGCACCGGGAGCCGGGCCGCGCGCAGCGCGGGCCACCCGGCGGCCAGGACGCCGACGAGCACCGCGATGCCGACCATGGTCCCCAGCGCGGGCCACGGGATCACGAGGTCGGTGAAGCCCGTGCTGGCGAACACTGTCGGCATCCCGGCGGCGAGGCCGACGCCGACCGCGAGGCCCAGCACCGTCCCGAACACGGCCGTGAGGACCGACTCGATGACGATCGTCCCGGCGAGCTGCGAACGGCCGAGCCCGACGGCCCGCAGGAGACCGATCTCGCGGGTCCGCTCGATCACGGACAGCGCGAGGGTGTTGACGATGCCGAGGATCGCGATGACGATCGACAGCCCCAGCAGCGCGTAGAGGATCGTGAGCATCTGGTTGACCTGGCTCGCGAGGGACGAGATGAACTCCTCGTTGTCCATGACGGACACGATCATGTAGGGCTTGGCCGCGGCGGTGACCGCGGTGTCCAGCTCTGCCTGGGTCACGCCGTCGGCGGCCTGGAGGAGCAGCATGGTCGACATCTCGGCGGGTGCTGCGGAGAGCTCCGCGAACACGGTGTCCGGCACGACGACGGGCACGCCCAGGGCGGGCGAGTCGAAGACCGAGCCGATCGTCACGTCGGCGCTGCCGAGCTGTGAGCGCAGCGTGAGCTCGTCGCCGAGCTCCCAGCCCTCGTCGTCGGCGGTCGCCCGCAGGACCGAGACCTGCCCGTCGGCGAGCGTGTCGAGGTCGCCCTCGACGGCCTCGGTGCGCCACGTCTGGCCGAAGAGGCTCGGGTCGACGCCGAGCACGAACAGTGCCGCCGCGTCGTCCGCGGCCTCGCCCGCTGCTCCGACGAAGTACCGGTCGGCGGTCATGGAGTCGGCCCGTCCGACCTCGGGCAGGTCGGAGATGTCGCTCACCGCGCCCGAGGGGACCGTGCCGGTCGCGGACTGCACCACGAGGTCGGCGAGGGACTCCTCGGTCACGATGTTCTTCATCGACGCCTGCATGGACGCGGCGAGGACCGACGCGGCGCCGACGAGCGACATCCCGATCATGAGGGCGCCCGCGGTGCTCGCGGTACGTCGCGGGTTGCGGGTCACGTTGCCCCGCGCGAGCGTCCCCAGCGGCTTGGCCCACGCGACGAACGGCGCGGACATGACGTGCAGGACGCCTCGGGCCACGACGGGCGCGAGCAGCAGCGTCCCGACGACGACGCCCACGGCACCGAGGCCGAGCAGGCCGCCGGTGCTCGCGGCGTCGTCGGCCGCAGCCTGGACGACGGCCAGCACGACGGCCCCGGCGCCGGCCCCGGCGACGACCGCGCCGATGATCCCGCGGACCCTGAGCGACCCGGCCTGGGCCGGGGAGTCGTCACGCATGGCCTCGACCGGGGCGACGAGCGCCGCGCGCCGGGCGGGCAGCGCGGCGGACGCGACCGAGACGACGATGCCCAGCACGAGCGAGACCACGATCATCGATGCGTCGACGGGGATCTCGCCCGCGAGGTCCATCCCCATGGACTCGAACACGGACTTGAGGGCGGTCACGAGCCCGAGCCCGCCGAGGATGCCGAGCGCACCGCCCAGCGTGCCGATGATCGCGGCCTGGACCAGGATCGAGGAGAACACCTGGAGCGGCGAGGCCCCGACCGCGCGGAGCAGGGCGAACTCGCGCTGACGCTGGCGGACCGTCATGGCGAACGTGTTCGCGATGATGAACCCGCCGACGAACAGCGAGATCCCGGCGAAGACCAGCAGGAACGTCTCGATGAATCCCAGCATCGACGCGATGTCCTCGCGGGCCTCGTCGCGTGCGACCTGGCCCGTGACGACCTCGACGGCCTCGGTCGGCGACGAGGCCTCCAGGGCGGCCGCGACGTCGTCGCGCAGCTCCTGCTCGCTCACCCCGTCCTCGGCGAGGACCGTGATGGCGGAGACCGCGCCGTCGGGCGCGAACGCCTCCGCCGCGGTGGCCTCGTCGAAGAACACGATGCTCGCCCCGGCCATCGAGGCGCCCATGTCGACGATCCCGGTCAGGGTCGCCTCGGTGATCTGCCCGGCGACGACGAGCGTCGTCGTGTCGCCGACCGCGAGGCCGCTGGCCTGCGCCGTGGCGGCCTCGAGCGCGAACTCTTCCGGGCCCGACGGCGCCGCCCCCTCCGTGAGCGGGGTCGCGGGGTCCTCGGCCCGGTAGGCGAGGCCGAACGTCGGGGCGCCCGTGGTGGGCGGCGGGGTGCCGTCCGCCCCGACGAGCACGAGCGGACCGGTGTAGTCGGCGAAGGCGTGCGCGACGCCGTCGACCTCCTCGATCGTGTCCGTGAGGTCGGCCGGGATCGGGTTGCGGACCGCGCCGGCGCTCGCGTTCTCCTGGGTGAGCGCGGACGACTCCTCCTCGCCGCGCACCAGGACGTCGGCGGACGAGCTGTCGACGATGCCGTCGAACGTCGCGGCGAGCATCTCGCGCAGCGAGAACGTGCCCGCGACGAACGAGACACCGAGCACGACCGCGAGGATGGACATCCCGAGGCGCACGAGGTGCGCCCGGACGTTGCGCAGGGCGACGCGCAGCATCAGGCGGCCGCCTTCTTGCGCGTGAGGGAGCCCAGGACCGCGAGGACGGAGTCGGGCGTCGGGTCGGTGACCTCGTCGACGATGCGGCCGTCCGCGAGGAACAGGACGCGGTGCGCGTAGCTCGCGGCGACCGGGTCGTGCGTGACCATGACGACCGACTGCCCCAGGTCGTCGACCGACTCGCGCAGGAACGTCAGGACCTCGCGCGAGGACGTCGAGTCGAGGTTCCCCGTGGGCTCGTCGGCGAACACGACGGACGGCTTGGAGACCAGGGCGCGCGCGCACGCGACGCGCTGCTGCTGCCCGCCGGACAGCTCGCTCGGACGGTGCTTGAGCCTGTCCGTCAGCCCGACGGCGTCGACCACCTTCGCGAGGTACGCCCGGTCGACGGGCTTGCGCGCGATGTCGAGGGGCAGTGTGATGTTCTCCTCGGCCGTGAGCGTCGGGACGAGGTTGAACGACTGGAAGACGAACCCGAGCTGGGTGCGGCGCAGCTTCGTGAGCTGGCGCTGGTTCATCGTGGAGACGACGAGGTCGTCCACGACGACCGTGCCGCCCGTGGGGGTGTCGAGGCCCGCCATGCAGTGCATGAGCGTCGACTTGCCGGAGCCGGACGGGCCCATGATCGCGGTGAACCGACCACGCCCGAAGTCGACGTCGACGCCCGCGAGCGCGTGGACCGCCGTCGGGCCCTTGCCGTAGGTCTTGACGAGGCCCCGGGCCGTCGCGATCGCGTCGGAGCCTGAAGGGGGAGTGCCGCCGGCGGCTGCAGCCGCCGCGACGGGGGCCGGGGCAGGGGACGGGGAGGGCATGTCGGGACTCTCTCTCGAGGGGTGCGCGTACGGGACGGCGACCCGGTCGAGGGGAGTGGTGCGGTGGGGACCGCCCACGGTCGTCCCTCCGAGCCGCTGTGCTCATCCTGGCGGCGGCCCGGTGGGCGGAGCATCGGGGATCCCCCTGAAAGAACCCTGAACGTGACCCGAGAGCGTGGGGCGTCCGAGGTACGTCGTCCGACGGACGGTCGGCGGCGGGGAGTCGCCGGCTGCGGCGGACGAGCTAGGGCGGCTCGGCTACGGCGTCGGGGGCACACCCGGGTCGGCGGGCGGGGCGGGGTCGGTCGGGGGTGCGGGGTCGGTGGGCGGAGCAGGGTCGGTGGGTGTGGCCGGTGCGTCGTCCTCGGGCCTCTCGGCGGGCCTGGGTGCGGGCGCCTGGCCCAGCATCGCCGGGTCCGGGCCGGGGAAGCCCACGACGGGGAGGCCCTCGAGCGCGGTCTCCATGTAGGACCGCCACGTCGGCGCGGCCAGCGTCGAGCCGTACCAGCGCTTCTCGTAGTGCCCGTTGATCTTCATGTAGCTCATGGACACGTCGTTCTCGGCGTTGCCGATCCACACGGCGGTGACGAGCTGCGGCGTGTACCCGATGAACCAGGTGTGGTTGTTGTTGTTGGCCGTGCCGGACTTGCCGGCGCTCGGCCGGGAGAGCTGGGACTTCTTGGCGGTGCCCTGCGTCATGACGTTCTCCAGGGCGAACGTGACGGTGTTCGCGATCCGGGGGTCCACGGCTTCGGGGCGGCAGTTCGCGGACGGCACGGGCAGGTCGGCTCCGTCGGCCCCGACGACGCGGGTGATCGCGATGGGGTCGCAGTACGTGCCGCCGCTCGCGAACGTCGCGTAGGCGGCGGCCATCTGCAGGGGGGAGGAGTTCTGGGTGCCGATCGTCATGGTCGGCATGACGTGGATCGACGACGCGTCGCCCGTGATCTCGGCGGTGCGGGAGGGGCGCAGCCCAGCGGTCCACGCCATGTCGCGGACCGCGCACAGGTCGAGCTGGGACTCCATCGACGCGTAGGCGGTGTTGACGGAGTTGAACGTGGCGCGCAGGACCGGGATCGACCCCTGGTCGGTCGAGCCGTCCGAGTTGCCCGGAGACCACGGGATGCGGTCGAGCCGGGCGCACGAGGCGTGGAAGTCGCGGGTCGGGACGAACGACCGCTTGTTCGCGTTCACGGTGTCGTTGAGCGTGCGGCCCGAGCGGAGCCACTCGGCGAGCGTGAACACCTTCCACGTGGATCCGGGGGAGAACCCGCTCGAGGAGCCGTGGAGCTGGTCGGAGCTGTAGTTGACGGCGGTGGTGCCGG